>JAQUTW010000015.1 GCA_028694215.1 Paludibacteraceae bacterium | reverse complement strand
ATTACTTTCTTGAAATAATTATCCACATCGTTGAAGTTATCGAAATCGTAATCGTGGTGGCAAATATCCATTACGAGGTTGAGCATAAATTCCTGACGTTCGAGCGGACAAACCGAGTCGATTTTGTCGAAAGCGTCTTGTTGCAAAATCACAAAGTCAATCACTTCCGATTTCCAGAATGTTTCGTGATAATTTACGGGTACACCGTCATCACCAAGGATATTTATCTGCTCCTGCACTTCTTTACCGCGCTGCAACAGCGTTTTCATTTCATTGACTTTGCCTAACCAGTCGCCCTGAATTTTGGTTTTGATATATTCCTCAAATTCAGGATATTCGATATATTTAGAATAGCTTTCAATCGGGTTCACGGCCGGATAACGTTTGCGGTCGGCACGGTTTTGTTCCAATGCATAGAAGCAACGAGCGGCTTTTTTGGTACCTTCCGTAACCGGCTCTTTCAGGTTACCGCCGGCAGGCGAAACGGTTCCGATAAAGGTAATGGAACCGGTCGCGCCATTGTTGAGATACACGTATCCCGCACGGCTGTAAAACGCGCCAATAATGGCCGAAAGGTCCATCGGGAAAGCATCCTGTCCGGGCAATTCTTCCAAACGATTACTCATTTCACGCAACGCCTGCGCCCAACGTGAAGTTGAGTCGGCCATAAGCAATACGCGCAAACCCATAGAACGGTAATATTCGGCAATGGTCATTGCGGTGTAAACAGACGCTTCACGGCTGGCAACGGGCATATTACTCGTATTGGCAATAATAATGGTACGCTCCATCAGTTTGCGTCCGGTGTGCGGGTCTTCCAGTTCGGGGAACTCTACGAAAATTTCCACTACCTCGTTGGCACGCTCGCCGCAGGCGGCAATAATTACGATATCGGCTTCAGCCTGCTTCGAAATGGCGTGCTGCAATACCGTTTTTCCCGTACCAAACGGGCCGGGAATAAATCCGGTACCGCCTTCCACTATCGGGTTGGCAGTGTCAATAGTACGCACACCCGTTTCCAACAGTTTAAACGGACGGGGTTTTTCCACATAGTTGGTAATGGCTTTTTTTACCGGCCATTTCTGTATCATTGTTATGTCGTGGTCGTTACCTTCTTCGTCGGTAATGACGGCAATGGTATCTTTTATTTTATATTCGCCTGCGGCAACCACCGATTTAACGGTGTATTCGCCCTGCATTACAAACGGTACCATAATTTTGTGTGGCTGAAAGTTTTCGTCCACTTCGCCTAACCACGAGGCAGTCTGCACTTTGTCGCCTGTTTTTGCCAAAGGCTTAAACTGCCAAAGTTTTTCTTCGTCGAGCGGAAAATTGTATTCACCACGTTTGAGGAATACGCCGGTCAGTTTGTCGAGGTCGTTCTGCAATCCATCGTAATTGCGGCTGAGCAAGCCCGGACCGAGTGTTACTTCGAGCATATGTCCCGTAAAATCTACTTCGTTGCCCACTTTCAGACCGCGCGTACTTTCAAATACCTGTACATACACATTTTCGCCTGTTACTTTGATAACTTCAGCCATCAGACGCGTGTCGCCTATGGTAATGTAGCAAATTTCGTTTTGTGCTACCGGACCATCTACCACTACCGTTACAAGGTTGGCAATGATACCTTTAACTTTTCCTTTTGTTGCCATATATGTTTTTGTTTTTTATTTTAATCGTTGTATTTCTGTTTTTATTTCTTCTATAACTTCCTTATTAGCAATTTCACCGTCTAAACTGAATACGATAAAAACTTTACCTCCATATTTTTCAGTAAAATCAGCAAAACTTGCTTTCATTCGTTCGGTAAGTGAATATGCACCAAAATTAGCTTTAGCTGTAACTGGTTTAATTTGTATTCCTATTGCTTTATCACCTATTTTTGCCACATAATCAATATCACCTGCGTGATCAAGTTCCGGGTCGCTTTCTTCAAATACTGTATCAGAAAATATTTTCGCTAAGCCATCATTAATAACCGATTTCTCACGCAAATATCCATCAAATGTTCTATTTATTGTTAAGTTATAAATATAATCAATGCAATCTTCTTTAGTTAATTGATTAAAAGCCTCTTGCCATTCCGGTATAACAACTTCCGTTATTTTGGTATAAAGACGTTCACCAAGTTCCAATAAACTCTCTTTTGTTATTTTAAAGGCATTTTTTCCATCAGTTTTAGCATTTTCAAAATACCAAGTTTTCCATTCTTCAATTGTTTGCGGTTGGCATTGGCGAATTAAAGCCATTACCGCACCTACTTTGTTTGGTCTTGAAAGTTGATAGGTTTGAAAAGCATAATTAAGTACCTTCTCTTTTTTACCAAACTCCATTGAATAACGTTTATGTTCTCTTTTTCCCATATTTACAAGGTATTAAATTTGCTTTTATATTTAAAGTCCATTGTATCATCTACCAATGCCATTTTGTCTTTGAGCAAATGAGCATTTATAAATGTTTTATTTTCCAAATACAAATACACCATCAAATTATTTTGGCTATCATATTTTTGGTTGTCATATTTTAAAAATATTCGTTTTCCCGAAACTTTTTCTTTCAGATAAGCGATTGCCCGTCCATTGATTTGAGGATTTTGTTTGACACCTATCAGACGGACTGTCAAGCCATTGTTTAAAATTACAAGTTCCGGACTTATCACTTCTTTTACAGAAAACAATTCTTTGCGCTTTGCTGTGCTTTGGCTGTCAATTTTAGAACCAAACTGCAGTTGTTTTACGTCTATCTTCTTATCAATTTTGTGTGTGTCAATAAATTGATACGGCAACGATTTTATTTCCGTTTTAAAATCAACAGTTGTATTTTGTTTCACGACCTCAATGTCAGTCTTGACATAAAGATTCGTTTTCCCGATTTTTTCCTTAATAATCGGAATAAAATCCGAATTGATTTCATAACCAATAGAGTTCCGTTGCAAGTTTTTTGCCGCTAAAGCGGTTGTTCCGCTTCCCATAAACGGATCTAAAACTGTTTCTTCAGGAAACGAAAACATTTTAATTAAGCGGTGCGGCAATTCTTCAGGAAACATCGCCAAATGCTTATCTTGTTTGACTCCGTTAAAATACCAGTGTCCGTTAAAATAAGTATTCCATTCCTCATTAGTCATTGCCGAATTGGCTTTCTGTTCAAGTGTGGGTTTTGGTGCTGTTCCCTGCTTTTTGAAAAGCAAAATATACTCAAAATCAAGCTTTACAATACCATTGCGCGGATTTGGAAAACTGCCCATAACAGCACCGCCTCCGGTTGTATTCATAGTGGTGGCTTTTTGCCAAATAATCTGTCCCATAAAATCGAAACCTATTGTTTCGCAGAAACGGATAATTTCGGAATGAATGGGAATTACTTTATATCTTCCATAATAAACAGAACGGGCAAATTGGTCGCCAATATTGATACACAAACGGCAACCATCGTGCAATACGCGAAAACATTCTTTCCAAACCAAATTCAAATGATTAATATAATTTTCGTAACTGTCATTAAACCCGATTTGGCTGTCGGTTCCATAATCTTTTAGTTGCCAATAAGGCGGAGACGTAACAATCAAATGAACGGATTTATCTTTCAATTCGCTCATTTTGCGGCTATCGCCATTGATTATGGTATGTTTCGTCTGTACTGTCATTTCGTTTTAAAACTTCACATCTTTCTTCAAGTCGTTCAGTACATTTTTGAATATTTCTTTGCCTTGTTCCACGGTCAGACCGTCCCAACGGTGCAGCAACTCGCACTGAAGCCAATAAGCCAGCACGTGCTCTACACCAAAGAAATGGAAAAAAGTATGTTCCTCGAGCCACGCCCATTTGAGGGCATCTATTTTTTTCTCGCGTTCGAGCAGGTTCTGTTCCTCGGCCAACGCCATCATTTTATCGGCATCGGAGAGCAAACCCGACAACCCGAAATCGCGGGCACTGCTTGTGCGCAGCGCTTGTGCCACTTCGTTGTTTCCGATAACGGCCTGTTTCACGGCAAAACCGTGTTTGCGGCAAATAGTGGCAGTAAGTATATTATTGAGATTCAGGCAGAAAGAGAACCATTCTGCCAAAAAGGTGTTTTTGCTGCCGGTTCCGAAATCGTAATAAAGCGTTGCCAAAAAATCTTCTTTGGAAACCATTTCGGCAGCGGCTTTTTCATCGTTCAGCATGCGATAAAATTCCAGCACATAAGGCTGCAAACGATTATCTTTGGGAACATCCAACTCATCCATCAGTGTGATAAGTTCTTGCCAGTCGGCAGCGGACAGGTTGCCCAACGGATTGAGTTTTGCATCTTTATCTGCCAGATAACTGAGCAGATTGGCGTTGTCGTAGCGCATACGCAAAACAGCCAGCAGTGCCAAATCGGCAGGTGCCAGTGTGTTTTGCAACTCTTCGAGCAGCGTGTCTTGAGCAGGAGCCGTTTTTGCGTTCGCTTGCTGCAAATCAGGCAAGCCCGATATTAAATAATGATATTCCATAATTCCATTACGAATTATGAATTACGAATTATGAATTACGTCGATTGTTGTAATTGTTAAATCGTAATTCGTAATTTTAAAACAACATTTCTACCAATTTCGGGCGCAAAAATTCTTTGAAGTAGGCGATAAATTCGGCATCGCCAAAGGTAATTTTGTAGCCTCCCTGTGCCGGTGCAATGGCAAAATCGGTTTTAATGCCTTTGGTTTCGGAAATGGTTACGCCTTTGCCAAGCAGTTCTTTGGCGTTGGCTTTGAAATAATCGGTGAGCGCTTTGGCATCTTTGGTTTCAATGCTTACTTCTTCATTTTTAACCCATTGTGCGCAAAGGTCGGCAATCATTTTTTGCATAAAGGCTTTGTCGGCAGTAGCGGCTTTCACGCTGTCGCTGGCCAATTTGTCGCAAATAAGATTGGTGATTTCCGTTTTCAGCGCGTTTACCGACTGTTCGGCAAAAAGTTTCAACTCCGAACGGGTGTTTTTGTCCAACTCGGTTGCATTTTGCTGAGCAACAGTCAGTATTTTTTCAGCTTCTGCTTTGGCTTTGCTTATTATTTCAGCTGCTTTGGTTTGTGCTTCCGCTACTATTTCGGCAGCTTCAGTTTTGCCTTTTTCCACACCTTCGTTGTAAATTTTGTCGGTAAGTTCTTGCAATTTATTGTCCATAATTGATTATTTGGTATTTTATTAATTTAAAATTAATGGAATTGGCAAAGTTATATAATTTTTTTGGTCAGGCAAAATGAAAACCGTATTTTTGCAAATTAAAAACCGTTAAAATGGCACAGCGTTATTTTATCTATCTTTCGTACAATGGAACCAATTATTGTGGATGGCAGGTTCAGCCTAACGGGGTGTCCGTGCAAGAAGTTTTAAGCCGAAGTTTAAGTCTGATTTTGCGTGTCAATATTGTTGTCGTTGGGGCAGGTCGGACGGACTCCGGTGTGCATGCAAAATGTATGGTAGCTCATTTTAATGTTCCGGAAATTATCTCGAATCTTGATAAACTTGTGTTGAATTTGAATAAATTTCTTCCGCCGGATATTGCCATAGAAAAAATTGTACCCGTGACGCTCAATGATCATGCACGTTTTACAGCTGTGGCACGACGTTATGAGTATCATATCGTATTGCATAAATCGCCATTTCTTACTAATTTCGCTTGTTTTATTCCGTATTCGTTGGATTTTGACAAGATGAATGAGGCAGCTGCAAAATTGTTTAATTATGAAGATTTTACAAGTTTCAGTAAGTTGCATACCGACACCAAAACAAATCTTTGTAAGGTGACTTATGCCAGATGGGAACAAGTTGGCGAAGAATGGGTGTTTACCATCCAGGCAAATCGTTTTTTGCGTAATATGGTGCGTGCTATTGTGGGAACTTTATTAATGGTTGGCAGCGGTAAACTTTCGATAGAAGATTTTTGTGCCATTATTCAGACTAAAAATCGTTGCTCTGCAGGTCCTTCTATGCCTGCCTGTGGCTTGTATTTGGTGGATGTGCTGTATAATGAGAAATCTTTATTTGCTTAATCAGGTAACAAGTAATAGGCTTTACATTACACTAATAGTGGAAATTTATAAAGCAGAACAAATAATTTCCTTCACACACACGCAACCATTGCTAATTATTATGTTTTTCCATGTAGCCGATAAAAGCTTTATTTATGAGCTTATTTCCACCCGGAGTTGGGTAATTGCCCGAAAAGTACCAGTCGCCGTGGTTCGGAATGGCATGATGAAGACCGTTGAGCGATTGAAATATAATTTCTACAGGTGTGTCAATTTCTTCAGGTGTAAGCAGTTGGGCTATTTTTTGTGAAATTTGAAATTCGCTAAACGGAGCATATAACTCTTTGACAAAGTTTATCATTTTTTCTTTAGGATAGTTTTGTTGTTCTTTGCATTTGTGGTAAACGTCGTCAAGTAGTGTAATATTCTGTTCTTTTATCAGTTCAATAGTAGCCCGAAAGGCTATAAATTCTTCTAAATCAGACATATCTATGCCATAAAAATCGGGGTAACGTATTTGTGGAGCTGATGACAGAATAATAATTTTTTTAGGTTGTAGTCGTGCCAAAATTTTGATGATGCTCTGACGAAGAGTTGTTCCGCGCACAATACTGTCGTCTATGATTACCAAATTGTCTGTTTTTGCATTTATGCAGCCATAAGTAATATCGTAAACGTGTGCTGCCATATCATTGCGTGTTTCGTCTTGTGTGATAAAGGTTCGCAATTTTATATCTTTAATGGCAACTTTTTCTGAGCGAACAGAAAAAGAAAGCACTTCTTCTATTTTTTGACGATTTAATTCGTGCAAATGTTCTGCAATATAACGACTTTTTTCTTTATTCAGATGTACATTCAGAGCATTAATCATACCATAAAAGGCGACTTCTGCCGTATTTGGGATAAAAGAAAATACAGTATGTTGTAAATCGTTGTTGATGGCTTGTAAAATTTGAGGTACCAAATTGGCACCCAGCAATTTACGCTCGCGGTAAATGTCTGTATCGCTGCCACGTGAGAAATAAATACGTTCAAAAGAGCAGGGCGAGGTATGTTCCGGAGGTAAAATCTGTTCCAAACGCACATTGCCGTTTGCATTTATCAGGATTGCTTGCCCCGGCAGTAATTCTTTGACGCATTCTACATTAATATTCATTGCAGTTTGTATCACGGGACGTTCTGATGCAATGATTACGATTTCGTCATCTATATAGTAGAATGCCGGTCGGATTCCACATTTGTCGCGTAAAGCGAAAGATTCTCCACTACCTGTCATGCCGCAAATTACATATCCTCCGTCCCATAAAGTGGCAGCTTGCCGAAGTACGTTTGCCATATCAATGTTTTGTTCTATGGCGCAAGTCAATTTTTGACCACTCAAACCTTCTGTGTGAAAGCGAGTGTAAAGAAGTTCTACTTCACGGTCAAGTCGATGACCGAGTTGCTCCAATAAAAAGAATGTGTCCGCATATTGGCGTGGATGCTGCCCATGTTCGGATAAATAATGAAAGACTTCTTCTACATTAGTTAAATTAAAATTGCCGCACAATGTCAGGTTTTGTGAGCGATAGTTGGCACGGCGTAAAAAAGGGTGTACAAAACTGATGCCTGATTTTCCTGTAGTACTGTAGCGCAAATGTCCCATATAAAGTTGACCGGCATAAGGTACATGTACTGTTTGCTCACTATCCCCGTTTTGTGCAGCATTTATATTGTGATGTATGACATCAAAAATCTCCGAGATGGCATTATTACCTTCAGCACGTTCGCGAAACATAAATTCTTCGCCTGCTTCTGCATCAAGTTTTACGCATGCTGCTCCGGCACCTTCCTGACCTCGGTTATGTTGTTTTTCCATTAACAAATATAGTTTGTTAAGACCATACATCCATGAGCCATATTTTTGTTGATAAAAGTTGAGTGGCTTGCGAAGTCGTACCATCGCTATTCCACATTCGTGTTTTAATGGGAATTGCTTGATATGCTGAATGCTATCTATTATAGTGTTTTGTGTGGATTGACTCATTTCAAACTAAAATTTTGAAAAGTTTTATTTTGTGGTTTCAAACTAATATTCATCCCAACTTTTTATTTTGATGTCATTTAAACTCAAATTGCAAAATGCACTAATGAAAGCACTTGCCAAACGGGCATTTGTAATGAGTGGAATATTGAGGTCGATGGCAGCACGACGAATTTTATAACCATTGCTTAATTCGTGTACTGTTAGGTTTTTAGGAATATTTACGACTAAATCAATTTCTTTTCGGTGCAGCATTTCTAATGCTTGTGGTTGTTTGTCGCTTTCGCTTGGCCAGTAAACTTTATTACATTTTATACCATTTTCGCAAAGCATATTGTAAGTTCCGCCCGTAGCAAAAATATCAAATTCTTTTGCCTGCAATAATTTGGCAGCATTGAGCATCTCTATTTTTTGTTTAGTATCACCGGTAGAAAGAAGAATATTCTTTTTAGGAATACGCATACCTACCGATAACATTGATTTTAGTACAGCTTCTTGTGTGTCGTCGCCAATACATCCAACTTCTCCGGTGCTTGCCATATCTACACCAAGCACGGGATCGGCCTTCTGTAAACGGTTGAATGAGAACTGAGAAGCTTTGATGCCTACATAATCAAGGTCAAAAAGGTTTTTGTCGGGTTTGTTTATTTGAAGTCCGAGCATAATTTTTGTGGCAAGTTCTATTAAATTTATTTTTAAAACTTTGCTTACGAATGGGAATGAACGGGAGGCACGTAGATTACATTCTATTACTTTTATGTCATTTTCGCGTGCAAGATATTGAATGTTGAATGGTCCTGAAATATTTAGTTCTTTAGCAATTTGACGACTGATACGTTTAATTCGTCGCACGGTTTCTACATATAATTTTTGTGGTGGAAACTGTATGGTTGCATCGCCACTGTGTACACCTGCAAATTCTATGTGTTCGCTAATGGCGTATGCCATTATTTCACCATTTTGAGCCACAGCGTCCATTTCTACCTCTTTGGCATGTTCTATGAATTGACTGATAACTACAGGATGTTTTTGACTGACGTTGGCTGCCAATTTTAGAAATCGTTCCAATTCTTCCTGATTAGAACAGACGTTCATGGCTGCACCGCTTAGTACGTAACTTGGTCGTACCAGTACAGGAAAGCCAACTTCATCAATAAATTTGTTTACTTCTTCCATAGTAGTAAGAGTACTCCAACGTGGTTGGTCAACTCCAATGCGGTCGAGCATAGCTGAAAATTTGTCGCGGTCTTCAGCGTTATCAATATCTTGGGCTGACGTCCCTAAAATTGGTATTTGATGTGCATCAAGGCGCATTGCCAAATTGTTGGGAATTTGACCGCCTGTGCTTACAATTACTCCATATGGATTTTCCAAATCTAAAATATCCATGACGCGTTCAAAAGTCAGTTCATCAAAATAGAGACGGTCGCACATATCGTAGTCGGTACTGACGGTTTCCGGATTATAATTAATCATTACGCTGCGAAAGCCATTTTGCCGAATGGTGTTAAGAGCCTGTACACCACACCAGTCAAATTCTACTGATGAACCGATGTGGTAAGCTCCTGAACCAAGTACAACAATCGATTTATTATCTCCGAGATAATTTACATCATTTTCTGTCCCGCAATAGGTCAGGTAAAGGTAGTTGGTTTGTGCAGGATATTCGGCTGCCAAGGTGTCTATTTGTTTTACAACGGGTATAATAGTAAGTTTCTTACGGTAGTTGCGTATTAAATCAATGGCGTTATCGGTCATATTTTCTTTCCAAATGGCACGGGCAATCTGAAAATCTGAAAATCCCTGTTCTTTTGCCAACTTTAATAAGTCGGCATCTAATGTTTGTAAACTTGACACTTTTTCCAATTCGTTTGCTGTACGAACAATATTCATTAATTTTTGCAAAAACCAATTGTCTATTTTGGTTAATTGATGAATGTTTTCTATTGTATAACCGGCACGAAAAGCCTTGGAAATAACAAAGATACGCTTGTCGGTAGGTTGATTCAGAGCGTGGTCTATATCTTTTATCACAAGTTCTTTGTTTTCCACAAAACCGTGCATACCTTGCCCAATCATACGCAAGCCTTTTTGAATGGCTTCTTCAAAAGTGCGTCCGATGGCCATTACTTCGCCTACCGATTTCATGCTGCTGCCGAGTTCACGATCGACGCCGTGGAATTTGCCTAAATCCCATCGTGGAATTTTACAGACAACGTAGTCAAGAGCCGGCTCAAAAAAGGCTGACGTTGTTTTGGTTACGGAATTTTTCAATTCGAAAAGTCCATAACCTAATCCCAATTTTGCAGCTACAAATGCCAGAGGATAACCGGTCGCTTTGCTGGCCAAAGCCGATGATCGGCTCAAACGGGCATTGACTTCTATTACGCGGTAATCTTCACTTTGTGGGTCGAAAGCATACTGAACATTACATTCTCCTACAATCCCAATATGGCGAATAATGCGAATTGCTAATTCGCGTAGTTTATGGTATTCATTGTTGGTGAGTGTTTGTGATGGTGCAATGACGATACTTTCGCCGGTATGAATGCCCAAAGGGTCAAAATTTTCCATATTGCAAACCGTGATACAATTGTCAAAACGATCGCGAACGACTTCGTATTCAATTTCTTTCCATCCTTTCAGACTTTTTTCCACCAAAACTTGTGGTGAAAACGAAAATGCTTTTTCTACCAGTGTGTTTAATTCGTTTTCATTATTGCAAAAACCACTTCCGAGACCTCCCAAGGCGTAAGCTGCCCGAATGATGACGGGATAGCCCAAATCATTAGCAGCCCGACGTGCTTCTTCTATTGTTTCCACTGCTTCGCTTTTGATGGTTTTTACGTTGATTTCATTGAGTTTTTCTACAAAAAGTTCGCGGTCTTCCGTGTCTATAATGGCTTGTACCGGTGTTCCTAATACGCGAATATTATACTTTTCGAAAATGCCCGACTTATAAAGTTCGACACCACAGTTAAGTGCCGTTTGACCGCCAAATGCAAGCAAAATGCCTTGTGGCTGCTCTTTTTGAATGATTTTTTCTACAAAAAACGGCGTTACGGGCAGAAAATAGATTTTGTCGGCAACGTTTTCTGATGTTTGTACCGTGGCAATGTTCGGATTGATAAGTACAGTTTCAATATTTTCTTCTTTCAATGCTTTTAGTGCTTGTGAGCCCGAATAGTCGAATTCACCGGCCTCTCCAATTTTTAAAGCACCGGAACCAAGTACAAGTACTTTGGAAATACCTTTGACTGCCTTATTGTCAGTATTGCTTTTTGCGGGCTGAATAAATTGTTGAATGTAATCTTTGGTACTGACGGAGAGTTGCTTGTTTTCGGCGTATTGTTCCATTAATGAGAAAAAAACATCAAATATAAATCCGGTGTCGGTTGGACCTGATGACGCTTCGGGGTGAAACTGTGTTGAGAAAAATGGCTTGGTTTTGTGACAAAATCCTTCATTTGTGCCATCGTTCATATTAACAAACAGTTCTTCCCATTCTTTTCCAATGCTTTGTGCATCTACCGCAAATCCATGATTTTGTGAGGTAATAAATGCGCGAGGAGTACCAATAAGTCTGACGGGTTGATTGTGTCCGCGATGTCCGTATTTCAACTTATAAGTTGATGCGCCTGCCGCTGTGGCCAATAATTGATTTCCCATACAAATTCCACAAATCGGCTTGTTTTTACTCATCGCTTTTTGGATATTTGTTACCGTTTCGCTGCAAAGAGCAGGATTGCCGGGACCATTTGATATAAACAAACCATCGTATCTCATGTCGTTAAAATCGTAATCCCAAGGTACGCGTATAATGGTTACATCTTTTTTTAGCAGGCAGCGTATAATGTTGTTTTTTACGCCGCAGTCTATTAAAACAACTTTGTATTTTCCTGTTCCATAAGTGGTTAATTTTTTACAACTGACCTGTTTTACAAAATTTAATTGATTAAAATCAGGTAATCCAATAGATTTGTCGCTATTTTGGAACACAATTTTTCCGTTCATGGCACCTTTTTCACGCACAATTTTTGTCAATTGTCGTGTGTCGATGTCAAAAATAGCAGGAACTTTTGATTCTTGCAGCCATTCGCTCAATGATTTTGTGGCATTCCAATGGTTGTATTCTTCCGAATAGTTGGAAATGATAAGGCCGTTTATCTGTATTTTGTCAGATTCAAAAAACAAAGGTAATCCGTTGTTGTCGCTGCGGTTTTCAGGAACGCCGTAGTTGCCAACCAAAGGATATGTAACTACCAGTAACTGACCCGCATACGAAGGATCTGTCAGGTTTTCGGGGTAGCCAACCATCGCCGTATTAAAAATAATTTCACCTGTTGCCGCACTTTCGTAACCAAATGACTTTCCTATAAATGTTGTGCCATCTTCAAGAACAAGAAGTGCTTTTGCGTATTTCTGCATATACTGTTTTTGTGTTAGATTATTATTAAAATCATTGATTTGCAAAATTAATTCTTTTATTTCTTATAGAAATATTTTAAAGTGTAATTTTTCTATTAACTTTCAAAATGTAAAAATTAGGTGTTTTTGAAATATGTTTTTTTATAAAGTGAAAATAAAAATGAGTAAACTTTATTTATTTTTAAGTAGCCATATTATTGTGTAGGATAAAAAAGATACAATAAATAAAACCTATATTTCGTTAATAAAATTCGGGATTGTTTGTTTGTTAAACTCCATAAAAATGACTAATTTTGCAAATTTAATATCAAGGCTATTATGATTGAATTTATAAAAGGAGAAATCGTTGATTTATCACCGGCTGCTGCTGTTGTAGAAGCAAACGGAATCGGTTATTTCATCAATATTTCTTTGGTTACCTATTCCGATTTGACAGACAAAAAAACGTGTTTGCTTTATATTTATGAAGCAATTCGTGAAGATGCCTTTGTTTTGTATGGTTTTTTGACAAAACCGGAACGTGAATTGTTTTTGCAGTTAATTTCGGTGTCGGGAGTAGGTGCAAACACAGCACGTATGATTCTTTCATCCTTATCGGCTGTAGAATTACGTGATGCCATATTGTCTGAAAATGTCGTTTTAATAAAAGGAATAAAGGGTATCGGTTTGAAGACAGCGCAGCGTATTATTGTTGATTTAAAAGATAAAATAGCCAAAACTACTTTTGATGCAACTGCTTCTGTTGCATCTCCTGCCAAATCTGAGAGAGGGGAAGCTGTGTCAGCTTTGGTAATGTTAGGATTTATGCAGAGCCAGGCGTCTAAAGTTGTCGAAAAAATAGTACAGGAGCGACCTGATTTGGCGCTTGAGCAAATTATTAAACAAGCGTTGAAAATGTTATAAACTTATTCAATGCACTCAATTCTCTAAATGAATTTTTCTCAAAAAATAACAATTGCCATTTTTGTTTGTCTTTTGTGTGGCGGTGCTTTCGCATGGCTCTCTTTTGGTATGCTATCTGCAGCTCCTCAAGATAAGGTAGAATATGTAGTACCGAAAGATTCTGTGCCGGTCCCCACATTTAGCGTGAAAAAATTGGAAACGAACGAATACGAGGATTTAGTAGCAAAACCGCCAATGGATTTGCGTACCCCCGATAATGTAAAAAGCACGGTTGAGTATGATGTTAATACCGGGAATTACATTATGCGTACCAAGGTTGGTGATATGGAAATAGCTACACCATTTGTGTTTTCTTCCGATGAATATAAAACTTATTCGTTAGGTCAACAAATGGGGCAATACTGGCGTACAAAAAATGCAGAAACACAATCGAATTTTGAGGATAAATTCAATATTACGGATATGAAATTCAGCCTTGGACCTGCCGATAAGGTATTTGGTCCCGGTGGCGTACAGATAAAGACACAAGGATCGGCGGAAATTATTTTCGGAATAAAATCAAATCGAATTGATAATCCGACACTTACGGAACGTTTGCGTCGAACGACTAATTTCGATTTTGATACAAAAATACAATTGAATGTGAATGGTAAGGTTGGTGATAAAATTAATTTTACCATGAATTATAATACGGAAGCCACATTTGATTTTGACCAAAAATTGTTGAAATTAAGTTATGAAGGCAAAGAAGATGAGATTATCCGTAAAATAGAAGCCGGTAATGTCAGTTTGCCACTTAATAGTTCTTTAATAAAAGGAAGCTCTGCATTATTTGGATTTAAAACTGAATTGCAGTTTGGAAAATTGAACATAACGGCTGTAGTGTCGCAGCAAGAGTCGCAAAGTCAGACTGTCAGTACAAAAGGAGGTGCACAATTAACGTCGTTTGAAATACCGATTGATAAATATGATGAAAATCGGCACTTTTTTCTTTCACATTATTTTCGTGATTCGTACGATAAAAATATGTCAAAATTACCTTATGTTGCTTCAGGGGTAACCATCAACAGGGTAGAAGTGTGGGTCACCAATAAACGCGGTAATTTTGATCAGGCACGAAACATTATCGGTTTTATGGATATTGGCGAGCCTAAACGTGTTGACAATTCACACTGGATACCCAAAGGACTTTCTTATGCTGATAATGATGCCAATACGCTTTATGATGAGATAAAAGCCATTCCGAATATTCGAAATATTCAGATGGTAAATGAATTATTGGAAGCTCAATATATGTCGTATGGTATTGTTGGTGGAGAAGATTACGAAAAAATTGAAAGTGCACGTCGTTTGGACGCTTCAGAATATACCCTCAATACACAGTTAGGTTTTATTTCGTTAAAGACACCGCTATATGCTGATGAAGTTTTGGCAGTTGCTTACGAATATACGGTGGGAGGCAAAGTTTATCAGGTAGGTGAATTTTCAACTGATGGCGTAGAATCTCCTAATTCTTTGATAGTAAAACTTTTGAAAGGAACGGCAGTATCACCACATTTAGCTTTGTGGGATTTGATGATGAAAAACGTCTATTATATAGGCGGTATGCAAATTCAAAAGGATAAATTTAAATTAGATGTACAATATAAAAATGATTCAACAGGAGTTTATGTAAATTATCTGACGGAAGGGAAAATTAAAAATAAGATATTACTGAAAGTTATGAATTTAGACCGTTTGGATAGTCGCAATGAAGCCAATCCTGATGGTAAATTTGACTATGTGGATGGTTATACCATTAATTCCAGCACAGGTCGTGTGTATTTTCCTGTAGTTGAGCCATTTGGCTCTCATTTACGAACGGCTATTGGTAATGACGCCATTGCCGATAAGTATGTTTTTGAGGAATTATACGACTCTACTTTGGTAGTAGCACAGGAGTTATCAGAAAAAAATAAATTCCGACTTTCCGGTGAATATCAGGCGAGTTCAGGTTCTGAAATTCGTTTGAATGCCATGAACGTACCGCGTGGTTCAGTGGTTGTAACTGCCGGTGGTAAACAGTTAGTCGAAAATGTTGATTACACGGTAGATTATACAATGGGAACAGTTACTATTTTAAATCAATCTGTGTTAGCAGCCGGTACAGCAGTTAATGTATCGCTCGAAAATCAATCGACCTTTAACTTGCAGCGTAAGACTTTATTGGGTACTCATCTTGAATATCAATTTAACAAAAATCTTTCGGTTGGTGGGACTATAATGCATCTTTCTGAAATGCCATTGGTAACAAAAACCGAATATGGCAGTGAACCCATAGCCAATACTATTTGGGGATTAAATGCTTCTTATCGGGGAGAATCGCAGTGGCTTACCAATGTGGTGGATAAAATTCCCGGTATCAATGCCACTGCTCCTTCTACCATTGTGTTTAACGGTGAGTTTGCTCAGTTGATACCGGGGCACCGCAAAATCAAGAATAATTCAGGTTATGCTTATTTGGACGATTTTGAATCTACAACTACCGGCATTGATTTACGGTATCCGTATTATTGGCATTTGGCAAGTACACCTTATGACCCTTCAGCCGGAGCTTTATTCCCAGAAGCCGTGAAATCTAATAATGTAGATTATGGTAAAAATAGAGCTTTGTTATCGTGGTATTCCATAGACAACAGTGTTTTTAATCGTAATAATTCTACTACACCGGAACATATTCGTAGTGATAAGAATTTGCAATCCAATCATTTGACACGTGAGGTTTTGGAACAGGAAATTTTCCCGAATCGTGAAGGTGTTTCAGGTCAGTCGTCTTATCTTTCCGTTTTAAATTTAAGTTATTATCCGTTGGAACGAGGACCATATAATTTAGATATAAATGGTATGAATGCCGATGGGACATTGAGTAATCCGGAAAAACGTTGGGGAGGAATGATGCGCAAAATAGAAACGAGTGATTTTGAAACTTCCAATATTGAATATATCGAATTTTGGATGCTGGATCCTTTTGTTAATGATAAGGATGGTGTTGCACAGGGTGGCGATTTATATTTTAACTTGGGTGATATTTCTGAGGATATTTTAAAGGATGGTAAAAAATTCTTTGAAAATGGGATGTCGATAACCGGAGATACGTTGGAGTCTGAGCGAACAGTTTGGGGACGTGTCCCTAAGACACAGTCCATGGTACTTGCATTTGATAATGACAATAATGCTCGTCAGTATCAGGACGTTGGTTTTAATGGCTTGCGTACTGAAGAAGAGTTGACATTCTCTACCTATAAAAATTATGTTGATGGTTTGCGTACGATACTTTCCCCTGCTACTATTGCGGCCATGGAAGCTGATGCTTATTCCCCTTTGAATGATCCTGCCGGTGATAATTTTCATCATTACAGAGGATCGGATTATGACGAGCAGGAGGTTTCTATCTTGCAACGTTACAAACATTATTGTGGTGTAGAAGGTAATTCTCAAGCTACCGGTAGTGAGGTTTATACAACTTCTGCCACTACTGTACCTGATGTAGAGGACATTAACCAAGATAACACGTTGAATGAATATGAAAAATATTTTCAATATAAGGTTTCTTTGCGTCGTTCAGATTTGGAAATAGGGAAAAATTATGTAACGGATAAAGTTGTGGCAAATGTAGAACTTGCGAATGGTAACAAGGAAAATGTGACATGGTATCAATTTAAAATTCCAATACGGGAATATGAGAAGAAAATAGGTTCTATCCGCGATTTTAAATCTATTCGTTTTATGCGTATGTTTATGCACAATTTCAAGGAAGAAACACATTTGCGTTTTGGTACATTGGAATTGGTACGTGGCGAATGGCGCACCTACACAAAAGATTTGTATGATATAAAAACACCGCCGTCTTCGGTTGGACAAATAGATGTTTCAGCTGTTAATATTGAAGAAAATGTTAATAAAGAGCCTGTTAACTATGTGTTGCCACCGGGTGTAACGCGTGAAACAGACCCAAGCCAGCCACAATTGCGTCAGGAAAATGAGCAGTCAATGTTGCTCAAAGTGAAAAATTTATCGCCTGAAGATGCCCGTGCTGTCTATAAAAATATCAGTTACGATATGCGACAATATCGTCGTCTGCAAATGTTTACACATGCAGAAAAATTAGTAGATGATATTACAGATTTGAAAGATTATGAGATGACTTTGTTTCTTAGATTGGGAAGCGATAATCAGAGTAATTATTATGAATATGAAATTCCGTTGAAGTTGACACCTGCGGGTCATTATAGTTCCAATGAAGCCAGCGTTGTTTGGCCTGACGAAAATATGATTGATTTCCCGTTGGAGCTTTTAACGCAGGTTAAATTAAACAGAAATCAGGCAAAACGTGGTTTAACAGTCGCTTATTCGGAATATGACCCGAATAAACCTAAAAATAAAGTAACGGTAATTGGTAATCCGAATTTGGGCGAAGTGCGCATTATGATGATTGGAGTTCGCAACCGTTCCAATGTAGTAAAAACAGCAGAAGTTTGGGTAAATGAATTACGTTTGACTGATTATAATGAAGATGGAGGTTGGGGTGCAATGGGTAATTTGGCCATCGGACTTTCTGATGTTGGTTCTGTAAATATGTCAGGACGTTATGAATCAGCTGGTTTTGGTGGAATAGAAGAAAATATCTCAGAACGTCGTTTAGATGATTATACACAGTTTAATATTTCAACAGCATTTGAGGTTGGACGTTTTTTCCCGGCCAAAGCAAATGTAAAAATCCCCTTGTATTATTCATATTCTTTAGATAATCATACGCCTAAATATAATCCGTTGGATCCGGATGTGGAATTAAATGATGCTCTTGATATTTTGGAAACCAAAGCCGAAAAAGATTCGTTGTTGAAAATGTCTCAAACCAAAACGATTACACATAGTGTGAATTTGACCAATGTTCGAGTTGATATACGCAGCAAGAAACCGAAAATTTACGATCCTGCCAATTTTTCTGTTTCGTATGCTTATAATCAGTCGAATGAATTAAATCCGGAAACGGAACGTAATATTACTAAAGAACATAAAGGCGCCTTTAATTATAATTATTCGGTAACACCAACACCTTGGGAACCTTTCAAAAATTCAACGAAATTGAAGGATTGGCGTATTATTAAGGAGTTTGGCTTGAACTATATACCTAATTTGTTGGCATTTACCATTAATTTAGACCGCAGGTATGCGGAAACACAAGTGCGTGATTTGAATGGTTCTATGGATGTGAGTATTTATGATTATACGAATCCGTTGTTGTCGTTTAGTAAGGATTTTGTGTGGGATCGTCAATTTGAATTTAAGTATGATTTGACGAAGAATTTAAAATTCTCTTTACGTACTGCCACAAATTCCCGTTTTGACGAAGCATTGACATTGCCGGTTAATCAACAATTTTTCCCTGACGAGTATGAGTTGTGGAAAGATACCGTATTGATGAGCTTGGCAAATGGAGGTCGACCTTTGAGTTATCAACAATTATTTACGGCATCATGGGCAATACCTATCAATAAAATTCCATATCTTGATTTTATAACGGCGAATGCTCAATATAATGCCAGTTATAAGTGGGATACAGGAGTTTCGTCGGGTGATATTGATTTGGGAAATACCATTTCGAATGTTACAAACTGGCAGGTAGATGGTCAATTAAATTTTGAAACACTATATAATAAATCGAAATATCTGAAGAAAATAAACCAGAAGTTTTCTTCACAACAAAGTCGGGTTGCTAAATTTACTCCCAATACTTATGCGCAGGTAATGGAAGTGAAGAAAGGTGAAAAGCAGTCGTTGAAGCATTCACTTAATAGCGATAAGGTAAAAATGGAGGCAATGACATTACAGGGGAAACCGGTCAAGATAACTTATAAAGTCATTGACAAAACAACTGTAGAGTGGTCAAGTCAGTCCTCAGTCGACAGTATTAAACTTTTTGTAGAAACGTTGAATCCTAATATAGTTTCGCCGGCACAGCAGGTGGCTGATTTTTCAGTACGTTTCTTAATGTTGATACGTCGTTTTTCTATCACATATAAAGAAACTAACAGTATGGTATTGCCGGGATTTATGAATGGTATTACCTTTTTTGGTCAGTCAAATGTTGATAAAATGTTGGTTCCCGGTTTGGATTTTGCTTTTGGAATGCCTGATAAAGCATATTTGGAGCGTGCGATGGAAAGCGGGTGGCTGTCAGCCAATGATTCTATCATCGATCCTGCACTATTGAATCATGCTAAAGATTTGGATATGAAAGCAACATTGGAACCGATTTCCGGCTTGAAAATTGATTTAACGGCCAAATATGTTTCTACAGATCAAAATTCTATTCAATATATGTTTGATGGAATGCCAAATTCGTTTACCGGAACTTTGCGTATTACGAAAGTGGCTTTTGGAACGGCTTTTTGGAGCACAGGGAATTTGGAAAATAATTACGATTCACGTGCTTTTAATCAATTCAGGGAGAATCGTCAATACGTTATGGAACAGTTGCAAGGAAAATATACAGGTTCGCGTTATCCGACGAATGGTTTTATGAATGGCAATGCATTGGGAGGAAAAACTTATGATACCAATAATGGGGCATATAACCTTAATTCGCCTGATGTGTTAATTCCGGCATTTTTGGCTGCTTATACCAATAATCCAATAGAGAAGGCAGGATCTTCACTATTTCCATCTATGTGGAGCTTGTTACCCAACTGGCGTATTTCATATACAGGTTTATCTCGAATACCTTGGGTGAGTAAGAACTTTAAATCATTGACATTGAGTCATGCTTACCAATGTACTTATAATGTAGGTTCTTACACATCATATATGAATTATGTGGAAACTCAGGATGGTTTGGGCTTTGTGCGTGATGTAACAAGTGGTAATCCGGTTCCATCTTCGCCGTATGATATTGCGAGCGTTTCACTTAATGAAAGTTTCAGCCCGTTGTTCAGCATTGATGCTGCGATGAAAAATAGTTTTACTTTCAAATTGGAATATCGTCAGCAGCGAAATTTGACGTTAAATCTGACAAGCTTGCAGATGTTGGAGGCTTATAATAAGGAGTGGGTTGTTGGCGTTGGGTATGTTATCAAAGATTTTGATATAATTTTGAAATTAAAACAGAATAAACAGAAGAAGATTAAAAATGATTTGACTACACGTTTGGATTTCTCTTTTAAGGATATAGCAACTCTGATTCGTAAGTTAGATGTCGAGACGGTACAGCCAACAAGTGGGAATAAAACGCTTACTATGAAATTGACGGTTGATTATGTATTCAGTTCTAAACTTAATTTGAGATTGTTCTGTGATTATCAGATGAATAACCCGCTCATATCGACTTCTTATCCGATGTCGAATACAGATTTTGGATTTAGCATTAAATTTATGCTGACACGATAACTAATTGATTATTAACTCTAAAAATATGAATTATGGAACAGAATGAATTTCGTAAATTTGCAACCAAACATTTGAATATGAATGGTTTGGCTCTTGATAAGTATATGGCGGAAATAAATATGCGTGGTGAAAGTTATATATCACCTTCTATTTTGGAGGAACGCCAGTTGAATGTTACTCAAATGGACGTTTTTTCTCGTTTGATGATGGATCGCATTATTTTTTTAGGTTCAGAAATTAACGATTATGTAGCAAATGTTATTCAGGCACAATTGTTGTTTTTGGATACGGCAGATCCCGGTAAAGATATCTCAATATACTTAAATAGCCCGGGAGGATCTGTTTACGCCGGACTGGGTATTTATGACACAATGCAATATATTGGTAGCAAAGTAGGCACTATTTGTACAGGAATGGCTGCTTCTATGGCCGCAGTTTTATTAGTTGCAGGAGAAAAAGGGAAACGTTCTGCTCTAAAGCATTCGCGTGTAATGATTCACCAACCTATGGGAGGTATGCAGGGACAAGCTTCTGATATGGAAATAACAGTGCGTGAAATACAGAAATTGAAAAATGAACTTTATCAAATCATAGCTGATCATTCAGGCAATTCGTTTGACAAAATTTCTGTTGACTCCGACCGTGATTATTGGATGACTTCTCAAGAAGCATTGGAGTATGGAATGATAGATATGATTTTGACACGCGAAAACAAAGGAAAATAAATGGCTAAAAAAGTTCAAACAGAACAATGCTGCAGCTTTTGCGGGCGTAAACAGTCCGAAGTGCGCATGATGCTGACCGGAATAGACGGATGTATTTGTGATGCGTGTGTAGAAATGGCTAATAATGTACTGTTGACCGAATTAAAACAGAAAGGCGATTTTAAAATAGATGCCATTCCCAAACCACTGGAAATAAAAGAGTTTTTAGATCAATATGTGATAGGACAAGATGAAGCTAAAAAATACCTGTCGGTAGCTGTGTATAATCATTACAAGCGCATTACGCAGCCAAAGTCTGATGAAAATGTAGAGATAGAGAAATCTAATATTATTTTAGTTGGTCGCACAGGTACGGGAAAAACATTGTTGGCACGTTCTATTGCAAAAAAATTGAATGTACCATTTACCATTGTTGATGCTACTGTTTTGACAGAAGCAGGATACGTTGGTGAAGATATCGAAAGTATTCTGACACGATTGTTGCAAGTGGCTGATTATGATGTTAAAGCAGCTGAACGTGGCATTGTTTTTATTGACGAAATTGATAAAATTGCTCGTAAAGGAGACAATCCGAGTATCACCCGTGATGTGAGTGGTGAAGGAGTTCAGCAAGGACTTTTGAAACTATTGGAAGGGTCTGTTGTAAATGTCCCGCCTCAAGGAGGCAGAAAACATCCCGATCAAAAAATGATAGAAGTAAATACACAAAATATTTTATTTATTTGTGGTGGTGCATTTGATGGCATTGAAAAGAAAATCGCTCAGCGTTTGAATACCAATGTGGTTGGTTTTGGCGTGGCACATGAGCGCAGTTTGATAGACCGTGACAATATGTTGCAATATATAGCTCCACAAGATTTAAAAGCATTTGGACTGATACCGGAAATAGTTGGACGATTGCCTATTTTAACATATTTGAATCCATTGGATAGAACGGCTTTACGGCGCATTTTGACGGAGCCGAAAAATTCTATTGTTAAGCAATATACGAAATTGTTTGAAATGGATGGAGTAAAGTTAATGATAACTGATGAAGTTTTGGATTTTATTGTTGATAAAGCCATTGAA
The DNA here is from genome assembly GCA_028694215.1 of Paludibacteraceae bacterium. GTDB lineage: Bacteria > Bacteroidota > Bacteroidia > Bacteroidales > Paludibacteraceae > DUQS01. Next base: position 27,392 of record JAQUTW010000015.1, on the reverse strand, counting down.
TTTAAATTAGGGGCACGAGGATTACGTTCTATGACAGAAACCATTATGATGGATGCCATGTTTGAAATTCCTTCTTCGGATACTAAGCAGTTAAATATAACGTTGCCGTATGCTCATGAAAAAATAAGTAGATTTAATATGTGTGTATAATAAACTAAATTACGTTTTTATGTTATTATCAGTATTTTTACTTGTTATAGGCTTTTGTGCCTTAATTTATGGCGCTAATATTTTAGTTGATGGAGCTTCCTCTGTCGCTAAACGTTTGCGTGTTTCCGATATGATGATTGGCTTGACAATTGTCGCTTTTGGAACATCGGCTCCCGAATTGGTAGTAAACATTTTTTCTTCTCTTGAAGGAAATTCGGATATTGCATTGGGGAATATTGTTGGGAGCAATATTTTTAATATTTTGGCCATTTTAGGGCTTTCGGCGCTCATACAACCTTTAACAGTTGATAAGGCAACGACATGGATACAGGTACCTTTAACGGTTTTGTCGGCAGTGGCCTTATTGTTTCTGTTATCCGATAGTTGGATGGATGGTGCAACGGCTAATGTTATTTCTCGCGTTGACGGTTGTATTCTATTGCTGTTTTTTGCCATTTTTATGGGGTATGTCATACAAACTTCGTTGAGTAATCGTGTATCATCAACCGAAGATGATTATAAACAAATGCCTTGGTGGAAATCTATTTTATTTGTTGTCGGAGGACTTGTGCTGTTGGTGGTAGGTGCCAAAGTGATTGTCGATTCAGCTGTTAAACTGGCACAAATGTGGGGAATGTCGCAGCGGGTAATCGGCTTGACTATTATTTCTATTGGCACTTCATTGCCGGAATTAGCGACTTCGGTAGTTGCAGCAAAAAAAAATAAAGTGGATATTGCCATTGCTAATATTGTGGGTTCAAATATTTTTAATGCCTTCTTTATTTTAGGTATATCGGCGATTATTTGCCCAATACATGGAACACCTTCATCGATAATCGATTTGTTGGTCAATGTTTTTGTCAGTTTGTTATTGTTTGTGTTTATTTTTACCGGCAAAGGCAGGCGTTTGGATAGGTGGGAAGGAGCTTTATTTATTGCCTCATATATTATTTATACGGTGTGGTTAATTGTAGCTTAAACAAGAGCGTAATATGAAAATCCCTTTAGAATATAAGAAAAAGAAAGGTTCGCAATCTAAGGTAAAATTTAAAAATGTCGATGTACCAGATTTAAGTCGGTATGTTTTTCCTGAAGATTATGAAGCTTTTGACGACGAAAATTTAGATATGTTGCCGTAATTAATATAAAAAAAACGCCTCTTACAAGGCGTTTTTTTTATATGTGGGCATCAGTTATTTAAATGCGTTCCAATACTTTTTCAACCAAGCCTTCTATGGAACCTTTATAGTTGGTATTCATGTTCTTGGATACACGTCCTGCAATAATGGCGCAAACAGTCATTGCTTTGTGCCCAAGGAGTTTACCCAATCCTGCAACCATTGAACTTTCCATCTCAAAATTGGTAATCACGTCACCTTTGTATTTAAAAGACATTACTTTTTCGTTCAAGTGTGGAAATGCTAATTTAGCACGAACATATCGTCCTTGTGGACCATAAAATCCGGGAGCTGCAATAGTAATACCTTTAACCATATCGAAACCGATACGTTCCACCAATTCTTCATCGGCTTTTACGCAATAAGGTGAAGTTAATCGTGGCGACCATTCGGCATGGGCTTTAAACGCATTTTCCATATCCATTTCCAACAAATCGGTTGGAGTTTCATAAAAATTCAAAACGCCGTCAAATCCCATCGAATATTTGGAAACGACATAAGTCCCAACCGGAGAAATTTCTTGCAATCCACCTGATGTTCCGATACGAACAAGTGTTAAAGTGGTATGCTCAGCTTTTGCGGTACGTGTGGTAAAGTCAATATTGACTAATGCGTCTAATTCTGTAACAACGATGTCAATATTGTCGGGTCCGATACCGTGCGAAACACACGATAAACGTTTGTCTTTATACATACCTGTAATGGTATGAAATTCACGACTTGAAACTTCACATTCAATACTGTCAAAATGTTTGGCAATCATTGTTACACGTCCGGGATCGCCAACTAATATAATTGTTGTGGCAATTTGTTCCGGTTTTACGTGAAGGTGAAAAATACTTCCATCACTATTGATGATTAATTCTGAAGCTGGAATTGTTCTCATGGTATTCAATTTTATAATAATAACTTCAAAGTTACGCAGTTTTTATGTGGAAAACAAATTTTTAAGATTAAAAAATGCAAATGAGTTGTTTTTATGGCTTATTATGCTTTTTATAAAAGATATTGTATCTTTGCAAATTATTGTAACTTTACAATGTAAATGGATTTGTTTCCTACAAAAAATTAAATGAATTATGAACAAGAAAATGATTTTTGCAGCCGTGTGCTGCGTGGCGGTACTGTTTACCGCATGTGAAAAAGAAGGGATGATTTCGATATCTCTTGTTTCCAAAGATGTGTCTGCCGAAGGTGAAACGTTTCAGGTGCAGGTAACTTCTACAGCAGCTTGGACGGCAACTGCCAACCAAACTTGGCTGACTTTGTCGCCTGCATCGGGTACCGGTGATGCGTATGTAACCGTAACGGTGGCAGCCAACACTTCTACAACTGCCGATGTGGCAGAAGTATTGTTTGCCATAAGTGGTGTGTCGGTAAAATTAACCGTCAATCGTGCAGGGACAGGTTCCGGCGGTGGTGGCAGCAAAACCTATACGGTAAATGGTGTTAGTTTTAAGATGATAACGGTAGCCGGCGGTACGTTTCAGATGGGGGCACAAAGTACGGATCCCAACGGACAAAATTATGATGCAGAAGCAAATAGCTACGAAAATCCTGTACATCAGGTAACATTGATTGCTTTTACGATAGGCGAAACGGAAGTGACGCAGGCTTTGTGGGAGGAGGTAATGGGTAGTAATCCGTCTTATTTTAAAGATCCTGATTTACCGGTGGAACAAGTCAGTTGGGACGACTGCCAAACGTTTCTTACCAAACTGAATCAACTGACGGGCAAAACCTTTCGTTTACCCACTGAGGCGGAATGGGAATATGCTGCTCGTGGCGGCAACAAGAGCCAAGGCTACAAATACAGTGGCAGCAATACGATAGGTAACGTGGCGTGGTACTATGACAATGGCGGGAGCAAAACTCATGCCGTAGGTACCAAGCAAGCCAACGAGTTGGGCATATACGATATGAGCGGTAATGTATGGGAATGGTGCAGCGACTGGTATGACTCTTATAGCAGCAGTTCGCAGACCAACCCTACTGGAGCTGCTTCCGGTTCTTACCGTGTTTTGCGGGGTGGTAGTTGGAACTACAATGCGACGTTCTGCCGGGTGTCGCTTCGGAGCGGCTACTATCCGGACGGCAGGTACTTCAGCCGCGGTTTGCGTCTAGTTTTTTAGTTTATGTTTTACCTACGTAGAGACGTTGCGTGCAACGTCTGTGCATGGTAGCCGGGAAAATAATTTGTAGTAGAGACGTTGCGCGCAACGTCTCTACGTTATTTTTGTAATCAGGGTTTCATTTTAGGTGAAATCCTGATTTGATATCAGATGGTTATGTGTTACTCAGAATTTCAGATAAAATTCTTTGGTCAATTGACGGTATTCGTTGGTATATTGATGACGTGCAATTTCTATTGTTAGATGTTCAATGGATTGATTTTTCTGTATCTGTGAAAATACCATGATTTGGCGTTTTGCAGCACTTTGCGGAGTCGGGTGTATCATAAGTTGATGATTGCAGAATAAATTGGATTTTTTCGCTATTTGAAGAAACGAAGTTCCTTCTTCTATCGGCATAATTACTACAAAATGACCATTTTGTGTTAATAGGTTACTTGCATATTTTGCCAATTCCGAATGTGTCAAGGTGCCGCAATGACGTGCTAAAGTGCGCAACTCATTTGGCGGTGTCAGCGAATTGATGAAGTAGGGCGGATTGCAGATAATGAGGTCATAAAGATTATCGGTAGTGTTAGCAAATTGCTGTAAAGATTGTTTGATAACTTTAATTCTATTTTTCCATGGTGATGCGGCAATATTGTCTTTGGCTTGCTGCGCAGCGTTGCTGTCTATTTCGATGGCATCAATCTGTGCTGTTGGTTGTCGTTGAGCCATCATGAGAGCTAAAAGACCGGTTCCTGTTCCTATGTCAAGAATGTTTTGTGCGTTTTCTATTGGACACCAACTGCCCAAAAGTACACCATCGGTTCCAACTTTCATGGCACATTGATCTTGGTTTATTACAAATTGTTTGAAAGTAAACGAATTCATCGCTTCTTATTGAAGAAAGTTTGTAAAAGTTCGGTCGATTCCTTTTCTAAAATGCCGTGTTCTACTATGGTTTTTGGATGCAGACAGTTTGCTGCGAAATGTGTGAAACCACGTTTACTATCAGATGCACCGTAAACAATGCGCCCAATTTGTGCCCAAGCCAATGCACCTGCACACATGATGCATGGTTCTAATGTAACATATAATGTGCAGTCTTTCAGATATTTTCCACCAAGAGTATTGGCAGCTGCAGTTATAGCTTGCATTTCGGCATGGGCAGTAACATCGTTTAAATGTTCGGTTAAATTATGGCATCTGGCAATAATCCTGTTTTGACATACGATCACAGCCCCAATAGGAACTTCGTCTGTCTTTAAGGCAGCTTCGGCTTCTACTAAAGCCTGTTTCATAAAATAAGTATCATCAAACATAATGTTTTCTATTTGACTTGGTGCTCAAAACGTGAAAGTGATTTGAGATTTCCAAAAAGTAATAACTGATCGTATTGTTGGAATATAAAATTGTTGTCTAATACAGCCATTTCATAATGATAAGATTTTGATTGTAAGAAGTTTTTACTTTCTATACGTCTTTTTACTCCTACTAATTTGAGGTTATATTGATTTTCAATATCTGCTTGTTGGAGTGTCTGGTCAATGAGAATATTGGGAACTATATAGTCAATTAATTGATCGGTATCTGTGGCAATAAAAGCCCCTTTTATGCTGGTAGATTCTGAGGCTATTGCCAATTGTTCGGCGGCGTAGAGTTCCGGCATAATAACGTCATCTACGCCCATGGTTTCTAAAATGGTTTTATGCACATTGCTGATTCCACGTGCTACAATGTGTTCTGTGCCACATTGTTTGAGCAAGGCAATAATCAGAATTGATTGACCGATGTTTTCACCCAAAGTAACAATTACTTCATCTGCATCTTTTAATGGTAGTGCTTTTAAAGAAAAACTATCTGATAAATTTACGCAAATAGTACTGCTGATGGTTGTTTTATATTTTTCCACCAATTGCATATCTGCATCGACACCAATAACATCATGTCCCATTTTTGTAAGGCGTTCTGCTAATGCGATACCAAAATTTCCAAGACCGATAACAATGTAAGTCATAGTAAAATATTTTTTAATTAATTGATAGGAATTGATTCACTGGGATATTGATAAAAACGTTGTGATTGTGGTTTGATGATACAGGATAGTATGGTGAGTAATCCAACGCGTCCCACAAACATCAACGCAATAAGTACAATATGACTATTGATACTCAATAAGGGTGTTATATTCAGTGAAAGTCCGACAGTACTCATGGCTGAAATAACTTCGAAAATAATTGAAGTCAAATCAATTTTTGGGTCAAAGAATGAGATAAGCAAAACGCCAATACTTATAACACACAGAGAAACCAAAATAATAACAAAAGCTCGATTTACGGTGCTGGCTGCTATTTGGCGTTTCCGTATTTCTATATGATCTCGTCCGCGTAAGGTGCTTATTATATTTAATATTGCAATTCCAAGCGTTGTTGTTTTTATACCGCCTCCTGTGGACATGGGCGAAGCACCTATCCACATAAACAGAATCATCCACAAAATGGTTAAATGAGATAGTCCCCCCATATCAAAAGTGTTGAAACCGGCTGTACGTGGTGTAACAGACATAAAAAAAGCAGTTATGAGTTTGCCTTTTGTATCCAAATCTGCAAGCGTGTGATTATACTCTGTAAGATAAAAAACCAAAGTTCCGGATAGAAGTAATATCACTGTCATTACAAGTACAATGACAGTATTAGAAGTAACTAAATGAGGGGTATGTACATATTCGCGACGTTTGCCAAACCATTTACGGAATGTATTGGTAATAAGATGTTTGACGAAATTAAACAGGTTGAAGATGATAGGAAAACCCAAACCTCCGACAATGATGAGGCAGGCAATCCAAAAATGCAGGGTATAGTTTGTACCTACAGAAGCATCCATCAAACCCTGACTAAGCGTGGAAAATCCAGCATTGCAAAATGCCGATATGGAGTGAAATATGGCAAAATAGAGGTCGTCTAACGAATGCCCGCCAATACTTTCAAAAATCAGCAGAACGCCAATGGCTTCTATTGAAAATGTGATAAAAAGAATGCTGCCGAGCGTAGAAACGATTTGATTGACACTATTATCCGGAGCTACCATATCTTTTATGAGTAATTTGTTTTGTGTGATATGTTTACCCATGTAAAACATGCCAAAGAAACTGGTAAAGGTCATGATGCCTATTCCTCCAAGTTGAATAAGTAGTAAAATAATGATTTCTCCCATTGATGTAAAAGTTTGTGACACATCTACAATGGTAAGGCCTGTAACACATACTGCACTGGTAGCAGTGAATAATGCTTGTATGATGTTGATGGGATGCAGAGTGGCTTTTGGTAACATCAACAGACCGGTGCCTATGAGGATTAGCAAGAAGAAACTTCCTACGAAGATTATGGCAGGATTGATGCGCTGACGAAGCGATTGGGTAATAACCCCTGAGAGTTTCAAAACGGCTTGAACAATGGTAATAATAATGAGAACAAGTGGCTGTCGAATAAAATCCAGCGTATAATAAGATTCTGCCACCGATAAAGGTAGTAGTTGAACAACGGCAATAATAAAATAAATGACGTAGAAAATAACCTGAAAAGAGTAGTTTTTGTTCGTTTCGCTGCTGAATACTTTTAGAAAGAGAATAGACAATTCGGCAAAGAAACAGAAAAAGCTGATGCGTATAAAGAGTAGGGTATGTGCTGTTTCTATTTGTGTATCAAAACCTAAAGTGTAAACAGCAAGTAAAACAAGGCATAAGGACAATAAGGTATTGATAATGCCGAAAAAGGTTAAGCAAATTTTAAGAAACTGCAATAAAACCAATTTAAATTTGAGGTAGTATGATTTTAAAAAGCCTTTCATCGACGGCAAATGTAAGGATTTTTTTTGGGAACGACAAAGATATATAGGTAGATTTATATCATGTGGTTTCAAGAAGCAAGTGCAAAATTAGCAAGGCTTCTTGTCGGAACGTGATTAATACCTCTACTTTTATTTTTCGGTTTATTTGTTGTATTTTTGCAGATAAAAAGAAATAGACCAATTATGAGACATTATGGTTTGATAGGGTATCCGTTGGGACACTCTTTCTCAGAGCAATATTTTACGGAAAAATTTGCGAAAGAGCATGTTTCTGCTAATTATAAATTATTCGAGTTGTCTGATGTGGTAAAGTTTCGTAATTTGTTGTCAAATAACGATTTATCCGGTCTGAATGTTACAATCCCATATAAGGAAACCATTATGGATTATTTGGACGAATTGGACGAAACAGCTCGTTTAGTTGGCGCCGTTAATACGATTAAGTTTTGCCCTAATGGGCATTTGAAAGGTTATAATACAGATGTGATTGGTTTTGAGCAAACGCTACGTCCGATTTTAAAATCGTATCATCAAAAGGCTTTGGTATTGGGAACCGGTGGAGCTTCCAAGGCTGTGGCGTTTGTACTTCGGCAGTTGAATATCGATTTTAAGTTCGTTTCCCGCACAAAAACTATTGATTGCTTGGCATATTCCGATTTGTCGCAGACGATAATGTCAGAATATTTACTGATTGTGAACACAACGCCTCTCGGCATGTTTCCTAATATTCATACAAAACCGCCGATTCCGTATCAATGGCTTTCAGACCAATATTTGTTATACGATTTGGTTTATAATCCTTTAAAAACGGAATTTCTTCAGGCAGGAGAGGAGTATGGTGCAACTGTACAAAATGGTTTACCAATGTTGCGCGCACAGGCAGAAGCGTCTTACCTTATTTGGACAGAATAAATTTTTGCTTATTTTGGCAGAATATTGCCAACCGTTATCAGAAACTTAATAGCCGCATTTTGGTGACTGCCGTAATTTCCAAAATTATATTCAACAGAACTCTTTGTAAATGCGTTTTGAGCATGCTCGCTATTCAAAAACGGTACAGTCTTGTCGTCTTTGCTGTGAAACATATATAACGGGGCTTTCGGTGTCCAACTTAATAAAGAGTTTTTTTGAAGTGATTCGTAAAGTATTTTGGTTTTTGCATTGTTCTTATTCATTGCACCGGTTGTAAGTATTTCGCTGATATACTTTGTGTTGATTTTCTTGTTTATCTCTTTTACCGTATATTCTTTTGAATTAATCCATTCGTTATAGTTCTCGAGTAAAGAACCCTTAAAGAAATCTTTCATATCCAATCCTAAAGCATCACCTTGGTTGATTCCTTGAATTATCATTGGTACGGCACATGGAATACCTGTCTTATTTTCGGCAATGCTTATATCGTAGGTGCCAACCAAATCGTATGGTCCTGCTCCTGCAAAGGTGCGAATAATGTTGATTTTATCGGCATATTCTTCTTCTATTCTTTTTTGTACGGACAAAGCAACAGCTCCTCCTTGTGAGTAACCTAAAATATAGACGGCACTTGTTTGAGGAGCTCGCCCGATGGCTTTCATGTAGCGTTGTGCCGCTAATGCGATATCAACAGAAGCTCTGGCTGTCGATTCTACGTGTAAATAAGGATGGATTCTGTCTTTTGTTAAGCCATAGCCGATATAGTCGGCCATGATAACTGCATAACCTGCTGCTGCATAAATACCTTCGAAACAGAAATTTTCAGAAGGGGCTTCTGCGTTGGAACCGATAGTAAAATGATTCGCAATAATTAATGCTTTAACATCTCCGCTCTTCGGTAAAAATAATTTACCGGACAAGCGAATGGGAAGACCATGTTCATCAATTGTTTTATAACTGCCTTTTACTTGATGAATTACCGAAGAAGTGCCATATTCGATAAGTTCTTTGATAAAATCGGCAATACTTTTTATATTACTGTTAAGTAAAACCGAATCTTCATCTGTTGTTTCCCAACCTTCAAACAGCGCATTATCAAAAACAATAGGATTTATATCTTCGGCACCAGCTTCAGCGTAAGGGCTGTTGTTGGCGACACAAAGCAAGTCAACGTCTTCTTCGCCATAAGCATCAAAATCTATTTCTTCTACATCGTCTTTTTTGCAGGCCGTAAATAAAATGACCAATGCCATTGATATCAGCACATAAAATTTTTGATGTGTTTTCATAATTTTTGAAGATTTGTTATAATATAACTCAGACTAAATCATCTCCAATTAGTTTAATTTTGTATCACAGAAGATTAAAACAGTGTCATTTGACCTGTAATATCATCAATGTCATTGATATCAATTTCTGTTCGTTCTGCTTTCTTTTCTTCGATAAAAGGAGCCTTTTCTTCTGATTTATCTTCCTCTTTCTCTTTCTCTTCTTTTTCTTTGATTTTTGAGTTTGTTACTTTTTCCTCAGATTTTTCATTGTCGTTATCAAGTGTTTCTTCCTCTTCTTCTTCAGATTCGCCGGTTGTGTCAGGCACAGGTTCCGGAAACTTGATTGGTTCTAATTCTTTAATTTCGGCAACTTGCCATGTTGTGATGCGTTTCCCTTTTGCTTTTACACTTTTGACGGCTATAAATTCATCAACATCAATTATCAAGTCTTCTCTGAAAGAGTCGCCTCCGCCCATCGTTACTTGAAAACGTGGATAAACTTGATCGGAAACTACGCTCATAAGTGATTCTGCATTGGTACCTAATATTGATTGCGTTTTTGCCGAAGGTTCTAATTGGAAACGTTTGATATAATAATATTGTTGATCAGCATCATATAAGGCAATTGACCATATTTTGTTACTGTCGAACTTTTCGATACGGGCAATTCCATCATCGTAGTGGTTGTTCAAATCGAATGAAGTTGTGCAGTAGTCACCGTTTTTATAGATGACTAAAATTTGGTCGTCAGGGAAAAATTCTCCCAAGTGAATCCCGCGTTTATCCATGTTAAGACGTTGAACATCAGCGTCAAAGTAAATGTCGGTACCACCTAATGTAGAACCGCCTTTTTGTTTTAATACTATTTTATGAACTGCAAATTTAGTGAGCAGATTACCCATAGACTGACGACCTTTTATGCTGATGTCGCAGAAGTCTTTTTCAAAAATAAGTTTCTTAATTCGCCGTGTCGTTGGTCGTAAATATACACGAATTGTTTCGGCTTCACCGTTTGGATTGGCAGAAAAATAGATGATTCTTGATCCTTCTGTACCTTTGGTTACGTCATATTCTTTGTCGCGTGTAATGCTGTTTACGAAGAAACGTTTAATGAAATATGATCCGTTGCGTCCGTCGCGATAAATAACATTATAAACGGTTCGTTTGTCGTTTTTAATAAATATGGCAACATGGATAATATCCTTGCCAACAAACATTTTATCAGCAACTTTTACTACTTTATATTTGCCATTTTTAAAGAATACGATTAAATCATCAATATCCGAACAATTGCAGACATATTCGTCTTTTTTCAGAGCAGTTCCGATGAAGCCTTCTTCGCGGTTCATATACAATCGCTCGTTGGCTTCTACAACTTTGGCAGCTTCAATGTTTTCAAAATTTCGAATTTCGGTTTTACGGGGATATTTTTCTCCATAAGTGCTTTTCAGATGTTTAAACCAATTGATGGTGTAGGGGACGATGTTGGCAATGTTATTTTCAACCTCTTTAATTTGTTGCTGTAAAGCAAGGATATTTTCGCTGGCCTTGTCTGTATTGAATTTTAAAATGCGTGCCATACGAATTTCCAATAATTTTTGTAAATCTTCTCTCTGGATATCTCTTACAAAATCTTTTTTAAACGGTTCTAACCGTTTGTCGATATGGTCAAGTGCTATATCAGTTGATGATGCATTTTCAAATTCTTTGTCTTTATAAATGCGTTGCTCTATAAACAGTTTCTCGAGTGAAGCGTAAAATAATTGCTCAATAAGTTCACTTTTCTGAATTTCAAGCTCTTGGTTCAGCAAAGAAAGTGTATTGTCGGTATTGCGCTTCAAAACATCGCTGACAGTTATAAATTGTGGCTTATTATCATCAATAACACAGCAGTTGGGCGAGTAAGTTAATTCGCATTGTGTGAAAGCATACAGTGCATCAATCGTTTTGTCTGATGATGTTTTGGCTTCGAGGTGTACCAAAATTTCTACGTTGGCAGCCGTGTTGTCGTCTACATGTTTTATATTGATTTTCCCTTTTTCGTTGGCTTTTAATATTGATTCTATTAGATTTCCGGTAGTAATACCGTAAGGAACTTCCGTAATAGCGAGCGTTTTGTTGTCTAATTTTTCTATTTTTGCGCGAATTCTGACTTTTCCACCACGTTCGCCATCGTTATAGCGGCTGATGTCTATCATTCCACCTGTTGGAAAATCGGGGTACACTTGGAAGGGATTATGTTCTAAATAGGCGATTGAAGCATCTATTAATTCGTTGAAGTTATGTGGCAGAATACGTGAATTTAATCCTAATCCTATGCCTTCCATACCTTGAGCCAATAAAAGTGGAAATTTTACAGGCAGTGTAACAGGTTCTTTATTTCTTCCGTCATAAGATGGTGTAAACACAGTGGTTTTTGGATTAAAAACTGTTTCCAATGCCAGCTTTGTTAAGCGGGCTTCAATGTAACGTGGAGCGGCAGCACTATCGCCGGTAAGGATATTTCCCCAGTTACCTTGCGTGTCTATCAATAGTTCTTTTTGTCCTAAAGTAACTAAGGCACAACCAATAGAAGCATCACCGTGTGGGTGAAATTGCATCGTGTGTCCCACAATGTTGGCAACTTTGTTGTAACGTCCGTCGTCCATTCGTTTCATGGCATGCAGCACGCGGCGTTGTACCGGTTTCAGTCCGTCGTTGATATGAGGAATAGCTCTGTCTAAATTGACGTATGAGGCATAGTCCAAAAACCAATTGCGGTACATTCCCGACAAATGATGTTTGGTATCATCATTATTGTCTGTCGGTTTATATTCCGAATGATGTAAGTCTTCGTCTTGAGTATTATTTGAAATGGACTCGTTGGCTATATCGTCGTTGGTCGTTTCGTTCTTTAATTCTTCGTTTTCGGACATGATAAAAAGTGCTATTTTAGTGATTATAACACGCAAAGATAGAAAAATGACGTTGAAAAAACAAATAAAGTTATAAACAAATGACAGCACTGTTATGCTTTTTGTCTATTTTTGCATTTTTCTAAAAAAATATTGATGAATCAGGCAACAAACGATTTTATAGAGCGGTTTAAGGATGAAAAATCTTTTTCGTTGGCATTAAAAGCCAAATCTTTTCCGGATGTTGATATGCGATTTGCATTGAGGCAAATAGAAGGTATGCGTATTGCAAAAGAGAAACTTCCCACATGGTTTGCTTATCCTTTATTATATCCTGAACATTTGCCGTTAGAGCAATGCTCTTCCGAAATGACTGCACGTTATAAGGCAGAGTTGGTAAGTGGAACTGTTTTACTTGATTTGACGGGAGGATTTGGTGTTGATTGCTTTTTTCTGTCCGAGAAATTCCATCATACCATTTATGTGGAACGTAATTCCGATTTATGTGAGTTGAGTAGAGAAAATTTTAAAACTTTAGGGGCATCCGTAGAGGTTGTGTGTGATAATGCAATTCATTTTTTGCAGACTCGTAAGCCAAAAGTTGATGTAATCTTTATTGATCCGGCACGACGCAATAGTAATGGTGGTAAAGTTGTGTCGTTAAAAGATTGTGAGCCTGATTTGTCGGAAATTATGCCTTTGCTGTTTGATGCGTCTGCAACCATTATGGTTAAACTTTCGCCTATGCTTGATGTAATATCTGTTTTGAGAATGATGCGTGCTGTAAAAGAAGTTCATATTATAGCTGTTGATAATGAGTGTAAAGAATTGTTGCTGATTTTTCAAAAAGGTTGTGAATCCGAACCGGTTTTGCATTGTGTGAATATAACAAAACGTGGGCGTGAGTCTTTTGTCTTCAGACCTTCGGAAGAACAAAATACGGATTATGAAGTGGCACAGAAATTGGGTAACTATCTTTATGAGCCTAATGTTACTATTTTAAAGGCAGGAGCTTTTAAATTGATGTCACACTGTTTCCATCTTTATAAACTTCACGCCAACAGCCATTTATATACATCAGATATTTTTGTGACCGAATTCCCGGGACGTAAATTCGAAATTGTGCGCCAATTTGGATTTAGCAAACAACATTTGGCAGAGTTGCACCAAATAGTGTCGGGGAAATGCAATCTGACGGTGCGTAATTTCCCTGTTTCGGTGGCAGACTTACGCAAAAAATTGCATTTGAAAGAGGGTGGGGAATTTTACCTTTTTGCTACAATTATAAATAAGGAAAAAGTGCTGATTTTGTGTCGCAAATCAGGGGCATAATATTGCAGCCATTTTATCCTGATTCTTAATTGTTTTTACGGCTTCTTTTACCCACTTATCTGTACGTAGACGATATTCTATTTCTCCTTTCTGGAAGTAATAACGTTTTACAATTTCTGTTTCCAACATAAATAAAATGTCCTTCTTAAATAATTGCAAATCTTTTTTTATGTCGGGTGTCAGCTGTTTTGTAAGAACTTTTAATGTCGAATCGGCAATGGTTTCGTAACCTTCCATTTTTATCATCTTAACCAATTCCTGTAAATATTTGTTGCTTTCCAGTTGGTAGGTAAAGTTTTTGCCAATAACATAATCTACAAATTGGCTATATTCTTCATCCGAAAGTTTAAATGTGTCGGGAGTTGCAATGGTTGCGTGTTTTTGTGTATAATCGGTTGCATAGTCGAAAAATATATTTTTGGCAAAAAGATAATAAGAGATATTGATTTTTTCGTCTGTTGTTTGAGCTATATCCGGCGAGATTCCACCTCCGTCGCGTACAATACGCCCGTGCAACGTTTTAAATTCTGTGGTCAGACTGTCCGGAATTCGTTTTCTGTCGCCTGTGTAATTTATGGCTTGCACACATCGTCCGCTTGGAATATAATATTTTGCAGTAGTAACTTTCAGGTAAGTTTCGTGAGGAAGCATTCTGACATTTTGTACCAAACCTTTACCAAAAGTGCGTTCGCCGATGATAACAGCTCTGTCCATATCTTGCAATGCTCCTGCCAAAATTTCCGAAGCGGAAGCAGATTCATCGTTTACTAAAATTACCAATGGCATATCGGGAAATAATGGCTCAGATAATGTTTTATATACTTTATTTTCGTTTTGTATTTTTCCTTTCATTGTAACTATTGTACTGCGTTTTGGCACAAATAATGATGCAATGGCAATAGCTTCGTCCACCAAACCACCGCCGTTGTCGCGCAAGTCGATGATTAATTTGTTGATGTGGTGATTTTGGGTTAAATCCAGTAATGTTTCTTTGAAGGAGTTTGACGATTTGGCTGTAAATTCTCTAAATGAGATGTAGCCAATACTGTCTGCCAACGTACCATAATAATCAATAGGCTCTATTTTTATAGCTTCCCGGATAAATTTCTTGTCTATAGTCTGTTTCTCACCAGGGCGTTTGAGTTTCAGATGAATTTCCGTTCCCGGAATACCACGTAACTTGTTACTGACTTCGGAAACACTTTTGCCTTTCATTTTTTCTCCATTGATTTGCAAAATAATGTCGCCTGCTTTGATGTCGTTTCTCTGTGCAGGCATTCCTTCGTGTGGTTCTGCTACTACAATGTTTTCACCTTTTTGCATAATAATGGCACCTATACCGCCATACATACCGGTTGTCATCATTGTTAAAGTAGTTTTGTCCGATTTTGGGATAAAAATTGTGTACGGATCCAATAACTTTAACATATTATTGATGGCTGTTTCCGTCATTTTCTCATTGGGAAGGGAGTCAACATAGTTAATTTCTAATTCCCGTAGTACGGCATTATAAATATCACTGTTTTTTGAAATTTCAAAATAGCGATTTTGTGCCACACAAAGGATAGGAGAACACAAAAGCACAAATATGATTTTTTTCATAAGAGTTTTTTTTACTGGTTTTATTTGAAATGACGTTCTTGTTTAATGGCTTGATAAGCATCATTGACTTTTTTGAATTTTTCCGTAGCACTTTTTTTCACTTCTTCTCCTAACGTATTTACTTTGTCGGGGTGAAATTTCATGGCCATTTTGCGATATGCTTTTTTTACATCTTCTTCGGAGGCCGAAGGTTCTATTTCCAACACTTTATAAGCCCAATTTTTATCTTGTTTGCTGTCAAACATTGATAGAATAGATTGAAAATCAGCTGAAGAGATTCCCATGAGTTGGGCAATGCGTTGAAGTAAATTCAATTCTGCACTTACTACCTGTCC
The DNA here is from genome assembly GCA_028694215.1 of Paludibacteraceae bacterium. Lineage (GTDB taxonomy): Bacteria > Bacteroidota > Bacteroidia > Bacteroidales > Paludibacteraceae > DUQS01. Next base: position 11,758 of record JAQUTW010000015.1, on the reverse strand, counting down.
ATCGGCAAAGGCAATAACGCATAACATATGTAGCAATTCGCTTTTAGAAGAGTAGTTGAGGTTGGCTCCGATTTGCGCAGCAACCGGTTCTATGGGTATTTCCCTTTTCAATATGTCTTTTAATAATTGTAAAGCTTCTAACGCATTAGCTTCGCCGAAGGTCTGAACGAGAAAACGTTTTACAATTTCTAATTCGGATTTTACAACTTTGCCGTCAGCTTTCATGACACCGGCAATTAAAATCAATAGTGACATTCGATAATCTGATTGCGTAGTACTTCTACGGTAAGATTGCTGTTGTGAAGAACTGTCGGAATAATCTCCTGAAAGTAATTTTTGTGAATTAGAGTCGAATGCACTTGCTAAAATTACACCTATAATAGCTCCTATCGGACCACCTAATACCCAGCCCAAACCTCCTGCTAAAAATTTACTGAAAAGTCCCATATTAAGTATTCTAATACAAATAAATATTTGTCTAAAAACGGAAGTCGATCGTTTTTATTACAATTAAAAATTCAACATTACATCTTTAAGTAGCGGATGTTTAGTGTCTTTTTCTGAAATAATGGCTTTGTCCATCGGTATTTTCCAATCGATATCCAAATCAGGATCGTTGAACATGATGCCTCCATCTGCTTCCGGATGGTAGAGATTGTCGCATTTGTAGGTAAAAATGGCTGTCGGACTCAACACCGAAAAACCATGTGCAAACCCTCGCGGAATAAGATACTGTAAATGGTTTTCTTCGGTCAGTTCCACACCGTACCATTGCCCGAATGTTGGCGAGTTGGCGCGTAAATCGACAGCCACATCCCATACTGCACCAATTGTAACCGAAACCAACTTTGATTGGCTGTAAGGTGCTGATTGAAAGTGCAGTCCTCTGACTACACCATACGATGATTTGGATTGATTATCTTGTACAAAGTGTTGTTGTATTCCCGCAGCTTTATAGCGCTCTGCATTATAGGTTTCACAAAAAAATCCTCGTGTATCTTCAAATACACGCGGTTTGATGATGATTAAATCTTTAATTGGTGTTTCTATTAATTCCATATTTTTATTTTGTTTTTGCCAATTCAAGCAAATATTGTCCGTAATTCGTTTTTGCAAGTGCGTGACCAAGTTGTTGTAATTCTTCGGTTGAAATCCAGCCGTTGCGCCATGCTATTTCTTCTATACAGCTTACGTAGAATCCTTGACGATTTTGGATTGTTGCCACAAAATCGGAAGCTTCCAACAAACTGTCGCAGTTGCCGGTGTCAAGCCATGCAAAACCGCGTCCGAAGAGTTCCACTTTCAGTGTACCCTCTTGCAGATAGAGTTTGTTCAAGTCGGTAATTTCGTATTCTCCACGTGCCGATGGTTTCAGGTTGGCTGCTTTTTGGGTAACGGTGGCATCGTAGAAATATAACCCCGGTACGGCATAATGGCTTTTGGGTTGATCTGGTTTTTCTTCGAGCGAGAGTACGTTGCCCTGTTCATCAAATTCTACAACGCCGTAAGCACGCGGGTCTTTCACATAATAACCAAATACGCAGGCACCGTGTTCGATGGCTGCTGCACGTTTTAGCATCGAGGAAAAACCTTGACCGTAGAACATGTTGTCGCCTAAAATAAGACAACCTTTTTCGCCATTAAGAAATTCAGCTCCAAGTACAAAAGCTTGCGCCAAACCGTTTGGCACGTCTTGTATCTTGTATTCAAAGTGCATTCCGAGGTTTTTCCCATCACCAAGTAAGTCGCGAAACATCGGCAAATCGCGTGGCGTTGAAATAATAAGAACTTCTCGAATGCCTGCCAACATGAGTGTTGAAAGCGGATAATAAATCATTGGTTTGTCATAAACCGGCATAATTTGTTTCGAGATTGCTTTTGAAAGCGGATAAAGACGTGTGGCACTGCCACCTGCTAAAATAATACCTTTCATAGTATAAATATTTAATTTTTTGTAAAATTCAAATTGTTATGATTTGTGCTTATTTGAACATTTCTTTGTAAAATAATTCAAGTTGCGTAGCATTGGCTTTATTTACTTTTTGTAAAGCTTCTTTTGTCGCCTGAGCATTTTTTTTACGTTCAATCATTGTTTCCTGCCATGTTCCTCCCATACATTCTGCAAGAAATTCTGAATTGACCTTGTAAATAACCAATACATCGTTATCCAAACGGCTCATTTCAAAACCGTACGTGAATGAAGCATCAGGCGCATCATAGCAGGCGAAGCCGTAACAATAAAAATCTTTTTTGGCAATATTGGCAGCAAAAACAGGTTCGTATTTGTGCCACATATACACGCCTTTGCCATTTTCGACTTTGAACGTATAGAAGCCTTTATTTAAATTAAGCATGTCGGTTACAGTGAAATAATCAGGGACAACGTCTGAATTCATCGGAATATTTTTAGATTTTAAATTACGTTGTGTGAGTTGGGCAATATCGGCTATGTGTACGCCATCATTCCAAAAACGCCATGCTATATTCATAATGCGTTCGGTTTCTGTAGCCGGAATTTTCTCAATAACAAGGAAATCAGTTAAATATTTTTCTTTGTTATTACTAAAAGCAAGCTCTTTATATTCGTATGAAATGAATTTGTTTTCATCTATGGCATAAACATTATCGAAGGACGATTTATCGGCACGTTTTAATTTCTTTAATTCTTTGGGGGTTAACTTGCGCCAACCTTTGTCTGCAATGGCTTTTTCTATAACTGTAGGTTTTTGATAAATCCAATCGCGCATTTCAATGTAAATAGAAGGATAGTTGCATTCTTTTGTCTTACCCGGTGCAACCGAATAGTGTGTACCTGCTCCATAGCCTGACTGCTTTAAAGTATAGCCTTTACAAGGAGCCGAAAAACCTATGGGCGCAAGCGGTTCTAAGTTTTCTACAGATTTGTAAAGTATAAAAGAACTTTTTCCGTAAGTTACTTTTTTTTCGGCAGATACAAATTGCACAGTTACCAATAAAATAAATAAACAGATTCGTTTCATGATTAAATGATGATTAATAAATATTTTTTCAAGGAATGCTGCCTGTCATAGCTTCAACAGATACTTTTTTTACACCCATGTAGCGATTATATGTGTTAAAAACATCTTCAATATAGCGCACTGTATGATTACCACGAAAATATCCGAATTTACATACGTCATCATTGTAATATTCCGGTTGACTTTTAAGTAACAAATATTTTTCTACAATATTCCATTGATTGGATTTTTCCCCATATTTGACCGCCAGCGCTTGTGCATCAATAATGTGTGCTGGTCCTGCATTATATGATGCCAAGATAAATTTAATGCGTTCTTCTTGATTGTCTATATTACGATAAATCAAATTCAGTGATTTAATATATTGTACAGATGCGGCAATGGCTGGTTCGGGCTGAAAAATGGTAATTGTGTCAAGGCCATATTTGGCTCCCGTTCCGGGCATCATTTGCATGAGACCTAAAGCTCCGGCTGATGATACGGCGTTTGGGTCAAAATGTGATTCGTTAAATGCTAATGCTGCCAATAAACGCCAATCCCATCCAATTTGCGGCGCATATTTTTGGAACCACGAATCGTAAGGAGAAATATTTCCCTTTGGAATGTTTTGTATTATGGTTTTATCAAGAAATTTTCCCTCATAATACTTTTGGTGGAGTTTGTTGTAGAAACGTGAATTTTGAATTTTCATAAACCATTCATTGACAGAACTCAGCAATTGTTCCGAGTTTTTTCGTACCGCCCAACCACGTTCCTGCGAGAGACCTACTTGAACAGAAATATTGATGTTATGCAAATTGTTTTTAAATACTTCAGCAATATCGTTATCAGCAATAGTCATTGGAATCTCTTGTTTTGAGACTTTTACAATTAAGGCATCGTCCGACAGAGAATCGTTCATAAGTTGTATGATAATGCCACCACCAATTTCTTCGTTTAAATTCTTGAGGCGTATCCAATATTTGTCATTTTTTTTAACGCAGACTTTTTTCCCTATTAAGTCTGTAACATATTTTACTTGGTTTTTTGAGGAAGGTTGAACCAAAACGGGGAATGAATTGCTGCGACAATTTGTAAATGCCAGTGTTTGCTTATTTCCTTTTGAACAGGGGAACTGAGAAGCTATAATATCTCCCTTATTTTCCAGCAGTAATTGCTTCATTTCTTTAGCAGATGAAGCGACTATAAGTTTTATATCAACTCCGATGTAATCGGCATAATTTCGCACTAAATCATATTCATATCCCATTTCGTCTTCATCATTGACAAAGTATGAAATGGCATTCTGAGAAATAATGACACGTAATTCGCCACGTTCTTTAATGTCATGTAAATCGTAACTTTCATCGGTTTCTTTAGTGGAATTTCTGCAGGCAGTTAGTGCTAAGCATAACACCAACGAAAGAAAAATGTAAATTTGTTTTATCCTGCATAAGTTCATAACCAATAGGAAGTAAGTTAAACGTGCTCGATTTGCTCATCGTTGATTGTGTCGTAGTTATTGAGTCGCAAATAGAGACGGGTGGTGGCAATCACGTCTTTTTCACAATAAATGGAAATTCGTTTTACATCGTTTTCTTTGTAATAGACATTAGCGACTTCTGAACCGTCAATATCGTCTTTAGGAGTAGGAATGTTAAATATGGCAGTTAGTAATTTGAGTGATGTGTAGTTTTTGAAGTCTCCGAATTTCCACATTTCCAAAGTGTCAATAAATGATGTTTCCCAAGGCTTTTTGCCTGTTACATCCAATGCAGAAGGTATCACTATCTCGTTAATGAGCATGCGGCGACAAATGAAAGGGATGTCAAATTCTTTAATGTTGTGACCACAGATATAATGCAGTGGCGTTGTCAGAAAGCGAGAGGCCATATTTGCAAAATTTGCCAATAACAATTTTTCGTCATCTCCGGCAAAAGATTTTACACGCAAATGCTTTTCCGAGTTTTTAAAGTAGATAATACCAACTGAAATACATACGATTTTTGCAAACTCTGAATAGATGCCTGCTCCGTTTTGATAACCATCATCAGCTGTTGTTTCAGGTGCATATTTTTCAGGCATACGAAGCTTGATGGTATTAAATTTATCTTCCCATAAATGTTGCATTTCAGGGGATAACAACTTCAACGATTCTGTTTGTGGAACAGTTTCTATATCTAAAAATAATATTTTGTCTAACGCAATATTTGGCATGGAATGTGATTTTATTTTTTATTGAGCTTTAAATTTTTTTCGATGTACATGGTTAAAATATCGATGGCGACTTTGTTGTTACCACCTTGAGGCACAATTAAATCCGCATAACGTTTGGTCGGTTCAATAAATTGCAAATGCATAGGCTTTAACACACGTGTATAGCGTTCCATTACCATTTCTGCCGTTCTTCCACGCTCTATTACATCACGACTGATAACGCGTATTAAACGTTCGTCAGGGTCGGCATCTACAAACACTTTTAAATCCATCTGACTGCGTAGCTTGGCATCGCATAACGCTAAAATACCTTCTACAATGACAACATCGCGTGGCTCTATATGAATCGTTTCCGGTTGTCGGGTACAAGTAATGTAGGAATAGGTGGGTTGTTCTATGCTTTTTCCGTCTTTCAGCATACTGAGTTGCTTTGATAATAAAGTCCAATCAAAAGCGTCGGGGTGGTCAAAGTTTATAAACTGACGTTCTTCGATAGGAACATGGCTACTGTCTTTGTAATAAGAGTCTTGTGGCAATAATACAACTTCACCTGCAGGCAGGCTTTCGATAATTTTTTGCACAACAGTTGTTTTCCCAGAACCGGTTCCGCCGGCAATACCAATAATTAACATAGCAGTTTTTCTGTTTTTTTAGGTTTGGCAAATATAATTAAAAAAAACGGGATGAATAATATAAAATTCATGTTTTTTTATTTTACTTGAAAGAAACGCCCTTGATAACTCTCACGTTCTATAATGCGTTTGTTGATTTTCTCGGTGAATTCATAATTTTTTATACCCCAATCGGGTGCAATAAGTAAGTCTTTTGGAGATTGCGAAACAAAACGCTCTATAGCTATTGATGGTGAAAGATATTCTATAAAATCAATGGCCAAATCAATATAATTGTTTAAAGTAAAAAGCGTAAACCATTCTGGATGCTGAGCGTATTGTTGTGACATTAGAGTTCCTCTTACAATTTGTAATTGGTGTAATTTGAGCATATCTAATGGAAGTTTTGAAATTGTTTTTGCACTTTCCATCATCATTTGATGCGATTCAAACGGTAATCCTAAAATAAGATGTGCTCCAATATGGATACCCTTGTTGGCTGTTGCATAAATAGTTTTACAGGACGTGTCAAAGGTATGACCACGATTAATGAATGTGAGAGTTTTATCATGTACGGATTCTACGCCGTATTCTATCATGATGTAATTTGTTTTGGCTTTTTGAGCAAAATATTCCAGCAAAGTATCATTCATACAATCAGGTCGCGTACCTACTACCAAACCGTCTATTTTAGGATGTGCAAGAGCTTCTTCATAGTATGAAATCAGATGCTGATTATCTCCATAAGTGTTTGTATATGCTTGAAAATAAGCCAAATATATTTTATTCTCGTATTTGTGTCCAAAAAAAATAAAGCCATCTTCTATTTGTTGTGTAATGCTTTTTGCCGGTTGGCAATAATCGGGATAAAAAGCTTGATTGTTGCAGTATGTACAACCACCAACGCCGATGGAACCATCTCTGTTTGGACATGTACATCCTGCATTGATAGAAATCTTTTGTACACGTCCGTTAAATTGTTTTTTAAGCAGAGCGTTATAATAATTTATGCGTGGTTTCATCGATATTGGTAGCATAAAATAAGAGGCATTTACTAACGCCTCTTATTGTTATTATTGATGTTGTTCCCTCAATAAATCGTTGACAGTTTTTACAGGATTGAACGTTTCTGTAGGGACTTCGACAAAAATAGTATTCCAATTACTCATGGCACCATTCCATAAACCGGGAAGTTCCAAGGCTTTCAACTCTTTGCCGTCTTTTGATTTAGAAGAGATAAAACAGGTGTTTTTGTCCACATATTGTAATAAATCAAAATGTTTACCTTTATAATCTTTGACTGCGCATACCAAATCTACAGGATTGAAATGTGTTGATTGTGCCATCATTTCTTGATTTTGAATTTGTGAACTTTCAAGAATTTGTGGCGAAATAGTTCCGTCCGCATTTACCGTTAAGAATGGGCCACCTCCCGGTTCTCCTTCATTCTTTACCATACCGCACACACGAATAGGTCTGTTTAATTTTGTTTTCAAATAGTCGATAAGTTGTTCGTGTGATAATTCGTTTATGTGTGGATTAAAATTGTTAAGTCTTACCTCACAAAATTGTTTGATAATTAGAAGTTTAGATTCTGAAATTTTTTTGTCTTCCAATTCCTTAAGATAGGCAAATGTTTGATGTTGCAAAGAGGCTAACAGTCCACCGATGATTTTTTTATATCGAATTGTTGGTTGTTTGAGACGGTCGGGGACTACGTTGTCAATGTTTTTAATAAAAACTATGTCGGCATCAAGGTCGTTCAGATTATGTATGAGAGCACCGTGTCCTCCCGGGCGGAACAGAAGTTTACCTTCTTTGGTTCTAAATGGTTCGTTATTCATATCAACTGCTAAAGTATCGGATGATGACTTTTGCTCGGAAAAATGAATGATAAATTTGACACCGAATTTATCGGTGTATTTGGACAGATTATCCAACAAATGTTTTTTAAACAGCTCCTTGTGTTCGCCGGATACCGTAAAATGAATATTTACTTCATTTTGTTTATTGTTGGCATACAAAGCTCCTTCTACAAGATGTTCCAAAAGTGGCGTCCTAATTTCTTCTTTGTATTTATGAAAATCCAGTAAACCTTTTGGTAATGAGCCATAATTTAGCCCTGTTTTGTCCAATAAGTTGGCTACAATTTTTTTATATTGGCGATTGGCCATTAGTTTTTCAATAGTAGTTTGCTCATTCTTTTGGCAAACAGCATTTAATTTTTCGTAAAAAGCAAATTTGGAGATTTGATGGCAAAACTGTAGCATAAATTCTGAGGTAGGAATAGTTTCTTTGCCATTTAAAAATTCAAAAAGATTTTTGAACATACGGCTGGCAGCTCCAGAGGCCGGTACAAATTTGACAATGGTATTTTCCGTATCTAAATATTTGTCCCACAGACCAATATATTTTTCTTGTTCTTCGTCGGTTAAACGCAGAATGCCATTGCCGACATTGGCTGCCTGTGTGATTGTCAGAAAAGGGAATCCTTGCCGAAAATTCTTTAATTGTTCTTCTGCTTCTTGAACCGATATTCCTTTCGATTCCAATTGAGCTAAATCTGATGGTGTAAACATAATATGAATTAATTTTAAAGGTTATTCTTTATATAACAAATAAGGTGTGCGTTGTTGTTTGAATTTTTGAACATCATTTTGCCAAACAGCACGAATTTCTTCTGCCGACTTCCCTTCTTTAATCATTGTTCGCACATAATCAACACCTATCAACTTTTCAAAGAAAGGACTGAAAAAATGATTGCCAATATGTAGATTCTTATAAGCATCTATAAGATAACGCAAATCCACGCCTCGTTCAAAAATTTCTTCATTATCGGGAACAGTGCGTAAATCGCGACCATAACATTTTAGTCCCATTTGTAGCGGATTTTGCGCTCCTGTTTTTGATGTCGGTATAAAAGAAAAGTCGTATCCTAACATATTAGGATGTCCATATACTTGGAAAGGAGCGTTTGTGCCACGTCCCACACTTACAGGTGTTGCTTCAAAATAACACAAAGACGGATATAAATAAACAGCGCGCATGTTGGGCAAATTAGGTGAAGGAGCGATGGGGAGTTTGTATAAGGTTTTGTGTGTGTAGTGCGAACAGGTGATGATGCGCAAGTTACACTGTTTACCTTCCGGAAGCCATTTCTCGCCATTTATCATCAATGCCATTTCGCCGAATGTCATACCGTGCACAATGGGAATGGGCAAATAACCAACTCCCGATTTGTATTTCATATCCAAAATAGGTCCGTCCACATAGTGCCCATTAGGATTTGGTCGGTCAAGAATAAGCAACAACTTATTATTGTCTGCACACGCTTCCATCATTTTTGTCAAAGTCGTCAAATAGGTATAATAACGTAACCCTACATCTTGCATATCAAAAATAATTATGTCAATATAGCTCATAATTTCATCGGAGGGTTTTCCTATGCCGCCATCGTACAGAGAACGAACCGGAATACCTGTGGTTTTGTCGGTATAACTTGTAATATGTGCTCCTGCATCTGCTTTGCCTCGAAAACCGTGTTCTACAGCAAATATGCAATGAATGTTTGTACCAATCGAAACTAAAAAATCTACCAAATGAATATCTTTTACCATACTGGTTTGGTTGGCAACTATGCCGACTGTTTTATTCTGGAGCAATGGTAGATAAGCAGATATTTGTTCTGCACCTACTACTACGGTATTATCAGCAGACAAACCGTTTATGGCACCAATGACAAGCAATAAGATGATAATTGGCTTTTTCATGATTTTATAAATCTTTAATGAGAATAGAATAGGGGATGATGTCCTTTTCTTTCCATTCCTGCAAATTTTTCCAAATAGCTTCAAACTCCTTGGAATAATGATCTATTTTGAAATTTTCAGAGCCGTGTTTTTCTATTTTTTCCAATAGGAGTTGCACTGTAATGGCATTAATATCCAATGCGGGTTGGTAAGTTTTGACAACTTCTCCCGGAGTATAAATTTCTGCAACAATTTTAATATCAACCAATAAATCTAAAATTTGATTGACTAAACGAATAGGTGTATGGTTCTTGGAAGCGATTTCTAAAGCATTCATCGGAGGTTCTCCTTTCTGAAATTTTAGAATAATTGAGCGCATAATAATAATGGTGGCATAGTCACAATAACGGCGACTGATTTTTGCAGTTTCTTTTTCAAAGTTATAATTATCAATGTTTTGGCTTGCAAAAGTCAATTCGGCACCATATAAAACAATGAGCCATGATATTTGTAACCAAAACAGTAACAATGGAATAGCGGCAAAACTTCCGTAAACGGCATTGTATTTCGTTAAATTAATTTGCCCGTTCACATAAAGCCACTGAAAAAATTGAAACGCTGTACCAACCACAATGCCGGCAAAAAGTGCGTTTTTAAATTGTACTTTGGTATTTGGAATGACAATGAATATAAATGTAAACAATACCCAATAAAGAAAATAAGGGGTCAGACGCATGATAAACTCATAAAGGAACGAAAAGTGTTCGGCAATTCCCAATTCTTTGAGTTGGTTGTTAAAAAATATTGAAATTCCGCTGGATAATACGATTAAAATTGGCGTTAGCAGCATCAACGAAAAATACGTGGTAAATTGTCGAATAATGGAACGTGATTTTTTAACGTTCCAAATATTATTAAAATTGGATTCTATTTGCCTAAAAGCACTCATTACCGACCATAATAGTACAGCAATACCAATGCCGAGAAAAACGCCGCCTTGTGCCTGCTCCAAATAATTATTTACAAACTGTATGACGTATGGAATCAATTCTTTTTGCGATGTAAAGATATTTGCTGCCCAATTTTCTATAACATGTTGGAAACCAAACCCTTTACCAATGGCAATAACTAAAGCACAAATAGGCACTACTGCCATTAAAGTGTAGTAAGTAAGCGAACCGGCTTTGGCAGAAAGGTTGTGGTCTAAAAAACCACGTCCCGAAAGTATGAGTTTTTTAAGTAAACGCAGAAAAAAACGGGTAGTTTTTGACAATTCCGTTTCGGTAATATGCCAAATATCGACGACAAAAAAATGATACAGTTTCGTGAATCGTTCGCTTAATGATTTTTTTTTTGTTTTTGCTGCCATATTACTATCATAAAAAAATAAAAAGTAGAACTGTAAGCCGGGTTCTGTATTCCAAGCGGAATGTTTGCCATTTATCTACGACAAATGTTGCCATTTGCCTCTATCGATCTACCCCTCAGCATCGGACGAGCAATCCTACTGCGCTGATATACATGATCTTTCAACCCATTAGACGTACGGCTGGAATGTGTCGCCACAACCACGGTAGGCTCTTACCCTGCCTTTTCACCCTTACCTCGACGAATCGGGGCGGTTATTTTCTGTTACGCTACTTGAACTTCGCAGCCCACTTCCCGTTAAGAAGAATGGTGCTCTGTGTTGCCCGGACTTTCCTCTCCATGAAACCATGCAGCGGCAAACCGTTCTACTTTTTAGTATGTGCAAATGTACAAAATATTTCATTACAAGCAAAGTTTGAGTTAAGAAGTTGGAAATTTTGTAAAGTAAGTGTTTAATAATTTTACAGCTGTTTTTTTTGTGGACTATTTTTGTTGTTTCTTATAAAGAATAATTATCTTTGCAATTTCTAAATGAAATAAAAATTTTCTTATTAACCTGTAGAAAGGCAATGAATAACCCTTCTACCCAAAACCAAATTTTTTATGAAAAAGTTTACTTTTTTTGCAGCCGTGTGCTGCGTGGCGGTACTGTTTACCGCATGTGAAAAAGAAGGGATGATTTCGATATCTCTTGTTTCCAAAGATGTTTCTGCCGAAGGTGAAACGTTTCAGGTGCAGGTAACTTCTACAGCAGCTTGGACGGCAACTGCCAACCAAACTTGGCTGACTTTGTCGCCTGCATCGGGTACCGGTGATGCGTATGTAACCGTAACGG
>JAQUTW010000052.1 GCA_028694215.1 Paludibacteraceae bacterium | reverse complement strand
CTCCACCAGATATGCTACCTCTTTTTGAATAGGGGGCTTACTTTTGAAAAATCCAGTTCAGATTGCTTATTAACTGGCAATCTGAACCGAATTTATATGCTTTTATTTTTTTACCGGACAGCAATAATTAGAAATAAATCCGGAAAAATAAACACAAGAGAAATTAAATAAAAAGAGAATTCGGTATTTAACCGAATTCTCTTTTTTATATCTACCAAGTATAGTTATTTGATAACTAACAACGCATCTCCATACGAACCAAATTGATAACCTTCTTTTACCGCAACATTATAAGCATTCATAACAGCATCATAGCCTCCAAAAGCTGCAGTATTCATCAACATTGTCGTTAATGGCAACTGAAAATTGGAAATTAACGAACTAACAGTTGAAAACTCATAGGAAGGAAAAATAAATTTATTTGTCCATCCTTCATAAGGTTTTATAAAACCATTCGCTGTAGAAGCTGTTTCCAAGGCACGCAAAACAGTTGTACCTACGGCACATGTCCGATGTCCTTCTTCCTGAGTTTTATTAAATAGGTTTACAATCTCATCAGAAACCGACATTTGTTCAGAATCCATTTTATGTTTTGTTAAGTCCTCCACATCTATATCCCGAAACATACTCAAACTGGCATGTAAGGTAATAAAACCACTTTCAATTCCTTTTATTTCCATTCGTTTAAGCAATTCGCGGCTAAAATGGCAACCGGCCATCGGTGCAACAACCGCGCCTTCGTTTTTAGCAAAAATAGTTTGATAGCGCTCTGCATCATCCGGCTCTACTGATCGACCAATAAAACGTGGCAAAGGCGTTTCTCCCAAAGCAAATAACGCTTCTTTAAATTCATCATGAGTCCCATCAAAAAGGAAACGTACCGTACGCCCACGAGACGTTGTATTGTCTATTACTTCAGCAACCATTGAATCATTTTCGCCAAAATAAAGTTTATTGCCAATACGAATTTTACGTGCCGGCTCAACCAACACATCCCACAAACGTAAATCCGAATTAAGTTCCCTTAAAAGGAAAACCTCTATTTGCGCCCCTGTCTTTTCCTTATTGCCATATAAACGGGCTGGGAAAACCTTAGTATCATTAAACACAAACAAGTCTTTTTCATCAAAGAAACGCAGAAGTTCCTTAAACTGACAATGTTCGATAGAACCATCATGTGTATGAAGCACCATTAAACGACATTCATCACGATTTTCTGATGGATACTTCGCTATCTGTTCGTCAGGAAGTTTAAATTTGAATTTAGAAAGTTTCATATTGATATAATTTTGTTATTATTTGCTATTTGTCAATCCACTAATAAATGTTTCTGCATTCAGGCAATCAGCAAGCGTAATATTCCCAATTCTGGTACGCTCCAAAGCTGTAAGATGGGCTCCCGAATTTAAAGCAATGCCAATATCACGTGCCAAAGCTCTAATATAGGTACCTTTACTACAAACTACCTTTATTTTTAAAGTAGGCAAGTGAAAATCCAAAATTTCTATGCTATCTATTACCAACTGTTTTGGCTTCAACTCCACATCTTCACCTTTGCGTGCATAATCGAAAGCGCGTTTCCCTTCTACTTTGATAGCAGAATAAGTAGGCGGTATCTGCCAAATTTCACCAACAAAAGCATGAATCTTCTGTTCCACCAATTCACGCGTAATATGTTCTGTCGGATAATACTTGTCTATAGGGTGTTCCAAATCAAAAGAAGGCGTCGTAGCTCCCAGCTCCAATGTTGCAACATACTCCTTAACTTCATATTGAAGTGTTTCTATTTTCTTTGTGGCCTTACCTGTACAAAGAATCATTACACCTGTTGCCAAAGGATCTAACGTTCCTGCATGTCCTACTTTCAACTTTTTTACATGCAAAAATCTGCACAAGGCACCCCGTACATAATTGACCAAATCGAACGACGTCCAGTTCAACGGCTTGTTGAGATAAACAATTTCCCCTCCTATAAAATCCATTCGTTGTTATCCGACAAGTGAATAAATAACTGTTGCGGCACCAATAATGACACAATAGATTGCAAAATAAATTAACTTACCGTTTTTCACAAGGTTAATCATAAACTTACATGCAAAACAGCCGGACACAAATGCTCCTAAAAATCCGGCGACTAAAGCTCCTGTCGAAATATCCATTGCCGCATGCGCGCCTATCATATCTATCAACTCCAACAAAGCTTCTCCAAGAATCGGAATCAGCACCATCAGAAAAGAAAATTGAGCAATTTTTTCTTTCTTATCTCCCAAGAGCAAGCCTGTCGCAATAGTAGAACCCGAACGAGAAAGCCCCGGCAACACTGCAATTGCTTGTGCTATACCAATAATAAAGGCATCTAAATACGAAATTTGCTCTTTCTGACGCGGTTTTGCAAAATAAGCGAACGCCAAAAGACCTGCCGTTACAAGCAAGCAACATCCAACCAACAACAAACCATGTCCAAAAAAAGATTCTACCTGATCTTTAAAAAAGATACCAACTATAAATACAGGAATCATAGAAACACAAATCTTGGCAACATAGTTTTTTTCATCATTCCATTTCGTTGTTGTAAAAGTGCCTTTGAATAACTGAGCAACCTCTTTCCAAAGAATGACCAAAGTACTTAACACCGTAGCGGCATGCACTGTAATGGCAAAAGTCAGATTATCCTCTCCTGCCGTACCAAATAATACCTGCCCGATTTCCAAGTGTCCGCTGCTACTAACCGGCAAAAATTCCGTAAGCCCTTGGACAACTCCCAACAATAACGCTTCTAACCAACTCATTTATTCGTTTTTTTAGGTTTCCATAAAATACCAACCACCATCAACACAAAGCCGAGCATACAAACAATTGGTGCCAAAGTAATACGACGGAAACTAAAAATGTCCGGATTGAATTCAAGTGTCGTGGTACTGCCACACATCAATATAAATCCTGTCAAAATAAGCAGTACAGCAATACCAATCAAAATAAAGTTTTTCTTTCTTAAAGGAAACTGATTCATAAATTTTATGTTTTTAGATATAATACAAATCATCTGTTTTCAATCGTAAAAAACGATTGACGCCAAAAAGTGCAGCGAAAAAAATGATAAAGAAACTCATTACAAAAACAATGATTACAACAGGTAACCAAATATGTGTTTGATACAAATTAAGTGTTGCACCAATTTCACTTTGCACATAATACACAGCTCCGGCAAGCATAATAATTGCCAACAATGCCGCCCAAAAACCATCTGTTAAATTCTTTTTAATAAACGGTTTACGTATAAACCAAGCTTTTGCTCCTACCAATTTCATCGTATTAATCAGGAATCGATCCGAATAAACGGTAATGCGTATCGTATTATTTATCAAAGCAATGGAAATAAACAACAATATGAGGGTTATTCCCCCGAAAATAAGCGAAATACGCCGTACATTTTTATTGAGAAGTTGCACCACATCTTCCTGATAAACCACTTCCTGAATTCCACTAAACACCGATATTTTATTTTTTGCCGAAGCGATACCGGCAGAATCGGTACTGTTAGCATGTAATTTCACTTCAATAGATGCCTGCAACGGATTATAACCTAAGAATTTAGTCGGGTCCTCACCCAAATCGGCGACATGGTCAGCCAAGGCTTGCTCTTTACTGACATAGACATAGGATTTTACAAAAGGTGCCTGAGAAAGATAATTTTCGATACGCTTTACTTCCTTATCCGAGCAACCATCATCCAATACAATTGAAAAGCCTAAATTCTCTTTGGCATAGTCTATCATCTCTTTCGTAAAAATGAATAAAAATGAAATAAGGCCGACCATAAACAAAACTAAAGCAACGCTAATTGTTGTGGTAAAATGGAGATTAAAAAAAGATTTTTTGCGCGGTTTCTGCTGATTTTCAGTCATCTATAAAAAAATTAAAATTAAATCGAACCCAATACACCCAAATTTCAAAAGATTTTGCAAATGTACAATTTTAGAAACAGATTACCAAAAATTTGCAATACTATTCTTTCATTTTTTACGCAGCTACTTTAAAACAACGCAAACGACTAACTATCAATAAATTAACAACAAAAACAAAACACTCAACTTATTTTTCATTCAAAATCCTTGTTTATTAATGATTTTTTTTTTATATCTTTGCATATCAATTTAAAATAACCGAAAACATGAAAGAGCCAGTAAAAATTTTATTTATTTCCCAAGAGATTACACCTTATTTACCGGAAAGCGAGATAGCAACAATATGTAGAGAATATCCTCAATATGTTCAAGAAAAAGGATGCGAAATACGTACTTTTATGCCATGTTTCGGATGTATTAACGAACGTCGCAATCAACTACACGAAGTACAACGTCTGTCTGGTATGAATTTAATTATTGACGACACAGACCATCCGTTAATTATCAAAGTTGCATCAATCCAGTCTGCCCGCATGCAGGTTTATTTTATTGACAATGATGATTATTTCCATAGAAAAGGAACCATTTGCGATGCAGAAGGTACCGAGTACAAAGATAATGACGACCGTCTGATATTTTTTGCACGCGGTGTTCTCGAAACTATCAAAAAATTGCGTTGGACTCCCGATATTATTCATTGCCAAGGCTGGCTGACAGCATTAGCTCCTTTATACATCAAGAAAGTTTACAACGCAGACCCATTTTTTAGAGATGCAAAAGTTATTTATTCTGTTTACAATGACGGTTTTAAGAAAAAACTACGGACAGGGTTTCACAATCACCTCATGGTGAAAGGTATAGAGCAAGACGATTTGACCTCTATTAATAACGTAAAAACAGTAGATTTTGAATCTCTTTCTAAATTAGCTATTGATTTCTCTGACGGAATTATTATGGCAGATGCCAACACCAATAAAACACTTGCACAATATATCGCGAACAAAGGAATTCCATATTTACCCTATAGTGAAAATTATAAAGAAAATTATTTAAATTTTTATTCTTCAATTTACCCACCTATAGCCGAATAAAATATTGGCAGCGATGTTGCACAATAAAATATCATGAAATCAGTTTTGATGTGTGAGGTTTATTTTCCTAATTTTTAGTGTACATGCGAAAAGTTTATTATTTATTACTGCTATTACCTTTTTTATTATCGGCGTGCTATAGCGACGAAAGTACCGGATTAATTGTTCAACCGGAAAAAGATAAAATCTCTATTTTTACAGATACCATAGGAGTGGCATCGTCAGATTTGTTTGTAGAAGCTTTTTCTGCCCATACAGACACTTTGCTACTTGGCGAATATTATGATGCAAAATTTGGATTGACCAAAGGAGAAATTGTTGCACAACTTGCTCCACCCATTGGTTATGAATTTCCGGCCGAAGCCAACAATCCGCAACCGGATTCTTTGATTCTTTATATGTATTATCATACATGGTTTGGTTTATCTAATACACCTCTGGAAATCAGCATTTACGAACTGAACAAAAAAACTCCGGAATACAGCACAACCTATTATTCCAATTTTGATATCTCCGAATTTACCGACAAAACCATTCCGCTCGGGAAAAAAATTGTTACATCTGTTGATCAAACAATCTCCGACTCTATACGCAGTTCATCTACATACGTCCCAACCATTCAATATAAATGTACGCCTGAACAAACCACGCGTTTTTTTAATTTACCCAAAGAAGCCTACGCCAGTGAAAAAGCCTTTACAGAATATTTTAAAGGAATTTACATAACCACTACTTATGGTTCTTCTACGGTACTTAATTTGGCAAATATTGAGATGAAACTTTATTACCATTATACTTATAATAAAAACGGGAAAGACACGATTGTCAATACCTCAATTATTTATCCGGCCAATAGTGAAGTTCGCCAATTAAATAAATTATCACATCCCAACATAGAATCAATCGTAAAATTACGTGACAGCGTCAATTACATAAAATCGTCAGCAGGAATGTGTCCTGAAATTTTGTTACCGGTTGGCGCAATGCGCAAACGTATATTTTCGAATATTGATACCACAAAACTATTGGACATAAATAGTGCCATCCTGACTCTGGAAGGCACGGAACTCGTATCTTCCGAATCAGCATTGACACCGCCCGATGTATTGATGTTGATACGAACCAACCATATAGATAAATTTGTCAAAAACAATTGGATTCCGGAGACAAATGATACAATAGCCGTGTTAGGTTATTACAATACAGACAAAAGCGTTTATACATTTGATCTTTCATATTTCCTTGATAAAGAAATAATGACAGCCCCGACTAATTTTACAGAACAGGAAAGTGTTTTATTGATACCTGTTAATGTTACAATCAACAGTTCGTATGCAATTACATCCGTCAAAGCCCAATCGAAACTTGGCGGAGTTGTGATACGGAGTGGTAAAAATCCAACTTCACGGATGAGAATCCGTTTTTTATATTCTGCTTTTTAATAACGCAGAATTTTATTTCCAACTTACTAATTGATTATTAGATGGCAAATATACGGTTGCACCTCCGACTTATAATGTGCATATTTTTGCTGTGTACAATTACTTTCGTTTTTGCAACAAATGACACTATTTTTACAAAATATAAATCACAGGAATTTGTTACGTATGGTTTTATTCCTGTTTACTCCTCTTTGGAAACTGCTAACGAAGTTGTAGATGATTTAATTGATGATTTTCGTGGCAATCCTGAAATTTTATTTGAATGGGCATTAAAAGGTTTGGGGCAACAAGAAGATGCCAAAAAAAACGAATTAATGCTCTATTTAAAAGAAACCACATTTGACAAAATGACAGGAATTTCAAGGATTATGTCAGACATTGCTATTGCTGACAGAATTGTTGGAAAAGATATTTTAATCGAAGGAAAAGTTTCTAAGTTCAAACATTCTGACGGTTCTTTAAATGTATTGGTGGAAATTTACAACTCCAATTTCTTTCTAAAAAAAGCTCATGGCACATTTTTTGTCCTGCCTCAGAAGAAAGGTTTTCTATATGTAATGCGGGTAAATGTAACGTTCAGTTGGTTTTTTAACTTGTTTATTACCCAGCACAAATATTCAGAACTGATAGAATGGCGCATTATGGGCTTTCTCCAAAATATGAAACAAGAGACCGAACGCCGATTAACAATTACAACAACGAATACAAAATAAAATGGAAAATTATTATTCAGAAGCATTGCGAAAAGTACTTTCTTTTAGTAAAGAAGAAGCCGAACGCTTGGATAATGACTATATAGGACCTGAACATTTCTTATTGGCAATGCTTCGGCAAGATGATGGTGGTGCCATAATTGCCTTAAACCGCTTGGATGCCGACCTGCACTTGCTCAAAGAACAGATAGAGACACAAATACGAGCCAAACACATAAATGACAAAATACCATTTTCGCTATTAGATTCTTCCGATAAAATACTGAAAATTATGCGTTTGGAAGCTCGTGCACTAAAAATGGAAGTTGCTGATACAGAACATCTGTTGTTGGCAATATTAAGAGAAAAAAACAACGTTGCAGCCGATGTATTGAACATGCAGGATATTACTTACAATCGTGTAAAAGATTTATTGGTAAAAAAAACCGATTTTTATATGGGTTCTGTTTCCGACGAAGAAGATGATTTTGAAGATGAAAAGCCGGTTTCACAAGATATAAAAAAGAGTTCTTCGTCAGAAGGCAGCAACACCCCCGTTTTAGACAATTTTGGAAAAGACATTACCAAATTGGCGCAGGAAGACAAATTAGATCCGATTATTGGACGCGACAAAGAGATTGAACGTGTCGTACAAATTCTAAGTCGGCGCAAAAAAAACAATCCTGTGTTGATAGGCGAACCCGGGGTCGGGAAATCGGCTATTGCCGAAGGTTTGGCATTACGTATTGTACAGCGTAAAGTTTCTCGTGCTCTTTTCGACAAACGGCTCATTTCGTTAGATATGGCATCTGTTGTAGCCGGAACAAAATACAGAGGTCAATTTGAAGAACGACTGAAAGCCATTTTAAATGAATTGGAGAAAAATCCAAATATCATTTTGTTTATTGATGAAATTCACACAATTGTCGGGGCAGGTAGTGCTTCGGGAACTTTAGATGCGGCCAATATGTTGAAGCCTGCTTTATCACGTGGTGATATTCAATGTATCGGAGCAACTACGCTTAACGAATATCGTCAAAGCATCGAAAAAGATGGTGCATTGGAACGACGTTTCCAAAAAATATTAGTCAATCCGACAACTGCTCAGGAAACATTACAAATACTGCAAAATATTAAATCGCGCTACGAAGACCATCATCAAGTTATCTACACGCCTGAAGCACTCGAAATGTGTGTAAAACTATCGGAACGTTATTTATCCGACAGATGTTTCCCCGACAAAGCTATTGACGTAATGGACGAGGTCGGAGCTCGCGTACATATTACAAACATAAAAGTTCCTGCCAACATTGAAGAATTGGAAACATTAATTGATCAGACAAATCGCCAGAAATTAGAAGTGGTAAAAGCTCAAAACTATGAATTGGCTGCCAATTACCGCGACAAAGTAAGACAATATACCGAAGAACTTGAACAAGCCAAACAAACATGGTTAGCCGAATCTGAACAAAGTAAAATTGTGATTGATGTAGATACTGTCGCAGAAACCGTATCCATGATGTCGGGAGTGCCGGTACAACGTATAGCACAAGCAGAAGGCATTCGCTTAATGAATATGAAAGCAACTCTGCAACAACAAGTTATAGGACAGGAAATTGCCGTAGAGAAGGTAGTACGATCGATACAGCGCAACAGAGTTGGTCTGAAAGACAAAAACAAGCCCATCGGTACATTCATATTTTTAGGTCCGACAGGTGTTGGTAAAACATTGTTGGCAAAAAAATTAGCAGAATTCATGTTCGACAGTCAAGAGGCTGTTATTCGTGTGGATATGAGTGAATATATGGAAAAATTTAGTGTTTCGCGTTTAATTGGAGCACCTCCCGGATATGTCGGTTACGAAGAAGGTGGACAACTCACGGAACAAGTGCGACGTAAGCCCTACTCTATTCTATTACTTGATGAGATAGAAAAGGCACATTCCGATGTATTCAATCTATTGTTACAGGTTCTCGACGAAGGTTATCTGACGGACAGTTTGGGAAGAAAAATCGATTTTAAAAATACCATCATCATTATGACTTCCAACGTTGGCACCCGTCAACTGAAAGATTTTGGTAAGGGAGTCGGTTTTGCACTACCCAATGCTGCCATGGACAAAGAATATGCTCACGGGGTTATTCAAAAAGCTTTGAGCAAAACCTTTTCGCCGGAATTTCTGAATCGAATTGACGATGTAATCATATTCGACCAATTGTCACATGAATCAATTTTTAAAATTATCGATTTGGAACTGAATGCATTATATAAACGTATTGCCGATTTGGATTTTAAAATTGACTTAAGCGAAGAAGCCAAAAATTTTCTTGCCGACAAAGGTTATGATATTCAGTTTGGTGCCCGACCGTTAAAACGCGCTATTCAGAAATATTTAGAAGACTTATTGGTTGATGCGCTTTTAGAATCGAAAATAGCAACCGGAAGCACAGTAAAAATTGATGTAACCAAGGAAAAAGATAAACTTTTTATTGTACAGTAAAACAAAAAAGTATATCTTTGCAACCTCAAAAAAGTTGGTATGAAAAAAATTCAAATGGTTGATTTATTCAGCCAATACCAAAAAATCAAAAAAGATGTAGATGCCGGAATCCAAGAAGTTCTGGATACAACAACCTTTATCAAAGGTGGAAAAGTCAATAACTTTCAAGCCCACTTGGAAAGCTATCTGGGA
The DNA here is from genome assembly GCA_028694215.1 of Paludibacteraceae bacterium. Lineage (GTDB taxonomy): Bacteria > Bacteroidota > Bacteroidia > Bacteroidales > Paludibacteraceae > DUQS01. Next base: position 1,434 of record JAQUTW010000052.1, on the reverse strand, counting down.
GTAAAGCACGTTATCCCTGTTGGTAATGGCACAGATGCTCTTCAAATTGCTTTGATGGGGTTGGGTCTGAAACGTGGCGATGAAGTTATCACACCGACATTTACATTTATTGCCACAGCCGAAGTGGTGGCACTTTTGGGGTTGACTCCTGTAGTTGTAGATGTTGATTTTGAAACATTTAATATTGACATAGAAGCCGTAAAAAAAGCAATTACTCCAAAAACAAAAGCCATTGTTCCGGTGCATTTGTTCGGACAAAATGCCAATATGGAAGCCATTTTGCAATTAGCCAAAGAACATCATTTGTTTGTTGTTGAAGATGCCTGCCAATCAATGGGTTCGGAATATACATTTTCAGATGGTAAAACCGTAAAATCGGGCTGTATGGGCGATATTGGCTGTACCTCTTTTTTCCCGTCAAAGAACTTGGGCTGCTATGGAGATGGAGGTGCCATTTTTACCAACAATGATGAATTAGCTGCCAAAATGAGCGCTATTGCCAATCACGGCATGGTAGTACGTTATCATCACGATATGATTGGCATCAACTCACGTTTGGACAGTATTCAGGCTGCCGTTTTAGATGCCAAATTACCACATCTGAACGATTATATTACAGCCCGACAAAAAGCTGCGGCTTTTTATAATCAGGCATTTGCCGGATGCGAAAAAATAATTACGCCTGCTACGGATAGAAATACGACACATGCTTATCATCAATATACGATTAAATTAGTAAACGTTGACAGAGAAAAAATGCGTCAAGCACTTGCAGACAAAGGTATTCCTGCCATGATTTATTATCCGGTGCCTTTGCATTTGCAAAAAGCATATCAGGATCCACGATATAAGAAGGGAGATTTCCCCGTAGCAGAAGAGTTGGCAGCATGTGTTTTATCTTTACCGATGCACACCGAATTAGATGATGAACAACTGATTTATATTACTGACAATATATTGGCAATTATAAAAAATTGCTAATCTTTTTAATGGGTTATAAATAATGTATCCGTAGCTCAGTTGGTAGAGCAATTGACTCTTAATCAATGGGTCGAGGGTTCGAGCCCCTCCGGGTATACAAAAACAATCTACTTGCAAAAGCAGATTGTTTTTTGTGATACAGGACTACGAGAAAACTCGTATTGTATTGCTTAAAAAAATAGTTTAACTTTGCTGTAATATTAAAACGACTCTATTATGAACAAAAAAATCTTTCTTTTTGCAGCCGCACTGGTTTGCGGAGCAATGGTGGCAAATGCCACAGACTTTGTAGTGGACAATATCAACTACAATTTCATCAATGACAGCACGGAAGTGTGTGTTGGCAACAATACTGCCTATGCCGGCAACCCCAATGTGGTAATACCCGATTCTGTAACATACGAGGGCGTTAAATACAGGGTTGATAATGTGTCTAATATGGCATTTGACGGT
>JAQUTW010000014.1 GCA_028694215.1 Paludibacteraceae bacterium | reverse complement strand
GTTTTGTACGAGATTGTTCATTATATTTAATTATCTGATTAATAATCAAATATACGACTTTTTTGTCAAATGAACAATCTTTTTTTACTTTATTTTTTTACTTTTTCCTAAATGCACAACAGGTTATTAGAGGTAAAAATATTAAGCAAACGTGCAGTTTCTTCTATTGGGAAATTACCTGCCAAGGCAACATTCTTATCCGTTCTGAAAAAATTGGTATGTGTACAGATAATACAGTAACGGTATGTTATTCTTTGAGTTAACAACTGTTCCAACCACGCTACTTGTTCATTACCCAATGTTCCGTTTCCGGAATCTAAAACAATAAAAAAATCTTGAAAATGAGGTGTTTTTACTACATAAGCATAAGTAGCCGTTTTAAAATAAGTCTGATAATCTTCCCATTGGTTGAAATACAAATCATGATTGCCGGCTGTAGCCAAAACCGTATCATTTTTCAACTGCGTAGCGGCATCAAAGGCAATAGCTTCTGCAGCATCCGGAATGCAGCCTTTTGTCGTAACAAAATCGCCCAAAGCAAGTATAAAAAGCGACTCTTGGCAATTGCGTGCGATAGACATAAAATGACGAATATGATCTGTATTATGGTTTACAACGTGCCAATCGGAAGAAACAAAAAAAGAATAATCGTCGGTAACAGACTGAATGATTAATGGTAAGTTGCTTTGATTCCATTCTTGTGACGCTTCAAAACGCTTGTTAACAGTAGCACTTGGCGGAATAAACGTGTTCAAAAGATTGAACGAATCGCAAGCGACACATACAGCGAAAATGAGTGCAAGAAAATATACACGCAGAACTTTCATAACAAGTAAAATGTTCAATCTGTCTGCAAATATACTATTTTTTATTCATTTACACAGTATTTCTATTCTGCACGACTCGGAGAACGTGCAAATAATGCACTCTGTAACCTCTTCACTGCCAAACCGGAGCAAATCTACTTTCGCAGAAACACTTGTACAGCAGTAAAAAAATAAAAAAAACATAGGATTTTTGAAAAAAAAACGGTTACTTTGTACATTGGTATTTTTTAGCAAAATCAGAATGCTATCAATCGTAAAAGATTACAATAAAAAAAAGCAATCACACGTTATTAAAATTCATGGATACATTAGTTTTCGCTACAAACAATAAACATAAATTAGATGAAGTTACAGCTATTCTGAAAAATTCTGTAGCTATTGCCGGATTATCAGAAATAGGTTGCCATACAAACATTCCTGAAACCGGACATTCGTTACAAGAAAATGCGCTTCAGAAAGCACTTTTTGTTTACGACAACTACCATTGTAACTGCTTTGCAGATGACACAGGTTTGGAGGTTGAAGCACTAAACGAAGAACCCGGAGTTTATTCGGCGCGTTACGCAGGCGAGCCTGTCAATTTTGAAGCCAACATTGATAAATTGTTAGATAATCTGAGAGGAATCACAAACAGAAAAGCACGATTCAGAACTATAGTGGCATTAATTATGGACAACCATAATTTTTTCTTCGAAGGGATTATCAACGGTTATATCCTTACAGAACGTAAAGGACACAATGGTTTCGGTTATGATTCTGTTTTCGTCCCTGACAGATATAATGAAACTTTTGCCGAATTATCGGCAGACATTAAAAATACAGTCAGTCACCGCGCAAAAGCTATAAATCAATTATGCCAATTCCTCATTAATAAATCTAACAACACTATAAAATGAAAACAAGAATTTTTCTTTTTACAACGCTACTCTTTTATACATTCAACGCATCGGCACAATTGGCAATGGGGAGTTGGCGTACCCATTTGGCATACAATCAGATAACACAAATTACCCAATCAGAAGACAAAATATATGCCATTAGCGATGGAGCCCTTTTTTCTATCAACAAATATGATGAAAGTTCAGAAGTTTATTCCAAAACCTATGGATTAAGTGATACTAAAATCGCACAAATTCAATATTCATACACCAATCATTTACTTTTTATTGCCTATCAAAATTCCAACATCGACTTAATCACTGACGATGGTGAAATTTTTAATATTACAGACATCTATAAAAAGAATATTAACGGGAGCAAAATAATAAACGACATACTCTTCATAAACAACAAAGCCTATGTAGCATGTGATTTTGGCATTGTGGTAATTAATCTGACAAAAAAAGAAATCGCCGACACCTATATCATCGGTCCAAATGCGTCAATGATAAAAATTAAATCATTGGTAGAATTGAACAATAAATTATATGCCATTACTGACAATACAATTTATATGGTCGACATGAATTCAAATATGACTAATTATCAAAATTGGAAGACTCTTATTACTTCTTTAACCGAAACTTATCAAAAGGCCATTATTTATAATGGCGTTTTGCTTGTTTTGACAGAAGATAAAAATGTGCATGCTTATGCCAATCAAACATGGCAACACAATATTTACTCAAACGTTACCGGAATTTCTACCAACAACAACGTGCTATTTTTATGCTCTACCGAAAACATTAAATGTTTACTATCTCCAACTGGTGCTCCTGTCACCATCACAATAAAGGATCCACGAATGGGAATTTATGATGCCGATAATCAACAATTTTGGATTGCCGCTTTTGAAGAAGGGGTGGTAAAAAGCAATTTATCGGGAACAGCTTTTAATACATTTAAGCCAAGTGGTCCTGCCGTCAATTATGCATGGCGAATGAGATATTCAAACGGCAAAATAATTGTTGTTCCGGGTGGCCGATGGGCTGTACAATACAGCAGAGACGGACACGTAATGATGTACGAAAATGGTACGTGGACAAATATCTTTTGTTCCGAAATTTCCACAGGTCATCCCACATGGGACTTTGTAGATGCAGCCATTGATCCATCAGACAATTCACATTTCTTTATAGCTTCTTACGGTATCGGTTTGTACGAATTCAGAAATAACAAATTCTATAAACTCTATAATGCCGACAATAGTAATATTGAAACCATATTCCCCAATAGTAAATATACCGATCCTGATGCCTATTATTTCTATCATCGTGTCGATGGTCTTATTTTTGATAAATCAAATAATTTATGGTTATTAAATATGGGAGTTTCTTCTACCGTCAAATATATGACACCTGATACTGACGGCGACGGACCTGCGTATGGAGTTGTTAAAAATATGCCATACAATGATATAAAAACCGCAAAAACTGCACAAGACATCATTATATCAAACAAAAATGCGAATCATAAATGGGTATGTGTTCCACGAGCAGCTGAAGGAACTGCAATTTTTACGTTTGATGATCAAGGGACTTTAGATAATATGGATGATGATGTATATAAATATTTTACCTACTTTTACGACCAAGATGCCAATAAATTTAACCCCGAAAATTTTCTGTCCATAGCTCAAGACAAAGATGGTGCCATTTGGATTGGTTCAGAAAAAGGTCCCATTGTATTGGAAAATACAGAATCCTGCTTTAACGAAGATTATAGAGCTACACGTATTAAGATTCCACGCAACGACGGTACAAATTTAGCCGACTATCTACTTGAAAATGAGAGAATCAATGCCATTGCCATAGATGGCGCGAATCGTAAATGGATAGGAACAGAAAGTTCAGGTGTCTATCTGTTGTCGCCGAACGGTCAGACAACCATTCATCATTTTACTGTCGAAAACAGTCCACTCCTATCAAACAATATTCTGAGTATTGTTATTAACGACAAAACTGGAGAAGTCTTTTTCGGAACAGGCAATGGCATCATTTCTTATCAATCTGATGCAATAGAAGGAGGTGACACTTTCGATAATGTTCATGCTTATCCAAATCCGGTAAGAGAGAATTATCATGGGCTGGTTTCAATCACCGGATTAATTGCCAATTCAATTATAAAAATAACAGATGTAAATGGTCATACTATTTTTGAAACCACATCAAACGGTGGAATTGCAACTTGGGATGGTACACGAAAAAATGGTGATCGTGTAGCTACGGGTATTTACATTGTTATTTGTCTCAGCAATGATGGCAAACAATATGCTACTACAAAAATATTATTCATCAACTGACACTAATAACCACACTTATAGGTAGAGAAAAAAAGACAGCAGATGATAAAATCTACTAAAACAAGAAAAATTACAAAGCAACATATCATTCTGATATTATTGTCTGTTATTATTCTGTTACCTAATATCTTAGCCTGTTTTTTAGCTAATAATTTAGGAACAGTATGGAATCGCTTATTTTACTTGTTATGTTCACTAATTGTATTCCTTATACCTGCATTAATTTTTAGAGCTCGCACCTTTCTTGTCCTCAACACTGTAACAATTTGTCTTGGACTATTTGAGATGGTACATCTCATAACCAACAAAGCAACAACTTCACTATTATTTGTTTACACAATCTTAATTTCAGAACCTGGCGAAGCGTTAGAGTTAATTTCAAGTGGGTGGCCGGTCATCTTATTGTATCTATTACTTTTAACCGGTTATTTTTTTCTAATTTTCAAAGTTATCAACAATGATTATCTGTTTCAAAAAAAGACTCGAATAATCCTTGCAGCTACCTTTTCTGCCCTATTTTTAGGAAGTTTTGGAATTTGGGAATGGTTAGATAAAAAAGAAATATATTTACCTGAGATGCCTATTCATAATGAAAGTGTACATCTGAATTTTGTAGAAGATATTGAAAAAGTTTTTCCTCTTGATGTTCTATTGGCTTGCCACCGTATAATTGTACTCAATCATGCAATAAATACACAAAAAGATAATGTCAGCAAATTTTCATTTGGAATACAACCTTCGCCTAACGATTCTAATCAACAAACAATTATCGTATTAGTTATCGGAGAAACAGCACGATATGGAAATTTTGGCATCAACGGCTACCACCGTAACACAACTCCAAAACTTGCCCAACGCAAAAATTTGATATCATTTACTCATACCTACTCTATTGCCAATTTGACCACAGTATCAGTTCCTTTTATATTATCCAGAGCAACTCCGCAAACCATTAATGTTTTACCAAAAGAGAAATCAGTGGTTGATGCATTTGCTGAGGCAGGTTATGAAACCTGCTGGTTTGCAAACCAAAGTTTCGGAAATAAGTTACTTATGAGCATTTCAAACGCTTGTACACACACGGCATATCTGCCTGTTGATGTTAAGAATCACAGTAATCTGGATATGAATCTGTTACAATACCTCATTCCAATCGAACAAGATAATCAACAAAAGAAATTTATTGTCTTACATACATTAGGATGTCATTTCAAATACAATTGTCGATATCCTTCTGATTTTGCACAATTTAAACCAGACATGAATGGAGATATCAAACTGCAACAAATGCTTAAAGAACAAAATATTCATTCGTTCAATGATATTATAAAACTCAATACAAGCAGTCCATTATTCAATGAAGTTCGCGAATTATTAGTCAACTCATACGATAATGCCATTTTATACACTGATGCTTTTTTAGACAGCACTATTACCATATTAGAAAGCGCTCATCAACCCGCTGTTTTGCTTTATTTAGGCGACCATGGCGAAAATCTTTTAGATGACGAACGTAATATGTTACTACATGCCACTTATCATGGTAGTATTTACGAATATCATATTCCGATGATGATTTGGGTATCAGATGAATACAAGCAGAAATATGCGCAAAAATATATCAATTTGCAAAGCAATAAAGACAAAAACATATCTTCTATGACGGTTTTTCACTCTCTGCTTGATTTAGGCAACATACAGTATGAAACATTTGACAGCACTTTAAGTATTGCCAGCACAGCTTTACATTCCGACAGCATTTTATGGGGTCTGGATGCGAATATGAAACTTATGCAAATTCCTACACAAAGATGAAGGTTAAACTCTTGCTTGCGCTACTCATACCATCGGCATTGCTATTTGCGGAAATGCCAACTTCACTGTTAAACAATTATTGGACACTAAGCAGTGGATTTGTCACATTTGATGATGCCTACCTTTCCAATTTGGAATATAAAGGCTGGGGGGTGCAATGGGAAGCATTTCACTGTAATCTCTACAAAAACAATGACAAACTTTCGTGGCAAAACAAGAATACATTTTTTTTCGCCTCAACCAACAATCCACCCTATTCAGCAAACATTATGAATTTGAATATCACATTAGCTTTTGGTACGCACTACCATTTCAAGCCGGATTCTCATTTTTCTATTCTGGTAGGAGGTTTTTGGGATATTGATGGAGGCTTAAAATATCATAATCGAAATATCAACAATATTGCATCTGCCGATTTATCAACCAATCTTTCTGCCTCAGCAATGTTTCGTTATCATCTCATTACAGAAAAGTTGCAAATGGCGTTTGAATATGACTTGCAGACACCTGTCATTGGTTGTATGTTTGTTCCGGAGATGGGAGTTTCTTATTACGAATATTATTTGTTCCAAAACCTCCATAATGCCATTCATTTTTCATCTTTCCACAATAAATTAGGATTAAAAGGCAACTTATCCATAGATTTCATCTTTAAAAAATTTACATTTAGAGCCGGCTTTACACACAACAATCTAATTTGGCATGCCAATAATTTGTATTTCAAAAAAGAACAATATATGTTTACTATCGGAACTGTAGTAAATATGACCTTATTTGGAGGAAAGAACAGTAATTCCAATGACCATACAAGCATTTGGAAATAAAACTACATTACAATGAATTCGAAAAAAGTACTTATATTTCCATTAGTGATTATCTTACTTCTTGGCTGTACATCTAACTATACAAAAGATGCGACACCTCAAACAAATTTTAATGCATTATGGGAAATTATCGACACAAAATATTGTTTTTTTGATGTAAAAGGCATTAATTGGGACAGCATTAAATATATTTACGAGCCACAATTGACCAATGTCAAAACAGAGATGGATTTATTCAATCTGTTCGCCAATATGCTGAATGAGCTACAAGACGGACACGTTAATCTGTATTCCTCATTTGATATTTCTCGCTGTAGAAGTTTTTATGAAGATTATCCTGTCAATTATAATTCCGGCATTGTTTATAGCGACCGTTATTTAACACAGAACTATAAAATTGCAGGAGGCTTTCACTACGGAAAAATCGCCAACGATTCTATTGGTTTCATTCGATACGGAAGTTTTTCATCAGGCTTCTCAAAAAGTAATCTACTGTATATTGACCGATATTTCGCAAATTGTAAAGGCATTATCATTGATGTTCGCAGTAATGGCGGCGGCAATGCCGATTATAGCAAACAACTTGCCAGTTGTTTTTTCAAAGAGAAAACTTTGGTAGGATATATAAAACATAAAACCGGAAACGCACATAACGATTTTTCTCAACCACAAGCCTTCTATATCAGCCCTCAAGATCAACTTATAAATTGGAGCGATAAGAGAATCGTTATATTATGTAATCGACTAAGTTACAGTGCTACCAACGATTTCTTATCGGCTGTTCGCTATGCTCCCAATGTTTTACTTGCAGGAGGAATCTCAGGAGGAGGTGGCGGTATTCCACTATCCAATGAACTACCTATCGGCTGGATGGTACGTTTTTCTGCCATACCTACCTATGATGCAGAAATGAAACACATTGAGTTTGGTATAGAACCAGATATTCTTGTGAATTGCGACTCTACCGATGCTGTAAAAGGTATCGACTCCATTATTGAAAAAGCTATAGAAGTGATTCAGGAATAAAAATTACTGAATTCCATTACGTTTTAACAGTGCATCAACAGTAGGTTCCTGACCACGGAAACGTTTGTATAACACCATGGGATGTTCACTACCTCCTTTCATTAAGATATTTTCTTTGAAAGAAGTAGCTGTTGCATGGTCGAAAATTCCGTTCTGTTTAAAAAGAGAAAATGCATCAGCATCTAAGACCTCTGCCCATTTATAACCATAATAACCGGCGGCATAACCTCCCGAAAAGATATGAGTAAATGTAGTACAACGTCCTGTTCCTACGATATGTGGCAACAAAGTTGCCGACTGTGTAACCGCATTTTCAAAATCGATAACATTTCCTTCAAATGGTTTGGTAATAGTATGAAAAGCCATATCCTGGAAACCAAAAGTCAATTGACGCAAACACGCATACGCACAATTAAAATTCGCAGCATCTTTAATTTGTTGCACCAAATTTGCCGGAATTTTTTCACCTGTCTGATAATGTACAACAAAACCATCTAAAAAGTCCTTTTCCTGAGCCCAATTTTCCATAATTTGAGATGGCAATTCTACAAAATCACGGTAAACATTGGTTCCCGACAAACTTGCATAAGTCCCATCTGCCAACATTCCATGTAACGCATGACCAAATTCATGTAAAAAAGTTTCTACTTCGTCATACGTCAATAATGCCGGTTTGGAAGCCGTTGGCCGTGTAAAATTCATTACCACAGTAATATGCGGACGACTATCCCTGCCTTTCGCATCTTTTTCCTGACCTTTATATTCCGTCATCCAAGCCCCTGAACGTTTGCCTTCACGAGGATGAAAATCGGTATAAAGCACTGCTATATACTTCCCATTCTCGTCGGTAACATCATAGGCATCTACCTCCTTATTGTAAACAGGTATTTTTTCATTTTTCGTAAAATTCAAGCCATACAATTTAGTAGCCAAACCAAATACGCCTTTCTTAACATTCTCCAATTCAAAATACGGTTTCAACATCTCATCATTAATATTAAATAATGCCGTTTTTAATTTTTCGCTATAATAACTAAAATCCCAAGGCTGTATTGTAAAATAGGCACCATGCGCATTCGCGTATTCTTGAACAGTTGCGACTTCTTTCTCTCCATACGGTTTATATGCTATCAACAAATCATTCAATAATTTATATACATTCTTGGAGTTTTCGGCCATACGAAACCGCAACACATAATCGGCATAAGTATCAAAGCCAAACAAGTTGGCTATCTGTAAACGCAAATTAATAATTTTCTTAATAAGATCTGTATTGTCATATTTGCTGCCTTGCAAACATTGTGTGTTATATGCCATCCATATTTCACGTCTCAAATCACGATTATCGGCATAAGTCATCAACGGACTATAACACGTGTAACGCAAATTGAGCAACCAACCTGTTTTTCCTGCTTTTTCAGCATTTGCAGCCGACATCTCCATAAAATCTGCAGGCATACCGGATAAAACATTTTCGTCGGTAATCAGCAATGAATAATCGTTCAATTCTTTCAGTGCATTTTGCCCAAATTGTAAAGTTGCCAAGCCTAAGTCCTTACTTAAATTCCTATAGATTTCTTTTTTGTCTGCATCCAAAGTTGCACCATTATTAGCAAAACCTTGGTAAGTGTCTTCCAATAACTTAGCATCTTCAACTGAGAGTTTTAAGTCATCACGTTGGTTATAAATAGTTTGAACTCTCTCAAATAATTTTTCATTTAAATTAATACTATTACTGTGGTCAGTCAGCATAGGTGATACACGCTGGGCTATTTCCTCCATTTCATCATTTGTTTCCGCACTATTCAATGCAAAAAACACCGTAGCAACTTTTGATAATAATTTTCCTGAACGCTCCAATGCTACAATAGTATTGGTAAATGTCGGTTTTTGCTTATTATTGGCTATTTTATCGACCTCAGCAGCATGTTGTTTAATGCCTTCCTCAAACGCAGGTAGAAAGTGTTCGTTTTTTAATTCATTAAAAGGAAACGTTCCATGAGGAGTGGAAGCTTGGTTAAAAAATGGATTTTGTGACATCATAGGTAAAGCTAATAAGCTAATTAATAATACAATAAAATTTTTCTTGTTCATAATAACTCGTTTTTTAATTCACTTTTATTAATTTGGTGGTATAAGTTTCGCCATCTATAAGTATCTTCACGATATAAACACCTTTTGGACAACTTGTTAGATCAATAACACGATTAACAGACTCTCCTCCTGTCGCCATAATAAATCCCTGCACATTATAAACCCTCCACTTAATATTATCTGAAACAGATTCTATATAATAAAAACCATCAGGAGAGGGATTAGGATAGACAATTATATCATTCTTTGTATAAAACTGTTGTGTAGAGGTATCATCTATCGTAAAATATTTAATATGAAGTTCTTGAGCATACCAATAAGTAAAAAAATATTTATCTTGAAGAGGCAGGTAATCTTGTCGAACATCAGAAACATTACCTCCAAAAAACTCATAAGCAGTAGAAACTGAGCGTTCCAATTCCACAGCATCTATCGTAACTTTTGTTGTATAATATGGCAGCCACATATGATAATCATATCCGGAAAAGCTTCTGTTTATCAAAAATTTCTCATCATATTGATCTGCTATCTTATATAAATTTGACCAATATTGCCCTCCCCAATCCGAAAAGATAGTAGATTGTTTATTGTCAAACGTTGTAGATTCTAACTTACATTCATCTTGCCAAGAATCATCAACCCAAAGCTGTTGCTTCTCATATTTCAACTGCCCATCTTGAGTATAAATATATAATGTTTTACTCTTATTTTGCATACTATCAGCTACTTGCTCTCGGAAAATAGTCGATATTAAACGATTATCATACGTTAAAAACAAATCACCATAAGCCTTCCACAACCCATTTTCAGCTACGTTAAAATTAACTTTTATCAACTGTTCAGCCTCATATTCAAACATCACCTGCATTTCTGCCTCCCATTTATTACCATCAAACAATAAATGACGTTGTTCAAGACACAAAGACGAATTCGCAGCATATAAATAAATAATTTGATTTTGTACCACCCATAAATTATTCACTCCGTCATACTGTTTCTGCGAACTTAACAAACCATCTGCCCTGTATTCCCATTCTGTCCGGCTGCATTTAGTCCATTGATTATTACACCACTTATAATCCGATTTAGAAGTCCGATTTGCTTGCGAAAAAGTCTGTTCCATATAAGCATAATTTTCCAACACGCCACCCGATAAATAATGGGTAGATTGAAGCACCAATTGGTTGGCTGTATTATATGTACACGAAACACGAAAAGTAGAATCATTTCGCAAAAAATCCATCTCTTTCATCAGCCATCGTTCTGCAAAAGTCGTCATGCTGACAAAACACATAAACACACACCATATATATCGGAAATATTTCATTTATCTTCGGTTGTTCAGTTCTTCCTTCGTTTTTATACGAAAACGGTCCGGGTTATCATTTATAAATTCTTCCCGTAAATACTGTTCAGGATAGCCAGGACGTTCAACATGTGGCGGAATATTTTTTTCACCTGTTATAAATTTTCCATTTTTCTCCATTTTGAGAATTCCGTCTAAATGTTTCACTATCAAATATTCACCTAATTTTTTCCAATCTTTTGTAACTTCTTGAGCCTGAGTTACAGAATAATTGGTCAAAAAATTAATAGCTAACCTTTTATCCTGTCTGTATAATTCTCCGGCTTTAGCATCAATAGCAGGTAACGTGCTATCAAACTTCGCTTCCCAAGCCTGTTGTCTGGGCTGTATATCTTGCATCATGCTTGAGAATTGAGGATATGTCATATTGGAAACCCAGTTGTTAATCCAAAATGCCGAAGTCCAAGAAAACTCCAACAAACTTCCATTATGTGCATCAAAACATTCCGGAACCGAATCAATACCACAATACATTGGAACATATACATTGCATGTAGCATCATCGACCCCAAACCACAACACGCCACCTATAGATGTCGGTAACCAGTTTCTCATTTGAGCCACAAAAGTAAAACCGGTTTGTTGAGTAGCAATCGGACGTTCGTGATAATATTCAATACTATCTACCGAATAAGTCAAAGGGCTATGTCTAAAAGGAGACGAAAAAGCCCCAGATCCGGCACCTTTGGTCATATCCAAGGGCGTCCCCTCATAATGATTTCTCATGACATCTCGTATATCTTTGACTGACAATTTCACTTTTGGCTTAATCCATAAAGGCATTCTCTGTTTGGTTTCTCCATTAATGTATGAAAAACAAGTGTCCATCTGCTGGTCAACGCTCCTGAAAAAAGCCCACACGCGTGCTTCGCATAAACGAATGGCACCATAATCTAAGGGTGCATACACATCCGAAAAGCTAAACTCAGAATCTTTGCCTGAAAAATAACCTTGTTTTTTGGCAAATGATACCACATCTTTGGAATGCAAACAATTTTCCTTATCATTAAATGGAATAGTCGTAATACGCGCCTGATTAGCATGTGCCGACACACAATCATCAGGAATGCGCAAAGCAGCCCACACCGCACCTTTTTCTTTATTGCCTTTACCTACCATTTCCATAATCCAAACTTCTTGCGGGTCAGCAATAGAAAAAGACTCTCCCTCGCTGCAATAGCCATATTTTGCTACTAAATCCGTCATAATCTGGATAGCTTCACGAGCAGTTTTAGAACGCTGTAAAGCTATATAAATAAGACTTCCATAATCCAAAATGCCGGTAGTATCTACCAATTCGTGCCGTCCGCCAAAAGTTGTTTCACCTATCGAAACGGCAAATTCATTCATATTTCCTACCACATTATAAGTTTGAGCGGCCTGTTCTATCTTGCCTAAATACTTGCCGGAATCCCAATCATAAATATCCAACATGGTTTTATTAGGATAAACCGCTGCCGGGTAATGATACAAAGCCCCAAACAAATAATAAGAATCTGCCGAATAAGTGATCATCGTAGAGCCATCAACAGAAGCATCTTTCCCGACTAAAAAATTGGTACAGGCTATTCCGTACAAAGAAAGCCCTAACAAGAAAACTACAAAATACAATTTTAAATTCTTCATTACATTTAAATTAAAAAGGATAACCTACAGCAAAATGAAAGGCGACGTCATCTTTCCAATTAAAAGAGCTACGCCAACGTTCTTCTCGTGTTTCATAACACGGATCATACAACTTCAATCCCATATCTACACGGATAATAAAAAAATCGAAATTTAACCTTAATCCAATGCCGTAACTACACCCTATTTGTTTATAAAATTCATTCCATTGAAATTGACCATTCGGTTGTTCGGCATATTCTTTGATTGTCCAGATATTTCCGGCATCAATAAAAGCCGCCCCTTCCAACTTCCAAAACAACTTAAATCTTGCTTCCACATTCAAATCCAGTTTAATGTCACCCGATTGATTCATATAGTCAATATAGCCTGATGTGTTTTTATAAGATCCCGGTCCTAAAGAACGGACAGACCAACCTCTCAAACTATTGGCTCCACCCGAGAAAAAGCGTTCCTCAAACGGCAAAATTGTGGCATTACCATAAGGGAAACCTACGCCCAATGCCGTATGCCAAACCAAACGAACTTTATTATTAAAAATTTGATTATATGAAAAATCAAAATTACATTTAACATATTGAGAATAAGGAATATGAAAAATTTCATAACTCCCATCAATTTTTTCTTGACCAAACAGATTACTTAATCCATATAATAAATTTCCGGCAGTTTGAACGCCGCCTCTAATGGAATAATAATTTGCCAAACTCTTAGTATTGCGTTGATTAGTATAAAATACACCAAACCCAATTTGTGCAATAAAGTGATCTTCATAACTATAGCGCACAGATGATGATGGACTTAAATATTTTTCTCTAAATTCATCAGTCATCCATGGTAGATAAATCAAACTGAAATCAAGTAAATTAAACGTATAACGCACATTATGTTTTTTCCACGCGTATGTAAATCCTATGTTGGCAATATTACGTATATATTCCGGCCTTCGCTGAAAATTATAGCCCATTGAAATTTCCGTTGTACCAAGTGTTTGCCTTTTAAAATTGGTCGAAGCCGGTATTAGCAATGAAGGAAATACAATACCAAGTGCACCTCCTATTTCGGCAGAATTATATAAAACACCATCTTTGCGCAATGCTTCATAAGAGCCGTTTACTCCTATTTTTAGAGTTTCAGAACCTTTAAAGATGTTTCTGTTTTGATAACTGACACCTACTCCGACGCCAAGATTTCCATCCGAATTTGTGCCTTCCAAATTAACTGAAAATGAATGATCTTTTTCAGGAGACACTACAATATAACAATCTAAAACACCATCTCCGGCTTCATGAAAACTGACATTTACATACTTGACCGCTTGGAGATTATTCAAACCTTCATAGGTTTTATTTATCTGACTTTCTTTATAAAGGCTGTGAGGCTGAACAAACGTTTTTGCAACCAACACAGAAGCCCTGATTCTTTTTTTGTGATTATCGGAAATCACACAATAGCCTTGATAAAAGGTAGTATCTAAAACAACTGTATCTGAAGATAAAGTAAGCAAATTGGCGGCATCTGCAATATTATAAATATAAATATTACCAACCGTTTTTTGTGTAAAAATAATTTTCTGTAAAGAGTCACTATGTAAATAGCGATCTTGTAAACTTAAAACAACATCCACCTTATGATTAGCACTATCGGCGGTAAAGCCCAACAATTCTTTTTGAAAATTATAATAGCCTCTATCACGCAGTTTGGATGTAATACTTTCTCGTTCCTGCTCCATTAAAGAAACATCAAACAACTGCCCTTCTTTTAGAATAGTTGCAGTATCCCGTTGTTCTATGATGGACATTACCGAATCATCCGGTAATGAAATACCATAACGACTAATTACATAAGGTTCATTACCTTTCAGAACATAAGTTAATTGGACCTTGCGTTTCTTCTCCTTTTCGATTACACTGACTTCTGCATCATAATAACCTTTATTGTGCAATTCTCTTTCCAATTCGTCTTTTGTACGTTGCATCAATAATGAATCATAAACAATTGGAGCTTCACCAATTTTTCTAAGCCAGCGATTGATCCATTTTGTTGTATCTTTACCGGACGCATTATATAAGCCAAGTTCCAATCGCATAATACTAAACATATAGCTATTAGGAGCTTGTTGCAAAAACGGCGTTAATTGATCAGTTTTCAAATCAGGAATATCCGATTTAAAATAAACCTTATTCAACAACTGCTTATCTTCGGGCACATATTTGGTTAAACTGCATGAATAAGCAAACAAACTACATCCAAGTATAATTAGTTTAACAATATTCACAAAACGAAATCTGCCCACGTTATGATATTTTTATTCAAATTGCTTGCAAATATAGGAATTTTTACGGGATTTTTCTATATTTGCATAATCAAATTTACAAAGAAGTTCCATAATATAAATGTACATTTATGCTGTCAAAAAACAATATAAAATTTATCAATTCTTTATCACTAAAAAAAAATCGTGATAGTAATCATTTATTTGTAGCAGAAGGAGAAAAATTAGTAGATGAACTTTTAGCACATATACCATGTGAAATGCTCATTGCTACCGATGAATATGTGGCTCATCAATCTGTAAACGTGCAAAATCTCATTACTGTTCCCAATCAAGAAGAACTGAAAAAAATATCATTTCTTAAGACTCCATCTCCTGTCATTGGTGTATTTCAACAACGTCAAAACGTTTTTAATGTAGAAATATTGACTAATGAATTGGTTTTAGCTCTGGACGATATTCAAGACCCGGGAAATTTAGGCACCATTACCCGCATTGCCGATTGGTTTGGCATACAGCATATTATTTGTTCACCACATACAGTCGATATCTATAATTTTAAAGCAATACAAGCAACGATGGGGGCTATATCACGTGTTCAGGTATATTATACTGATTTAGTTCCATTGCTTATTAATTGCCAAAAAAAGAATGTTCCCATTTATGGAACATTCTTACAAGGAGACAACATCTATTCTACGCAGTTAACCTCAAATGGATTAATAATAATGGGAAACGAAGGTCAAGGTATTTCTCACCATTTACAATCTTTTATTGCACGTAAACTTTTCATTCCAAATTATCCAAGCAACGCAAAGACGTCCGATTCACTGAACGTTGCTATTGCAACGGCGATCACTTGTTCCGAATTTCGGAGACGTCTGCTTTAAAATATACATTACGTTTAATAAATACAGGATTTTCACGCTTAAATTGTGAAGTTTGATGTCGTGCCACCACCGATGGATTAATTTCATTAAGTCCAAAATTAACATACGCCTGTAAAGCGGCATCTACCTCATCATAATTTTTAGCACCAAATTGTTCCACATCACAAGAAGTAATTCCCAAACCATCTGTTGGAGCACAATCAATACAAGCAAGTAAAGCCTTTTTCTGAGACTCTTTCTTCAAAGTAGACAACACATAACGCGCCAACTCATACACTTCTGTTTTCCACAAGCCAAACAGTAAATCATAATCACCGACATCGCCATGCAAAGTCCAAAAACCCAACATCCATTCTGTATAATTGTCCGTACTTAAAACCATCCCTTTATACTTTTGAGCTAAGTTGTACAAATATATCATGCGTAAACGCGCTTTGATATTACCCATTCTTAACCGATAAGCTTTTGAAGTATCAGAGCTATCATAATCTTCTTCCATAAACATGACAACTTGTCGATATAAAAGTGTTAAATCAACAAATTTAAAATCAGAGCAAAAACTTTCTCCTACTGCATTTGCCCTTTCTATCTCGGCAGGAGTGTTTGTTTCTATGGCAATGCTGCGACCAATAAATGGAATATGTAAATCATTACATACTTCCGCTACCAATGCAGATGTCAATGCTGAATCAACTCCTCCTGATTCCCCTAAAACAACAGATTGTAATTTATTTTTTTGTAAATAATTTTTCAATTCGGAACGTAACACTTCTGTAACATGTTCCCATTTATTCTCTGTAGTCATCATTGCTTTTGTAATTTAATTGAAAAGAAAGCCACAACATTATTTGCTGTGGCTTCTTGTTAATATTAAATTGATATTTATTTCTTCAACACAAAATCACAACGTCTATTGGGTAAGAAATTATCCGTAGGACCAGGAGTTTTTCCCATACCAATTACAGTGATACGTTTAGAATCAACACCATATTTAGCCACTAATTCATTACGAACTGTTTCCGCACGACGCATACTTAAGCCCTTGTTATAGGCTTCTGTTCCTACATTGTCGCAATAACCGCGTAATTCCAATCTATAATTTGAATCTTTATACATTTTGCGGGCAATATCGGCAAATACTACAGCAGATTGTGCATTTAATTGTGAAGAGCCCAATTCAAAATAGATTGCAGGCATATTGGCATCACGACTTTCACCTAACAACTTCTGTATTTCTTCTGCTGTCAAAGGTTCACCATAATAGTTTACAAAGGCTCCTTCCGGAGTATTCGGAGATTTATCGCGAGTATCAGGAACTCCATCCATATCACTATCCGGAATTTCTCTTTGCGATTCATTATACAATTGTTCTAATTTCGGTTCAACCTTATCTATTCTATCAGATAAACTATCAACTTTGTTATTGATATTATTGACCGTCAATGCATTAGCAGCAGCCATAGCTACACCCATCTCTTTTTCATATTCACCAGAACACATATCACGAACATGTTTACGCTCTTTATATTTAACAGAATTAATCTTCCAACGTAAACCCAAACCTGTATACATAAAATTATCATTATTCTGACCTTTCTGCATACAGTCCAGATTATCTTTAACATGCAAACGATATTGTGTATCCCATACAATTGCCAAATATCTTGTCGGGTTATATTCCAAAGTAAAACCAACCGGTAATAACATGGAGCGTCCATCTGTAAAAGAAGGAGCAATATGTGTGCCATTTAATACCTTATCCATGACATCTGTCGTACCTGGTTCATAAGCAGTTGCATCATAAAAAGACATACCAATTCCGGCATTGATATACAAACCTATTATTTGTTTCCGATAACGATAAAACAAATTCAACATATTCACAGATAAACTTGCACTAATGTCATGCGAAAGTCCTTTATATTCAATAGGTGTCGTTTGATTATAATTATATCCTCCATTTGCCTTAAAGGTATAAAGATACGTTCCCTTGCCTGCATACGGATTACGCATATATTCAACATAAAGACCAAAAATAGGATTAAATGTATATTCCACATCAACACCAAAAGAGCACTCTGCAAAAGTTCTCGGAAACATATCATTAAAATTTTGAGTCTGGTCCCCGTCAAGAAAACCCACGCCAACATGCGCAGCAATAGACCAGTGATTACACTTTTCCCTTAAATAACGGATATCTACTTCCGTCTTTTTCAAGGAGTCCATAGATGACTCTCCTCCTTTCTTAGACTCTCTTTTTGCGGCAAAAGATGACAAAGACACCCCACATAACAATAGAGTCAACAAACATACCACATAATTTTTTCTCATAAATAGAATATTTAAATTATTGATTATGATATTAATAATGCCATAAATCCTGTTCAAAATTCAATATTTCGTTTTCTACACGTTGTTGTTCACGACGTATAATTTCCGGATTTTCAATACCTTTATCAATATCCTGACTTACCAAGTCATAATCCTTAATAATATAACTGTCAAACTGACGCGAAATTAAGAATTCATCATAATTCACCAATGGAGCTACATTTCGTCCATTAATTTTCATAAATTCTTCCTGTAAATATGGACGAAGTTTATCATACGGAATCCAGAAAAAAGATCCTGTACGCATATCAGACCTATCATTATAATGTTCATCATATACAGGTGCTATAGACAAAATCTTATTATGAAAGGTTGATGTCGCTTTATTAAAATACCAAACCTCCTGTATGTAAAATTTGATAACACCAGGAGTTACATAATTAATTTTACCAAAATTATCTTCCCAAGTCGACAATGAATTTGCTTGAATAAATTCTTCTACATTAAAGATATTTTCCTTTGTAAAACGAGGAACAAAAGTTTGTTCAGGATTAGTTGGTGATTTATAAGCGGTCAATTTACCTTCTAATACTTTCAAAAACATTATGGCAAAAAGATTTTTCTGCCCCAAACTATCAATATCTTCTTTAGGATAATACAGGACATTATTCTGCCTTTCACGTAA
Source organism: Paludibacteraceae bacterium (assembly GCA_028694215.1). Lineage (GTDB taxonomy): Bacteria > Bacteroidota > Bacteroidia > Bacteroidales > Paludibacteraceae > DUQS01. The sequence goes on along the minus strand of JAQUTW010000014.1, from coordinate 31,625 downwards.
ATCTATAACACGTAAAACCGCTTTACGCCAAATTACATCATCTAAACGAGGATTAACCTTTACCATTTTTGCAGTAATTTCTTCCACATCATTGGTAACTTTGGTAAAACTCCCATCGGAATCAAAAAGTAAACCTGTACTATCTATTTCCGCATCAAGAAATTGAGATTTAGCCGGACAAGCCAACAATAAACCCAATAAAATAATAAAATAGCATTTACTCATTTTCATATTCATAAATATTTATTTTATGGTAATGTAACAGGAGGAAATGATAATGTCGTCGTCTTTGCTCCTGTACATCTAATTTTATCTATTAAAATAACAGAACCTGATTTTAATCTTAACAATTGTTTCTGCTGAGCTTCCGTAAAGTTATTACCATTGGACTGTGAAGCGGTAAAGCCACCACGTCCGTCAGAGATTAATAATGTAAACTCACTGATTCTAAACGAAGCCTGTAGCATACCATCTGCATATTCTGCTGTCATTTTACTATTAATAATATCATTTCGTGTCAATTTATGTTTAGAAGTATTCGGAGAATATAAAACCGCATTGCCATTTGCATCATTAAAGCTCATAAATGCTGTAGGATCAGGCAAAGAGCGAACCCGAAATTTACTGCTACCCATTGTCGTCAGTTTTCCTTCAAGCATTGCAGACACATTAATAATTACATTATCAAAATTTTTAGGTTTACATATATATCCTGTTCCATTTTTTTCCATTGTGGCATTAGCAGAAATCTGTAATTTTTCGGCAGGTACACCGGGAACAGAAATGCTAATTCTATTAGGATATCCCATATAAACAACATTCATATCTTCATTCGCAATTGTCGCTGAAGGGGCTCCTACCGTATATTCATCTTTAAAAGGATATTCACGAGGAATTCCATCATTACCTCTTAAAACAATTTTACCTGAATACTGAAAAGTTCCCAACGAATTACAATTAACAGCATAAGTATCACTGGATAATCTTGTATTTCCGATATAATATTCAGGAACTTTTGTAGAATCCACGGCTGATAAAGCTATACGTGCTTTATAAACACCACCTTGCATTACATGTTTGGTAGCCGGTATAGGAAATGCTTCAATCTTGTTTACGCGAAAATCGCCGGCATCGGTTTGTTGCTTGAAATAATTAATCAACTCTTGCTCTGTTGTTAATATATCTGCTTCATATTTAGACAATTGCGTAGTAACAGCAATAATAGGCATTGACTCAAATTGAGCATTTAGCCATTTAACAGATTCTGTCCCATGAGAATTCATGATTTCTGCTGTAGAAAAGCGCTTTTCGTAAATTTCAACATACATACTATCGCCACCAAACATTTGTTCTACGAAATGGCGATAATCTTCCATCATTGCTTTAAACTGACGACCTTTTTCTGTTCCGGAAGTTTCATCGCTACCAATAAAATAACGACTGGCTATATCAGTATTGTCTTTTGTTACTAAAATATGGTTATTAACCGTATCTTTAGCTATTTGAATTCCATCAGCCATTGTCATTAAATCAGCCTTAGCCTGATGAATAAAGTCTATAAGACTATCACTTTTCTGTTGAACAATTTTTGATTTAGTGAGCCACTCACCTACCTTATCAGGATTTTGGTTATAAAGATATTGCATTTCATCATACAATGCCGTATTTTGTCGATTACTCGTTTCTATATTGCCCAGCAAACTCTTATCAACCATTATAAAACCATTTAAAATATCTGCTGACACATTCAATGCCAACATAGCAGTCAGCACTAAATACATCATACCTATCATTTTTTGTCGCGGGGTTTCCGGACAGTTTTTTGCTCCACTCATTGAGATAACAATTTAAACTACAATCAAAAAAAATCAACTATTCACCGCGCTCAGCATATTGCCATAAATAGCATTTAAGTCTGCTACTTTTTGTGCCAATTTAGCTGTTTCGTCTTTATATTTTTCAACATCAGCAGCACTTACTGCCATTGCTTTCTGTACTTTATCTACATCACCGGCAACTGCATTAATTTTGGCAGTTTGTAATTCTACCGCATCAGATTGACTTTGAATATTTTTTAATTGAATTTCGTAAACAGAATTAATTGCGCCTAAATTTTTATTAATTATTTCAGCCTTTTCTACGTATAATTTTGTACTTGTCTGAACGGCAGTCATATTTTCTGTAATACCACCATAAGAGGCTAAAAGAGCATTAGTTGCAGCATCAAGATTTTGTTGTTTGGTAGCAAAAAGAGCTGCTGCTTGAGATGCGGAAGTAACATTTTGAGCAAAGGTATCCGTAAGACCGGCTACTTTAGAAATTCCGGCCATTTGATGTGCCGCTTCGCTAAGACTTTTCAAACTTTCAGAAAATGCTTTTACATCATCATCTTTAATTGGATTAACGCCTTGTGCTGTTGGTGTAACACCACCTATTGATGCCCCGACAGAACCTCCTCCGATATGATTAACTAAAGGATCTTTCACTTCGCCCGTTAATGCAGGGAAAACATTTGACCAATGTATATCTTCGAATGGCTTATCCAATACACCGATGGCAAACAGCAACGCTTCTGTAAACATACCAACCATCAACATTTGGCTAGCACCAGGCCAGTGCAAAATTTTAAACAAAGCACCTACAATTACGACAGATGCACCAATAGAATAAACACTACCTACAACTTTTTTGCCTTGAGGACTAAAATACCACCTCATAAAAGCATTTTCTTTTTTTGCCATGATTTTGATTTTATAATTAAGAATTTATTAATCTCCTATATAACTTCTAACACAACGGAATCCTATAGAGGCACGACGTTTTGTTTGATATTCGAAATCTCTGAATCCGCATTGTAAAAAAGCCCCTATATCTTTCCACGAGCCACCACGGATAACTTTTCTGCGTAATATTTCCGGATCATTACTCTTGGATTTATATTCATAACTGGGGTTCATATCGAGTGTAAAAGTATTTGCCGTCGCTTCATATGTCGTTGATGTCCATTCCGAAACATTTCCCGCCATATCAAACAAACCATAATCATTAGGATCAAAAGAAGCTGTTTTACAAGGAATCAAATAACCATCTTCCGTATAATTACCACGCATTGGTTTGAAATTAGCCATAAAACATCCTTTAGAATCTCTTACATAAGGGCCACCCCAAGGATATTGAGCTGCATTACGTCCTCCACGAGCTGCATATTCCCACTCTGCTTCTGTTGGCAAACGGTAATTTTGAGCAGATGGTAAATTTCCAACCGATTTATATAAGTGTGTGCGCCAATGGCAGAAGGCATGCGCCTGATCCCAAGAAACTCCCACTACAGGATATTCTCCATTACTTGGGTGTGCAAAATAATTTTGCATAGCCGGTTCATTAAAACTATAAGTAAATTCAGATATCCAGCACATTGTATCCGGATAAATATTAATAATTCTATTTGATATAAGATCTCTACGATGACGTAATGGCTTAACAATAACCGTATCTACAATAGCCCCATTTCTCATAAATGCACTGTCCACGCGAACTCTTGCATTTTTACCATAACTGCCTGTATAAGGGTTAAATTGATTTGCCGGTAAAGCTGCTTGGTCATAATTAACCCATTTATAACTATAATTCAATATTCTTGTATTCAATTCTCTACCTTCAACCCTATCTTCACCATTAAAATACATCTGATTGATGGCTTCATATTTCTCTTCCACAATATTATCGCCTTCTTTCCATTTGAGGTTCCATGGAATTTTAGCTTTCCAATTTAATACTGTATCTTCTTCTTCCTGTCCATAAATTTTTACGATTGTACAATATTTTGCAGCCTCTGCTTCATCACCAATACGGCTAAGAAACCTAAGAGCAATGGAATCACGTACCCAATTCACAAACTGACGATATTCTCCATTGGTGATTTCCGTTTGGTCCATCCAAAAAGCATCAATAGAAACCGTTTTCTGTTTAGGTTGCATAGACCAAGTAATGGATTGATCATTGGGACCCATGTTAAAAGACCCTCTAGGGATAAATACCATACCATAAGGTGTTGTTTCCGGCGTAGATTTACTATAGACACCGACTAAAAATCCTTTCGGTTTAGAACAACTTGATAAAATCACAGCTGTTGTAATAACCAAAAACACTGATTTTTTCATATTAGGTTAATTAAAGAATTCTTACACTTTTATATTTTTTATCCTTTTTCCCGAAGGATAATCCAAATTCATAAGATAAAAACAATTCGTGCGATCCATGACTCGCAGTAATAATTTTAGAAGCCGGCAAATCATACGCATATCCAATAGACAAACCATTCAGAACTTTTATTCCCAACAAAAAAGAAACAGCATCCTGAATGCGATATGAAAGCCCTCCCCAGTATTTCTCTTTATAATCCAGCAGTAAATTAATATTCATCTGCCAACTAACAAAATCAGACATTATCATGATGGCCGGTTTTAATTGAAAATCCTTTTTCAATTGAAAATTATATCCACCCATAACAGTAAGCAACTGTTTTGTAACAAATTCTGCATTGTCATCAAATGCTATGGTTGGTGCAGGAATACGCAATAAAGAAATTCCCATATGTGTGCTTTTATCTGAATAATAGACTCCTACCCCAAAATCAAATCCTGTTCCGGATTTTGTGCCATTAGGTATCGCCGGATCTTCAGCTACATGATACTCACTCTCTACATTTTTAGCACTATCACCATAACATGTGATATTGATAAAACCAAGATTGGCACCCACACTTAAATCACCATTCCATACTTTAAATTTATACGCATACTGTACATCAAATTGTACATTGGAAAAAATACCCGATCTATCATTTATCAAATTAATGCCTGCACCATGACTCGTTTTTAAAATATTAAACGGAGCATTCAGTGACACTAATGTTGTTCTCGGAGCATTTGAAATTCCAATCCATTGCATTCGATAGGATGCAAAAGCATGCATCATTTGCTGTTCGCCAACAGCAGCCGGATTCAAATTCGCTTTATTAAACATGTATTGGCTAAATTGGGTATCCAATTGAGCAAAAACAGTTATTTGTGTGCCTAAATAGATTAAAATTCCTAATAGTAATTTCTGTTTATATTGACTTTTGAAGTTAGCCACAATATTCATCCAATAAATAAAAATTAAATGCTTTTATGTTTCTGAACTTAAAAAGCACAAAAAAATTGTGTCAAAAGCCATCTTTTTATATATACCATCAAGAATTTAACATCCTTTTAATCTTTCAATATTCTTCCTCATTAAAGAAAAAGTCTTCTTTGCTAGGGTAATCAGGCCAAATATCTTCCATACTTTCATATACTTCGCCTTCATCCTCTATTTCCTGTAAATTTTCAATGACTTCTAATGATGCACCCGAACGCATTGCATAATCAATTAGCTCATCTTTGGTTGCAGGCCAAGGAGCATCTTCCAATTTAGATGCAAGTTCTAACGTCCAATACATTTTATCTTACTCTTTTTTATTATGAATTTATAGTTTTCAACCGACAAAGATAAGGTTTTTTTCTGAAAAAACTTATTTTTGCCAAAAAAAATCAGTGTTACCGCGTTTTTTTCCTAAAAATCTGGCAAAAACAAATAAAAAATCGGACAAGCGATTCATATATGCCAGCACATTTTTATCTATAATAATCTCATTATCAACAGATAGGATTTCTATCTCGGCACGTCTGGCTATAGCCCTACAAATATGGCATAAAGCAGACAATTCGTCCTCTCCATAGATAATAAAGTTATCAATTTGAGGGAGTTGCGCATCAATTTTATCAATATTCTCCTCCAAAAAACGAATTTTTTCATCTGAAATTTTCGCAAAATCGCCTATGGGAGTTTTAGAAATATCAGTAGCCAAGTTGGCACCAACAACAAACAAGGTATTCTGTATTTCTAATATCAATTGCTTATTATTATGTTCCAATTTTGAACGGAGAAGACCAAGAAAAGAATTTAGTTCATCCACTGTTCCATAGGCTTTTATACGAGCATCGTTTTTACAAACACGTGTACCGCCTATCAGGGAAGTTTGTCCTTTATCTCCCGATTTGGTATAAATTTTCATGACATTTCTAAGGTTTTAAAAAGCGACGATATATTGCTGTTTCATTAAATCGGTATCAAACCACACAATTCCCATTCCAAAAATATCTATGGACAATCGCACTGCCGGATGTTCTGCTATCTGATACCATGCTCTCTGCATATCAGCCGACCAATGTATATCATCGAATACAAAAATAGTATTTTTATTGATTTTAGCCAAACAAATAGAAAAATATTTTAGTGTTGCCACTTGGGTATGGTTAGCATCAAAAAAAACAAAATCAAGTGTATCCATTTTGGATACAACATCTTCCAGAACGAAATCAAGGTTTCCTTCTATTACGGTAATATTCTGAAAATTATTGGAATAAAATGTTTTCTTTGCCAAATCACACAAGGCAGAGTCGCCTTCAATTGTAACGACATTAGACTTCAAATTGGCAGAAGCCAAATACATAGTAGATATACCCAAACTGGTTCCAAGTTCTAATATTTGCTGTGAATGATTGGAATTTACAAGCCGAAACAGCAATTGCGCATATTTCCGCGATTTTATTGTTTTATGCGCTATCTCTGCAATTGTTTTAGTACGTTTGCCCCCCGTACCATAATCTGTAAGGTATATTTTTTGATGATTGGCAAGAAATTGTTGACGAACAGATTCTATCACTTTGTAACAGTAGTATGCTTCCTTTTCAAAAAAAACACGATTTAACAAATGAAAGACAAACGGAGAATGAATTCCAAAACCCTTTCGATGTTTTGCAACAAAACAATATTGGACAAATGATATTATCTGAAACAACTTTTTCATAATAATTGGACAAAGATACTAAATTTTCTTGTTGATGGAACTTTATTGAGAAAATAACATTACATTTGTCAAGGAAAAAACAAACTTATGATGAGAAACATTTTATTAATAATTATTGTATTACTGTGCAATATATCGCTATACGGACAAAGTATAAAGGAGATTTATGAAATTCAGGAAACAGGAGCCAGCTCGGCCTTAACTTCGCAAGTTGTAACCACACAAGGCATTGTTACGGCTACATTTCCGGGAAGTAACAGTTTGAATGGCTTCTTCATGCAATCAGCCACTACCAACGGTTCTAATGCTTCAGACGGAATTTTTATCTATTTAGGCAACACTACATTTTCGGTAGCAAAAGGAGATGCAGTAGAAGTAACCGGAACTGTAACTGAATATCAAAACAGAACTCAAATCAGTAATGTTTCAGTCTGTAAGATAAAATCACACGACAATACGATTCTGCCAACAAAAGTCGTGTTTGATGAAAATTTCAAAACGAATGCAGAACGCTATGAAAATATGTTACTGGAATTTGATCAAACTTTCACTGTCATTTCTAATCGTTATTTAAAACAATTCGGGCAATTGTCTTTATCGGGTAAACGATTACAATCGCCAACAGAAGTTACAATACCCGGTTCGACAGAATACACTGCTTTAAAAACATCCAACAGTATGAATCAGATTATTTTAGACGATGCCAGTTCGGTTTCTTATCCGACACCGACACCTTTTACCGATATCAATGGCACGCGACGTACAGGTGAATGTACGGACAGTTTGGTTACTATTTTAGATCAAAATGTATTTGGATATGTTTTATATGCATTAGACGATGTCGTTTTTTATAAAAACCAACGTCCTACTCAACCTGAAAATTTAGGTAATTACAATTTGAAAGTTTGTTGTTTCAATTTAGAATATTATTTAAGAGAGAATTGGGGGACTGGTTACGGACCTGATAATGAAGCCGATGCAAACAGACAACATAGTAAAATTCTGAAAGCATTACAAGCTATTGATGCTGACATTTACGGATTAGTAGAGATTCAAACAGGTCAAACTGCTCTTCAATATTTAACCGACGCATTAAACACAAGTGCACAAAACGATATATACGCTTACATCAACGATGGCACATCCACTTATGGCAGTTACACAAAAGTCGGATTTATATACCGAAAAGATAAAGTTGCCCCTATAAAAGAGATTCGCAGTGATAATACCGAAACTCAAAATCGTAAAAAAGCTCAATGTTTCAATCTGATATCTAATAATGAAAGTTTCATTTTTTCATTAAATCACTTTAAATCTAAAAGTGGAGGCAGTTATGCCACCGCCGATAATGTAGATAAAGGCGATGGTCAAAGTTATTACAACGGCGACAGGGTTAGAGAAGCAAATGCAACAGTCTCATTTGTCAATGTGTGTGCAACATATTACAACGAACCTGATATTTTAATTATGGGAGACCTTAATGCCTATGCCAAAGAAGACCCTTTGCAGGTATTTTACAATTATAACTATACACATCTTTTAAAACAATTTCATGGAGATGAAGAATATTCATATTCATATAATTCGGAAGCTGGGTGTTTAGATCATGTATTAGCAAATTCGTCTTTAAAACAGCAAATTACAGGCTGTTCTGTCTTCCATATCAATACTGACGAGCCAAGCTATTTCGAATATAACCAAACCCCGTTTTATGATAATATGTATCGTTGCTCTGACCACGATCCCATTGTTGTAGGTTTACAATTAGGCGTTCAGAATGTTGTAAATACCCCTATTAATAATATTTTTGTTTACCCTAATCCAAGCAAAGGAGTATTTACAATTTCCAATGCACTCAATTATCATCTAATAATTACTGATATGTTGGGGAGAAAATTCTATTCGTCAGATATACCAACAAATATCGAACCAATTACCACCTATCTTCCACAAGGAATTTATTTACTGAATTTTGTTCACAATAATAGTAAAATAACAAAAAAACTGGTTGTAAATTAATAACATGGATCCTATAAAAATTATTGAGAAATATTATACTCCCACTACTCCTTTATACAATATTTTATTGTCGCATAGCCATTCTGTAACCAACAAAGCTTTAGAGATTGCGCAACGACACCCTGAAATACAAATGGACACAACTTTTATAGCAGAAGCTGCCATGGTGCATGATATCGGGATATTTCTTACCAATGCTCCTGCGATTCATTGCATTGGCAATGCGAAATATATAGAACATGGATATTTAGGAGCAGATTTGATGCGCCAAGAAGGATTTGAACGTCACGCCTTAGTATGTGAACGACATACCGGTACCGGATTATCATTAGAAGAGATAAAAAAGCAACGCCTGCCCTTACCACATCGTAATTTATGCCCTATCAGTTATGAAGAACAGGTAATCTGCTTTGCCGATAAGTTTTTTTCAAAAACACATTTGGAACAAGAGTTACCCATAGAAAAAATTATATCCTCTTTATCTACATTCGGAGACACTTCTGTCCTCCAATTCAAGAGATGGCTGAATATGTTTGGATAACCCATTTATAGTTTATCCGAGTGAGTTTCCTTTAAAAAATCCATAAGTTTCTTTTTATACGATTTACTCACAGGAATAGAATTTTTGTTAAAAATAATATGACCATTCTCAACTAAATGAATCTTTTGTTTATTAACTATAAATGAACGATGCACCTTTAAGAATTGAGTTAACGGAAGCATATCTTCTAATGCCTTTAAACTCATCAGTGAAAGAATTGGAGCGTCTCCCTCTACCACAAACTTTACATAATCTTTCGAGGCTTCAATATAAATTAATTTGTCAAAATCGACTTTTATCAATCTACGTGCACTCCGAACATAAATTTCATGACCTTCTTCGCCCTCGTTTGATGATTTTGTATTCTGAACCATTTGGAACCATTGCAAAGCCTTATTGGCTGAACTCAAAAAATCGGCATACGAGATAGGTTTTAATAAATAATCAAGCGCATTTACTCGAAACCCGTCTAATGCGTATTGATTAAATGCAGTGGTAAAAATAACACGGACATTAGGCGGTAACTGTTTCGATAATTCTATTCCCGAAACATCCGGCATCTGAATGTCCAAAAAAATTAAATCTATATCCAGTGCTGACAGCCCACACATAAGTTGTGCTGCATTAGAACAACGCGCTGTCAATTTTAGAAATGGCGTTTTCTTAATATAATTTTCCAATAAATTAACCGCCAATGGTTCATCATCGACTACGGCACACTTAATTTGCATCATAATTTAAAAAAATAATCAAGGTGGAACAATAAAGATTTTCTTCAGACACATATATTTTCCAAGAATAAGCTTTGGGATAAAGTAAATCCATACGTTTACGAACCTGTTGCAACCCAATACCTGATCCACTTTGGTCCTGCTCGTTTTTTGGATGATAACTATTGCGAATATCACATATTACTTTTTCTCCTTGTACTTCACGAATTGTAATCGAAATAACATCATTTTCTTCACCTGATATGCCATGTTTAAAGGCATTTTCAATTAATGAAATAAATAAAAGTGGCGCAATTTGAGTAGTGCTATCTTCTGCAACATCAAAAACAACATTTACTTTCACATTATCAGACAATCGAATACGCATCAACCGAATATAGTTTTTTAGAAACTCAATTTCTTGCGTTAATGGAACAAATGTATCATTATTTTCATATAAAACATAACGTAATAATTTAATCGTATACAGCCTGCTGTGCCATATCTTTATCAAAAGCGATTAGAGCATAAATATTATTTAATGTATTCAACAGAAAATGAGGATTTAGCTGACTGCGTAAATGAATAAGTTCCATCTGCGTACGAGCACGTTGCTCCTCTTGCCGTACCTCTTCCTTTTCTGCAAAACGCAAATTCAGTCTGATAACCACACTAGAAAAAACAGTAAGCACGATTACAAAACTATCGCGCAACAAAACCACAATCGGGAAAGCAATAATTTTTTCAGCATGATGAGGTGGAGGCTCACCTTTTATGGGCAAAGGAAGAATATATCTGTCTTTCCAAAAGTGCAATATATATATCAAGCAAACTAATAATACAATATTAATTATCAAAAATTGAGTTTTTTCTTTCCTCTTCTTATCAAACAGAAAATGCGGAATAAGGAAAAGATAATTTACATAGAATGCGATAAGAATACATACGATTACAGCTAATTGATGATGAACAAAATGATCACTTATGGCCAAACCATTAGCTGTCTTTTCCATAGAAAAAATTGGAATGCTGAGTAATACCAGCCAAGCAATGATATGAATGGTTAATTCTATTTTCTTTGTATTTTTAGCTGTGGTCATAGATTAAAAAACACGGCGTGCAAGATTATGTACGCCGTGTTGTTAGATGATTTTTACCAAATAAGACCGTCTGCAACTTTTTCGGCGCAACTTTTATCTTTTAAAAGTTCTATGATTTTCAGAGCAAACTCAAAAACACATCCCGGTCCTTTAGCTGTTATTATGTTTTTGGAATAAGCAACCTTATTTTTAATAAGTGAGGCTCCTTCTAAATATTTTTCAAAGCCGGGGTAACAAACAGCGTCTCTTCCTACCAAAAATTTTAATCTACCAAGTACTAATGGAGCTGCACAAATTGCAGCTAATAATTTGCCTTGTTTATAATGCTCCGACAGGATTCTTTTGACATCACTATTTTGATCTAAATTGGCAGCACCCGGCATTCCTCCGGGCAAAATAAGACAATCGGCATCCGAAAAATCCGTTTCAGAAAGTAAGCAATCTGCCAAAACTGTAATATTGTGTGTACCGCCAACCGTTTTTACAGATGAAATAGAAACGGTTTTTACATTAAACTCCGCCCGTAAAAGTATATCTGTAGTGGTTATCGCTTCCGTTTCTTCAAAACCATCAGCAAGAAATATAAATACGTTTTTCATGCCTCAATTAATTTAATACAAAACGATAAACGATTTCTCCCATAGCAACAGATTTGCCTTCTGTAAATTTGGCTTTTCGGGCAGCTTTCTGCGAAGCTTCCAATAATTTGGCATCACTAATAGTAGTCCCTTTTGCTATTTTGGTATCTGTTACATTACCATTACTGTCAACACGTATTGACACAACCACACGTCCTTCTTGACTCCCAGAATAAACCGGATTTAGCAACGATCCGAGCAAACTGCGCCCCGCAAGTGACCACGAGTGACCTCCGGAATTACCCTTCCCCATTGGATTCCCCGACATGGATTCGCCGGTTGTCGTCCCCTGCGATGTTTGTGAAGCTGAATTACTAAATGCTCCTGCAACACGCGCATTCGCTTCATGACGTAAGCGTTCTTTTTCTGCCTCCTGCTGCTGTTTTTCTTTCTCCCGTTCTTTGTTTTTTTCGGTTTCCAATGCCACCGATTCATCTTCCTGTGTCAGCATATTTTCATTTGTTGACGCCATATCTGAAGCAGAAGAATTTTCTACGACTGTCGTAGGTTCTCCCCATCCTTCAGATTCATCACCAAAACTTACCATCAGCCCTTCCAATTTTTCCTCTTTGGCACAAGACATTCCACAAAACAGCAATATAACCAAAAGAATGCCGGTAAAAACGACGGTTCCAATAGCAGCATATATATGTGACTTCTTTTCCATCAATTATTCTGTCGCCTTTTCAGGTGTTTTTGTAGCAATAACCAACTTCATTCTATTCTCATTCGCGATATCCAATATACGAACGACTTCTTTATATGGCACATTTTCATCCGCATGCAAAGCAACAAAAACAGCAGAATCTGTTGCCTGAACTTGTTGTAGATATGGCTCTACTTCCTCAAAATTAACCATTTGTGGTTTTTCGCCATCATCTGCAACAAAGTATTGCCCTTGATCATTAATTGCCACTTTAACCACATGAGCCTTGGTTGCTGTTTTTGTTTTACTCTGTGGCAAATTAATCTTCATATCATTCGGTGATGACATGGTTGATGCAATCATAAAAAACAACAATAACAGAAAAATAATATCCGTCATTGATGACATACTGAATGATGCATCTATTTTATTTCTTTTCTTTAGCATAACAGATAATGAAATTTAGTATTTCATTCAATCATTATTTTTTACCAGATGCTGGTTCATTAAGCAAATCCAAAAATTCCATATTCCGAACCTCCAATTTGCGCATTATTCTGTCAATACGTCCAACCAAGTAGTTATATGCAAAATAGGCACAAATACCCACAATCAGACCTGCGACAGTCGTTACCATGGCAGTATAAATGCCACCTGCCAATGTGCTTAAATCGACAGTATTACCTCCTGCCTGTTCCATTTGAAAAAATGCTTGAACCATGCCTAATACTGTGCCTAAAAATCCAAGCATAGGAGCACCACCGGCAATCGTAGCGAGAAAGCCCAATCCTTTTTCCAATTTGGCAATTTCAAGATTGCCAACATTTTCTATTGCAACAAGCACATCATTCATTGGTCGCCCCAAGCGACTTATTCCCTTTTCTATCATACGTGCTGAAGGCGATTGGGTGTTTTTACATAAATTCAGTGCCGCATCTAATTTTCCATCGTAAATATAATCCTTGATACGATTCATAAACGAGTCATCTTCTTTAGAAGCTTTACGAATAACGATGACACGTTCAATAAAGATATAAACTGCTATCAAAAGTAGAATAGCAATAAATATCATAATCACGCCACCTTTAACTGCCATATCAAAAAAGCTCAAAGTAACTTCGGCTTCTCCGGTCGGTATTGATATCGGCACTGCCACCGCAGCAGAATCGGCTATTGCCGCAACATTTTGTAGAACAAGCATAATTTTATTATTTTTAGTTTAAAATCTATTTATAAAACGATATTTCTAAGAAAAAATTTTATTCCCCATTACAAAAGTTGTTGTTTATAACGCTGTATGGTTGCCTCAAGACCAAGATACAGGGCGTCACAAATCAGCGCATGTCCAATAGAGACCTCATCCAAAAATGGAATATTTTGATGCAAAAAATTTAAATTTTTCAAATTCAAATCGTGACCAGCATTGATACCCAACCCCAAATCGTGAGCAACCTTAGCCGCTTCTACAAATGGAGCAACAGCTTTTTCGGGACAGGCAGTAAATTGTTTATCGTATGGTTCTGTGTACAGTTCAATTCTATCAGCACCTATATGTGCCGCTTTCTCGATATTGTTAATATCCGTTCCCACAAAAATAGAAACTCTGACTTCCGATTCGTGCATATCAGCCACCAAATCAGAAAGAAAATCGAAATTATCGCCACAATTCCAACCGGCATTAGAAGTTATCGCATCAGGAGCATCAGGTACCAATGTTACTTGAGCCGGTTTTATTTTTTTTACCAAATCCACAAACTTTTCTGATGGATAACCTTCAATATTGAACTCGGTTGTCAATACCTCCTTCAGGTCATAAACATCCTGAAAACGGATATGGCGTTCGTCCGGACGCGGATGAACTGTAATACCCTCAGCCCCGAACCGTTCGCAATCCAAAGCAACCCGCACCACATTGGGAATATTTTCTCCACGAGCATTCCGCAAAGTTGCAATCTTATTAATATTGACACTCAATTTGGTCATTATATGCAGAGAATTTTGGTTATTTCGACAACATTTTGTTACTTTGCACAACGAATCTTATATCAATTCCGACTACAAAAATAATCTAAAAAAATGAGAATTGCTATTTTTGGAAATACTTATCGTCAAGAAATTATTTATCCGCTGGAAATTATCCTTAATTTCTTAGCCAAAAATGACACTGAAATACTGATTTACAAACAGATATACGAATTTTTGAAATCATCACCTTTACTTTGTGGACTCAAATACCGTTTACTGGAAGATGATAATTTTCAATCGGATATAGCCTTAAGTGTTGGTGGTGACGGCACTTTTTTGACAACAGCACAACATATCGGAAATAAAAACATTCCCATTTTAGGCATCAACACAGGGAGGCTTGGTTTTCTGGCTGATGTCGCTATCAATGAAATAGAATCGGTTCTAAAAGACGTTATAAACCAAAAATTTACTATTGAAGAACGTTCTGTTTTGGAAGTACAAACTTCTGAAAACGCCGCATGTAAATCGCCGTTTGCACTCAACGAAGTTGCAGTTCTCAAACAAGATTTATCTTCTATGATAAGTATTCAAACGTTTATAGGAGGCGAATATCTTCACACATATCGTGCTGACGGATTAATTATTTCCACGCCCACAGGTTCTACTGCTTATTCTATGAGTGTTGGCGGACCAATATTGGTACCACAAGCACGAAACCTGATCATTGCTCCGGTTGCTTCACACAGCTTAAATGTACGACCACTTATTATTCCCGATTCTTGGGATGTTACCCTAAAAATACAAAGCCGTTCGCACTCATTCTTGGTTTCTCTCGATGGACGTTCACAAATCATGTCCGACAAAACGGAACTATATATCAAACGAGCTGGTCATACCATTAAAATCATTAAACCGATAGGTGAACATTCTTTTTTCAACACACTCAAAAACAAATTAATGTGGGGTATCGACAAACGCAATTAAACACATAATGAAGAAAAAGGATTTAAAAATAGTATTCATGGGAACCCCCGATTTTGCAGTCGAGAGTTTACGAGTACTTGTAGAAAACGATTACAACATAGTAGGTGTAGTTACTATGCCGGACAAACCAATGGGACGAGGGCATAAGGTGCAAGCTTCACCCATAAAACAATATGCTTTAAAAAATAATTTATATCTGCTGCAACCAGAAAGTCTGAAAGATACTACTTTTATACAGGACTTAAGATCATTAAATGCCGATATACAAATAGTTGTTGCGTTTCGGATGTTACCTGAAATTGTATGGAATATGCCACCATTAGGAACCATCAACCTGCATGCTTCACTTCTACCGCAATATCGTGGAGCGGCACCTATAAATTGGGCTATTATTAATGGCGAGAAGGAAACTGGCATTACCACTTTCCGGCTAAAACAGGAAATTGACACCGGCAATATTCTTTTTCAGGAGAAAATTGCCATCGGCGACAACGACAATGCAGAGATAATACATGACAAACTGATGATTTTAGGTGCACAATTAGTTATAAAAACAGTAAATAAGATTTTAGATGGAACGATAAAAGGGCAACCACAAGAGATTTCTGATAAATTAAACTCTGCACCCAAAATCTTTAAAGAAACCTGTAAAATCAATTGGAATATGACCTGCTGTGAAATTCATAATTTTGTGCGCGGGTTATCACCCTACCCTACAGCTTGGAGTGAATTTATAAGCCCCGACGGCAATCCAATCATTGTAAAAATTTATGAAAGTGCCAAAGAAGAAATAAACCACTCTTTAGCTGTCGGCACCATAATTTGCGATGGGAAAAACTATTTAAAAATAGCTTGTGCCAATGGTTTTATTCAAATCCTCTCTTTACAATTAGCCAATAAGAAACGTATGACTGTTCAAGAACTTTTAAGAGGATTTTCCATTACCGAAGGATTCCACGCTCTATAACACATATAAATACAAATAAAAATAGCCTGATTTGTACAAATCAGGCTATTTTTATTTTATCAGACCTCGAACAATTATAGAATTTCTTCCATCATTTCTTCTGCATCAACCATATCTTTACCGGCATTTGCCAAACGTTGATAATCTTCTTTAGAAGCTACAACCAATTTGTCGTATTCACGCAAACCGGTACCTGCAGGAATTAAGTGTCCACAAATAACATTCTCTTTCATTCCTTCCAATTTATCAATTTTAGCATTAATAGCCGCCTCATTCAAGACTTTGGTTGTTTCCTGGAACGATGCCGCAGACATAAAACTGTTCGTTTGAAGAGCTGCGCGAGTGATACCTTGCAACATCTGTGTAGAGGTTGCCGGCATTGCATCACGTACTTCAACCAATTTCAGGTCACGACGTTTCAAGGCGCTGTTTTCGTCTCTCAATTTACGGGCTGTAACAATTTGTCCGGCTTTTAAATTATCAGATTCCCCGGCATCAACAACCACTTTCTTTCCCCATATACGATCATTCTCTTCCATGAAATCCTGTTTGTCAACTATCTGGCTTTTCAAGAAACGTGTATCACCCTGATCATCTATCTGTACCTTGCGCATCATTTGACGCACAATAACTTCAAAGTGCTTATCATTAATTTTTACACCTTGCAAACGATAAACATCCTGCACTTCGTTCACAATATATTCCTGAACAGCAGTAGGTCCTTTGATTGCCAAAATATCAGATGGAGTAATTGCGCCATCAGACAATGGTGTTCCTGCACGTACATAATCATTTTCCTGTACCAAAATCTGTTTCGACATCGGTACTAAATATTTCTTTTCCTCTCCTGTTTTAGAAACAATGGAAATTTCACGATTACCACGTTTGGTTTTTCCAAATGATACCTCACCGTCAATTTCGGCAACAACTGCCGGATTAGACGGATTACGAGCTTCAAACAATTCGGTTACACGAGGAAGACCTCCGGTAATGTCACCAGTTTTACCAATTGCACGAGGTATTTTTACCAACAAGCTACCTAATTTCACAGTCGCTTTATCATCTATTACCAAGTGAGAACCTACCGGCAAGTTATACGTTTTTAAAACATTGCCACTTGCATTTACAACATGTGCCATAGGAATTTTGTTTTTATCCTTTGACTCAATGATAATTCTCTCACGCAAGCCGGTCGTTTCGTCAGATTCAACCTTATAAGTAATATTTTCTAAAACACCTTCAAAATTAATTGTACCTTCTGCTTCAGAAATAATAACGGCATTAAATGGATCCCATTCGCAAATTTTGTCTCCTTTCTTAACGGCGGTTCCCGATTTAATATATAGTTTTGATCCGTAAGGAATATTCTGTGTTGTCAATACGATTTTTGTATTAACATCCAAGATACGAGCTTCTGCAAGACGTCCGACAACTACCTGATAAGTATTTCCGGCAGCATCAGTAGCATCAATCACACGCAATTCATCTATTTCCAAAATACCATCGTAAGGTGCAATAATACTTGATTCAGATGCAACATTGGAAGCAATACCACCAACGTGGAATGTACGTAATGTCAACTGTGTACCCGGTTCACCAATAGACTGTGCAGCAATAACTCCAACAGCCTCACCCATATGTACCATTCTGCCCGTAGCCAAATTACGTCCATAACATTTTGCACAAACCCCACTTGAAGCCTCGCATGTCAACACAGAACGAATTTCAACACGTTCTATCGGCGATGCCTGAATTTTAGCAGCAGCCTCTTCTTTTATTTCTTCACCGGCAGCAACAATCAGTTCTCCCGTGCTCGGATGGAAAATATCATGAACAGAAACACGACCCAAAATGCGATCATAAAGCGAAGCTACAACGGTTTCCTTGTTCTTTATTTCTGTAGCAACAAGTCCACGCAATGTTCCACAGTCTTCTTCCGTAATGATAACATCATGAGATACATCAACCAAACGACGTGTTAAATATCCTGCATCGGCAGTTTTTAAAGCCGTATCAGCCAAACCTTTACGAGCACCGTGAGTTGAAATAAAGTATTCCAATACCGATAACCCTTCTTTAAAGTTAGCCAAAATAGGATTCTCAATAACCTGACCACCTTCTGCACCGGATTTTTGAGGTTTAGCCATAAGACCACGCATACCTGACAACTGACGAATCTGGTCTTTAGAACCACGAGCTCCGGAATCCAACATCATATAAACAGAGTTAAATCCTTGATTATCTTCTTTCAGTCGTTTATGTACAACACCTGCCAAATCGCTACTTACACGTGTCCAAATATCAACAATTTGATTTGTACGCTCATTATAGGTTATATAACCCATATTATAATCGGACATTACATTCTCAACTTCAGCATAACCGGCATTAATCAAATCCTCTTTTTCTTTCGGGATAATAACATCATCTAGATTGAAAGACAAACCTCCTTTAAAGGCCATATGATAACCCAAGTTTTTGATATCATCCAAGAAATGTGCTGTACGAGCCATACCACATGTATCAATCACACGCCCGATAATATCACGCAACGATTTTTTAGACAGTAATTCATTAATATAGCCTACTTCTTCGGGAACATACTTATTGACCAATACACGTCCAACAGTAGTATCTTCAATAAAACGAGTGATAATATGTCCTTCAGAATCAACATCTTTTGTTCTAACTGCAATCTTAGCATGTAAATCTACTTTCCCTTCATTATAAGCTATTTCCACCTCTTCCGGCGAATAAAATTTTAAACCTTCTCCTTTCACACCTGCACGAGGTTTGGTAATATAATACAAACCAAGAACCATATCTTGTGATGGTACAGTTATAGGCGCTCCATTAGCCGGATTTAAGATATTATGTGATTGAAGCATCAATAATTGGGCTTCCAACACAGCTTCATTGCTCAATGGCAAGTGAACAGCCATTTGGTCACCATCAAAGTCGGCATTGAAAGCGGTACAAGCCAACGGATGCAATTGAATAGCTTTCCCTTCAATCATTTTAGGTTGAAAAGCCTGAATACCAAGTCGATGCAACGTAGGTGCACGGTTTAGTAAAACAGGATGACCTTTCATTACATATTCCAAAATATCCCAAACAACAGGATCACGTCTATCAATAATTTTCTTCGCTGATTTGACGGTTTTTACGATACCGCGCTCTATCAACTTACGAATAATAAACGGTTTATAAAGTTCAGCCGCCATTTCTTTCGGCAAACCACACTCTCCCATTTTCAATTCAGGACCAACCACAATTACCGAACGTGCAGAATAATCAACACGTTTTCCAAGTAAGTTTTGACGGAAACGTCCTTGTTTACCTTTCAAACTATCCGACAATGATTTCAACGGACGATTTGCGTCTGTTTTCATTGCACTGGATTTGCGGGAATTGTCAAGTAATGAATCTACTGCTTCCTGAAGCATACGTTTCTCATTACGCAAAATAACTTCAGGAGCTTTTATTTCTATCAATCGTTTCAAACGATTGTTACGAATGATAACACGACGATACAAATCATTCAAATCGGAAGTTGCGAAACGACCGCCATCCAAAGGTACCAACGGACGCAAATCCGGCGGAATAACAGGAATGGTTTTCAGAATCATCCATTCCGGTTTATTTTTATGACGTGCAGCACGGAACGATTCCACTACCTGCAAACGTTTCAAAGCTTCTGCTCTACGTTGTTGTGAACCATCTGTATCGGCTTTATGACGCAAATCAAACGACAATTCATCCAAATCCAAATTTACCAACATATCGTAGATAGCGTCAGCTCCCATTTTAGCAATGAATTTATTAGGATCACTATCTTCCAACATCTGATTCTCATGAGGAAGAGATTCTAATAATTCCAAATATTTATCCTCAATTAATTAAATCACCAACAGCAATATCTTCATTGCCTTCCAACGCTCCTCGTTGAATAACCACATATTTTTCATAATAAATAATGGCGTCCAACTTTTTACTTGGCATACCCAACAAATAACCTATTTTATTAGGTAATGAACGGAAATACCATATATGAGCCACCGGCACAACCAACTGAATATGCCCCGTACGTTCGCGACGTACTTTCTTTTCGGTAACTTCTACACCACAACGATCGCAAACAATGCCTTTGTAACGAATTCTTTTATATTTGCCGCAATGACATTCATAGTCCTTTATCGGACCAAAAATTCGTTCACAAAACAATCCGTCACGTTCCGGCTTATAAGTACGGTAATTGATGGTTTCAGGTTTTAGCACTTCACCATAGGACGACTCCAAAATTTCTTCAGGAGATGCTAATCCGATAGATATTTTGCTAAAATTATTTTTAATTTTATTTTCTCTTTTAAATGCCATATCTTTTATTTATTTCAAGATTAAATTTTTTTCTTTAAAGCAAATTTAATTACTCCAAAGTAATACTTAAACCTAAACCTTTCAATTCGTGTAGCAACACGTTAAGAGATTCCGGTATTCCCGGTTGAGGCATCGGATCGCCTTTTACAATAGCTTCATAAGCTCTTGCTCTGCCCATCACATCATCAGATTTGATGGTCAAAATTTCCTGCAAGATATATGCTGCGCCAAATGCTTCAAGAGCCCAAACCTCCATTTCTCCAAAACGCTGTCCACCAAATTGTGCTTTACCACCCAACGGCTGTTGCGTAATTAAAGAATAAGGACCGATAGAACGAGCATGCATTTTATCTTCAACCATGTGGCCTAACTTCAAGAAATAAGTTACACCTACTGTTGCCGGTTGGTCAAAACGTTCTCCTGTTCCACCATCATAAAGATAAGACTTTCCATAATGAGGAATATTAGCTTTATCGCACCATTCATTCAAGTCGTCAAGGCTTGCACCATCAAAAATAGGTGTTGCAAATTTTACCCCAAGTTCTTTACCAGCCCAAGCCAATACTGCTTCAAATATCTGTCCCAAGTTCATACGAGACGGTACACCTAACGGATTTAACACAATATCTACCGGAGTTCCATCAGCAAGGAACGGCATATCTTCTGCACGTACAATTTTAGAAACAATACCTTTATTTCCATGACGTCCTGCCATTTTATCACCAACACGTATTTTACGTTTTTTGGCAATATAAACTTTTGCCAACTGAATAGTTCCTGAAGGTAATTCATCACCAACTGTAACATTCAATTTTTGGCGTTTCAGACGTGCATCGCACTCTTTATATTTACGAAGATAGTTTAGAACGGTTTCCTTAATTAATTCATTTTTATGAACATCGGTCGTCCATTTTACCAACTGTACTGTATTATAATCTATTTCGTTCAACATTTTTTGAGTAAATTTAGTTCCTTTCGGAATCAAATCGACACCCAAAAAGTCTTTAACACCTTGCGATGTTTTTCCTGTAGTCAAAATAGACAATTTCTCCAACAATTTACTTCTTAATACAGCTACTTCTTTCTCAAAGGCATCGTCCAATTGTGGCAAAGTTGCTTTTTCAGTCAAACGACTCTTACGAGCTTTAGCCGCTCTTGAGAATAATTCTCTGCCAATAACAACACCTTTCAATGAAGGAGAAGCTTTAAGTGAAGCATCTTTTACATCACCGGCTTTATCTCCAAAAATAGCACGCAGCAATTTCTCTTCCGGTGTAGGATCTGTTTCTCCTTTTGGAGTAATTTTTCCTATCAATATATCTCCGGGGATAATATGTGCACCAATACGAACAATGCCATGTTCGTCCAAATTTTTGGTAGCATCCTCGCTAACATTAGGTATATCAGAAGTCAATTCTTCCATACCACGTTTAGTCTCACGTACTTCCAAAGAATATTCGCTAACATGAACTGAAGTAAAAATGTCTTCACGAACAACACGTTCGTTAATCACAATAGCATCTTCAAAGTTATAACCTTTCCAAGGCATATAAGCCACTTTTAAGTTTCTACCAAGTGACAATTCGCCATTCTGACTCGCATAACCTTCTGTTAATATCTGACCAGACGAAACGCGTTGACCTTTTTTGACAACAGGGCGCAAATCAATAGTAGTATCCTGATTCGTTTTTTGGAATTTCGGCAATGTATAAGTTTTCAACGAATCATTAAAATTGACAAACTCCTCGTCTTCTGTTCTATCATAGCGAATTTTAATAACATCAGCATCTACATATTCAACTATACCTTCTTTCTCAGCCATAATTTGAGTACGAGAATCATGGATAACCTGTGCTTCGATACCGGTTCCTACAATAGGAGCTTCGGGACGAATCAACGGAACGGCCTGACGCATCATGTTAGATCCCATCAAAGCACGGTTGGCATCATCATGTTCCAAGAAAGGAATTAAAGCCGCCGCAATTGAAGCAATTTGTTGTGGAGCTACGTCCATTAAATTAACTTCAGCAGGAAGAACTACCGGAAAATCTGCTTCCAAACGAGATTTTACTTTGGTTCTAATAAACGTTCCATCTTCACGCAAAGGCGCATTACCTTGTGCTACAACAGAGTTTTCTTCTTCCTCCGCAGTCATATAAACAATGCCTTCCAGTGACAAATCTACTTTTGAGTTTTCTACCTTACGATAAGGAGTTTCAATAAAGCCTAATTTGTTTATTTTTGCATAAACACACAAAGATGAAATCAAACCGATATTCGGTCCTTCCGGAGTTTCAATCGGACAAAGACGACCATAGTGCGTATAGTGTACATCACGCACCTCAAAACCGGCACGCTCACGTGATAAACCACCGGGACCTAAAGCGGACAAACGACGTTTATGAGTAAGTTCAGCCAACGGATTTGTCTGATCCATAAATTGGGACAATGCATTTGTCCCAAAAAATGAATTGATAACAGAGGAAATAGTTTTGGCATTAATCAAATCAATAGGAGTAAACACTTCATTATCACGTACATTCATACGTTCACGAATAGTACGCGCCATACGTGCCAAGCCAACTCCAAACTGATTGTACAATTGTTCGCCTACGGTACGTACACGACGGTTACTCAAGTGGTCAATATCATCTGTTTCAACTTTTGAGTTTATTAACGCTATCAAATATTTGATAATTTCAATAATATCTTCCTTGGTCAATACACGAACACTCGGATCTGTATCCAAATTTAATTTTTTGTTGATTCTATAACGACCAACATCGCCCAAATCATAACGTTTTTCAGAAAAGAATAAGCCATTAATCACTTCACGAGCAGTTGCATCATCAGCCGGTTCTGCATTACGCAATTGACGATAAATATGCAGAACTGCTTCCTTTTCCGTGTTACTTGGGTCTTTTTGTAATGTATTATAAATAATGGCAAAATCATTCATATTTTGGTCTTCTTTATGAAGCAAAATGGTTTGATTCCCCGATTCTATAATATCATTTATATGACTATTGTCAATAACAGTTTCACGATCCACAAGTACTTTGGTTCGTTCTACTGTTACTACTTCGCCCGTATCTTCGTCCACGAAATCTTCCATCCATGTTTTAAGCACACGAACAGCCAATTTCCGACCTATCATTTTTTTCAAATTGGTTTTATTGACCTTTACCTCTTCTGCCAAGCTGAAAGTTTCAAGAATATCTTTATCACTTTCATAACCTATGGCACGCAACAACGTGGTTACAGGTAATTTTTTCTTACGATCAATATAAGCGTACATCACATTATTGATGTCGGTAGCAAATTCAATCCACGACCCCCGGAATGGGATGATACGTGCTGAATACAATTTGGTACCATTAGCGTGAATGCTTTGCCCAAAAAACACACCGGGTGAACGGTGCAATTGGGAAACAATAACGCGTTCCGCTCCATTGATAACAAATGTACCGCGTTCGGTCATATATGGAATAGGACCTAAAAAAACATCTTGAACCACCGTATCAAAATCCTCATGATCAGGATCGGTACACGACAATTTCAGTTTTGCCTTTAACGGGACACTATAAGTTAATCCACGACGAATACATTCTTCGATGGAATAACGAGGAGGATCTATAAAATAATCGAGGAATTCCAGTACAAAATTATTACGTGTATCTGCTATCGGAAAATTCTCAGCAAACACTTTGTACATACCCTCATTTTTCCTATGCTCAGGAGCGGTATCGAGCTGGAAAAAATCTTTAAATGATTTCAGCTGAACTTCCAAAAAATCGGGATAAGGTAATTGATTTTTTATGGAAGCAAAGCTAACTCTTTGATTTTCAGTTTTGTTGGACATTTATCTACGTGTATTAGTTGAACTTGTTGTTGTTATACATAAAAAGGCTTAGAGTCCCGCTCACACGGGATTCTAAACCGTAAATTCCTGAAAATCAGGAATGTCTTACTTGAGTTCAACTTCAGCTCCAGCTTCAGTAAGTTGTTTTTGAAGTGATTCTGCCTCTTCTTTAGACACTCCTTGTTTAAGAGGAGCAGGAGCAGCATCTACGATATCTTTAGCTTCTTTCAAACCAAGACCGGTAAGTTCCTTAACTGCTTTAACTACTTGAAGTTTAGCTGCGCCTGCCGATTTCAAAATAACATCAAAAGATGTTTTTTCTTCGGCTGCCGGAGCACCTGCAGCAGGACCTGCAGCAACAGCAACAGCTGCAGCGGCTGGTTCAATACCATATTCATTCTTCAAAATTTCGGCTAATTCATTTACTTCTTTAACTGTAAGATTAACCAATTGTTCTGCAAAAGCTTTTAAATCTGCCATTGTAATTAATGTTTTATGTGTTTATAATTCAATTTTTGTTATTAAAAATTTATCTTTCAGAGAGTGTTTTCAACACGCCATGAATAGTAGTTCCTCCTGATTGGAGTGCGGACACAACGTTCTTAGCCGGTGATTGCAATAAGGCAATGATATCCCCGATAAGTTCGTTTTTACTCTTAAGTGCTGCAAGAGCCTCAAGCTGATTTTCACCAATATAGAAACATTCCTCTACATAAGCCGCTTTCAAAACAGGTTTTTGATTATCCTTGCTAAATTCTTTAATTAATTTGGCAGGTACATTTCCTGTATTAGAAAACAAAACTGCTGTATTATTTTTCAAAGAATCATAAATAGGAGAATAATCTACATCAAGAGATTCCAATGCTTTACGGAAAAGAGTATTTTTAACAACAAGCATTTTAACTTCACGCTTATTGCATAATCTTCTCAATTTACTTACCTGCTCAGCATTTAATCCTTGAGCTTCCGTTAAATAAAAGTGACTATAAGATGCTACAGTTTCTTTTATCTGTGAAATAACAATGTCTTTATCTTCCTTTTTCATACTTGCGTTACTTTATTAGTTTTCACCAACAGATTTTGTATCAATTTTGATACCTTCACTCATCGTACTCGAAAGATAAACACTCTTTACGTATGTACCTTTGGCGGATGACGGCTTCAATTTAATAATTGTAGCTAAAAACTCTTTCGCGTTTTCTGCTATTTGTTCAGCCGTAAATGATACTTTGCCTACAGATGTATGAATAATACCAGCTTTATCTACCTTAAAATCGATTTTTCCTTGTTTAACTTCAGCGATAGCCTTGCCTACTTCCATAGTAACGGTGCCACTCTTAGGATTCGGCATTAAACCACGAGGACCTAAAACACGACCTAAAGCACCTAATTTACCCATAACAGAAGGCATTGTGATTATCACATCTACATCTGTCCATCCACCTTTAATTTTTTCGATATATTCATCGAGCCCAACATAATCAGCACCGGCTGCTTTAGCCTCTGCTTCTTTGTCGGGAGTACATAATGCAAGAACCCGTACCTGCTTGCCCGTTCCATTCGGTAAAGATACCACGCCACGAACCATTTGATTCGCTTTACGAGGATCAACGCCGAGACGTACGTCAATATCCACAGAGGCATCAAATTTGGTAGTTGTTATTTCTTTTACCAAACTTGCGGCTGCTTCAACCGTATAAGCTTTCCCTGCTTCAATTTTTCCTGATACCATTTTTTGGTTTTTTGTTAATTTAGTCATTTTAATTGAAGTTTTTGATTAATTTTTAGGAAATTCGCCACTAACGGCAATGCCCATACTTCTAGCTGTTCCGGCAACCATATGCATGGCTGCTTCCACTGTGAAACAGTTTAAGTCCACCATTTTGTCGGATGCAATAGTCTTAACCTGTTCCCAAGTGATTGTAGCCACTTTGGTACGGTTAGGCTGTGCAGAACCACCTTTAACCTTTGCTGCTTCAAGTAATTGAATAGCTACGGGAGGGGTCTTAACAACAAATGTGAAAGACTTATCTGTGTAGTACGTAATAACTACAGGTAATATTTTACCTGCTTTGTCTTGGGTTCTGGCATTAAATTGCTTACAAAAATCCATGATATTAATACCCTTTGCACCCAAAGCAGGTCCAACCGGGGGTGATGGATTTGCCGCACCACCTTTAATCTGCAATTTGATAAGTCCAGCAATTTCTTTAGCCATAATTCTTTTTTTTTGTTATTAACGAAACTATTTTGAGTGATGATGGTAACAACATCTCACTCTTTTTCTACTTGCATGAAACCCAACTCGAGCGGCGTTTTCCGTCCAAAAATTTTCACCATTACTTTCAGTTTCTTTTTCTCGTTGTTTACCTCTTCGATAATTCCTGAAAATCCACTAAAAGGTCCGGTTATTACTTTGACATTGTCACCTTCATAATAAGGGATCGCCATATCTTCTCCCATTTCCTGCAATTCATCTACAGAACCGAGAATTCGGTTCACTTCGGAAATACGAAGAGGCGTGGGATCCTTGTCTAATGTTCCGCCCAAAAAGCCGAGAACATTAGGCACATTACGAAGTCGCCCGCGTACATCACCGGTCAAATCTACTTCTACAAGTACATATCCCGGCAAATAATTACGTTCCTTTGTGATTTTTTTACCATTACGAACCTGATACACTTTCTCCGTAGGTATCAAAACTTGAGAGACGTATTGTCCAAGGTCAGAATTCTTGATTTCTAATTCAATATATTCTTTTACCTTGTTCTCTTTTCCACTAATAGCGCGTAAAACGTACCATTTTTTTGTTGTCTCAGACATTTTAATCCTCCGGTTAAATGTATTTGTAGATTACTGTCATGATATTCTCAAAGCCTAAGTCCATTAGCCAAACAACCAGTGCAATAAGAAGGGAAGCAATCAATACGACTACTGCGCTGTTGGTCAGTTCTTTTCGCGAAGGCCAAGTGGTCTTGTGAACAAGTTCCGAATAGGACTCTTTACAATAATTTATGAGTTTCATATACAAATATTTTTATCGCACGGGAGGAGAGGCTCGAACTCCCGACACCTGGTTTTGGAGACCAGTGCTCTACCAACTGAGCTACACCCGTAAAATAGTCGGCATTAAAGCCGACTATCAATTTATGTTATTAGTCCAAAAGGGCAGTAATTTGTCCTGAACCAACTGTACGTCCACCTTCGCGGATAGCGAAACGTAAACCTTCGCTGCAAGCAACCGGATAAATCAACTTAACAGTGATTTCCAAGTTATCGCCCGGCATTACCATTTCAGTTCCTTCCGGCAATGTAATTTCACCGGTAACATCCAATGTACGGATATAGAATTGAGGACGGTATTTGTTGTGGAACGGAGTATGACGACCACCTTCTTCTTTCTTCAAGATATAAACTGAAGCTTTGAATTCAGAATGAGGTTTAACTGTTCCCGGGTGTGTGATAACCATACCACGTTTGATTTGATCTTTGTCAACACCACGAAGCAACAAACCTACATTATCGCCGGCTTCACCTTCATCCAACAATTTGCGGAACATTTCAACACCTGTAACTACGGATTTCATGCCTTCTGCACCCAAACCAATAATTTGAACTTCGTCGCCAACTTTAACAATACCTGTTTCAATACGACCGGTAGCAACTGTACCACGACCGGTAATAGAGAACACGTCTTCAACCGGCATTAAGAATGGTTTGTCAACTGCACGTTTTGGTAATTCAATCCAAGTATCAACAGCATCCATCAATTCCATAATTTTATCTTCCCATTCAGGTACACCATTTAATGCACCAAGAGCAGAACCACGGATAAACGGTGTGTTGTCGGCATCAAATTGATAAGCGCCAAGTAAATCACGCATTTCCATTTCTACCAAATCCAACATTTCAGGATCATCAACCATATCACATTTATTCATGAAAACAACCAAACGAGGTACGTTTACCTGACGAGCCAACAAAATATGTTCGCGTGTTTGAGGCATTGGACCATCGGTTGCAGCAACAACGATAATGGCACCGTCCATTTGAGCAGCACCGGTTACCATGTTTTTAACATAGTCAGCGTGTCCCGGACAGTCAACGTGAGCATAGTGACGTTTTGCCGTTTCATATTCAACATGTGAGGTGTTGATAGTAATACCACGTTCCTTTTCTTCAGGAGCGTTGTCAATCTGATCAAACGATTTTATTTCGTCTGCTTTTGAGAAGCCCTTTTCTGCCAATACTTTCGTAATTGCAGCTGTCAATGTGGTCTTACCATGGTCAACGTGACCGATGGTACCGATGTTTACGTGCGGTTTTGACCTGTCAAATTTTTCTTTTGCCATAACTCTAATCAATTAAAATAGTAAATATTATAAAATCAAATTAAAAACAATCTCAACTGGAGCTGTTGACGGGAGTTGGACCCGTGACCTCTTCCTTACCAAGGAAGTGCTCTACCACTGAGCTACAACAGCAAACGAGCGGAAGAC
Source organism: Paludibacteraceae bacterium (assembly GCA_028694215.1). Classification (GTDB taxonomy): domain Bacteria; phylum Bacteroidota; class Bacteroidia; order Bacteroidales; family Paludibacteraceae; genus DUQS01. The sequence continues at coordinate 2,422 of JAQUTW010000014.1, read as the reverse complement.
GGGACTCAAACCCGCGACCCTCAGCTTGGAAGGCTAATGCTCTATCAACTGAGCTACTTCCGCAAGAACACTCTTTTCTACGAACTTTCTCCAATTTTGGCAATGCCGAATTCAGAAAAAATTGTGGGCAGTGATGGATTCGAACCACCGAAGGCGAAAGCCAGCTGAGTTACAGTCAGCCCCATTTGGCCACTCTGGTAACTGCCCAAAAAATAGTGTTAAACGCTTATTTAGAGCCTCTTGTCGGATTCGAACCAACGACCCCGAGATTACAAATCACGTGCTCTGGCCAGCTGAGCTAAAGAGGCAAACTACTTAACAAACCGTTCCGACAAGTGGATGTCAAAACGGCTTGCAAAGTTAGAGAATTATTTTATATCTACAAAATAAATTCCAAATTTTTATCCTCTTTTTTTTATCAGACAAATTAAAGCTGTGTTTTGAACAGTTTATTTTCGACTTTTTTGTTTCTGAATTTGACGTTCTAAGGCATCTATACATTCATCTATAGCCTGTTCGAACGAATCTGCAACTTTCGATGCAAAAAAGTTTACATTGGGAGCTATCAATTTAATTGAGGCTTCCTTATTGTCTGCAGTTTCAGGTTTTACAATCTTTAAATAAACTTCTGCCGTTAAAATCTGGTCAAAAAGTTTCTCTATTTTCGAAACTTTTTTTTCAACATAAGCTTCCAGTTTATCGGAAGCATCAAATTTAATCGCTTGCATTTTGATTTCCATAAATCCTCCTTTTTTGCGCTCGTGGATGAGCCTGTTGATAAATATTTTTTAATTGCTCAAACGTGGTGTGAGTGTACACCTGCGTTGCTGCCAAATTTGCATGTCCAAGAAATTCTTTTACAGTATTAATATCCACCCCATTATTCAGCATTACGGTGGCAAATGTATGTCGCAAAACGTGTGGACTTCGTTTTTGTTGAGTACTCACACACGACATTACTTTATGCACCATAAGATAAACCTTTTTCGGATAAAGTGGTTTCCCATTTTTTAAAACAAAAAGATTGGATACGAGGCGTTCAACTTCCCGATTGCGCAATGCCATATAATTCCGGATTTCTTCTTCGAGCGTATTACCAAAAGGAACCATGCGCTCTTTGTTGCGTTTCCCGAGAACTTTCAATGTATGCCGATTCATATCCACATCCGAATCTTTCAGATTTATCAATTCCGAAAGTCGCAACCCCGTTTGATAAAACATTTCGATAATCAGACTGTCGCGCATATCGTCAAAAGCATCTTCCGATGGTGCAAAATCGTGCCAATGATCGAGTTCTTTCTCTTTAAAGAACGTCGGCAAAGGCTTTTTTATTTTAGGGACAATGATTTTTTGTGTCGGATTGATATCTAAGATACCTTGCTTATTCATAAACCGATAAAACGACTTCAATGCCGATATTTTGCGATTGACTGTTCGTGCCGTTTTGCCCGATTCCATAAGGCTCATCATCCAACCCCGAATTTGCGAAGCGTCCGTTTTGGAAGGTTCAAACGGTGTTCCTTGTTGTTCCATATAGTCGGCAAACATATTCAAATCCGTTTCGTACGCTTTTATTGTACATGGCGAATATACTTTCTCATATTGCAGGTATTGCAGAAACGCTTTGAACATGGTTACATTTTTATTCTTCACAAAGATATTTAATTAAATAAAAAAAAGCAAGAAAAACGACAATTTTATTTATAAAAAAACGCATTTTATTCATTATCAAACGTATAAGAATAGAAATAAGGCAATTCGTAAGCAGATATTTGTTGAATACAAAAAAAACAGAATTTCACCTAAAATGAAACCCTGATTTTAATCAGTAGGATACACAATAAAATATAAAAAATCCACAAACTTATTTAGACGTGGACAACACACACGGAATTTTGCAGCGAATAACTTCACCATCGAGATGTACGGCTTCGATAAAAAGCACATAAACGCCTATCTGACAAAGAGAAAGAGAAGCGGCCTGCCCGTCCCATTGCAAAACGCCTTCCATATCCAACAACGTATTATTGTAAAGTTTGTTTATTTTCATTCCGTTGGGCGTATAAACAGTAACTGTGGCAGTAAAACCGTTTTTCGGCAATTGGTAATGCACTATTAAAATATCGTCATTGCCATCATTGTCGGGCGAAAAAACTTCGTGTTCCACCCAAAAATTTTTATTTTCTTGCGTCGCTTCCAATGAGTTATATTGCGAATTACGTTGCCCGGGGGTGCCGTATCCCGACTCTTCCGAAGCAGAATGCCACGTTTTTGAGTCGTTGGTTGGCAATGCCGGATTGATACGTTCCAGTGACACACCTTCGCTGTTTTGCAGTAACGAATGGTGCATTTTGGCAGAGTAATTCAGTTCATCAATGATTTTACCGTTATTCAACATTACGACAATATTTCCATCGTCGTC
>JAQUTW010000051.1 GCA_028694215.1 Paludibacteraceae bacterium | reverse complement strand
ATAATCGTTTTTGGCATTCTAAAACGCAACAGAAAAGTTTCAGCTTATATGGTCGAAAACTGCTCTGAAAAGACACTTTTACCAATTATCAAAGAGCAAATAACAGTCGATTCTGTTATTTATACTGACGGATTCAAAACCTATAGTAGATTATCAGATTCTGGCTTTAAAAATCACTTTATTGTTAATCACGGAAACAATGAATTTGCCAAACAAAATGGAATTCATATAAATGGAATTGAAAACTTTTGGGGGCCTTGCAAAAGCCGACTTTCAAAGTTCCGTGGCATCAATAAAAATACATTCTATTTACACCTAAAGGAGTGCGAATTTAGATACAATAATAAAAACAAAAATATATACAAATTACTCATAAATAGCTTTAGCAATTTTCCGCTAAAGTTGTCTTGAACCAAAAAGATTGAATAATTTTTTTTTGAGAATTATTGCCACATATTTTGAGATGAGATAGTGTGTCTATTTGTGCTTAATTTTTTAAACTTGTCGGTTTTTATTCCGTGATTTTAATTACCTTTGCGACATTAATTTATCAAATCATCAATTTATGGGAACCTATAAAATTAATTGTATCGGAGTTTTGACCTCCGGTGGTGATGCCCCGGGAATGAATGCCGCCATTCGTTCGGTTACTCGCACGGCCATATTTAACAACATTCGCGTTAAAGCTATCTATCGTGGTTACAAAGGTCTGATTTTAGATGAGATAAAAGAGTTTCAGACGCAAGATGTCAGCAATATTATACAACATGGTGGTACGATTCTGAAGACAGCCCGTTGTCAGGAATTTGAAACACCGGAAGGCAGAAAACAGGCTTATGAAACCATGCAACGTGAAGAAATTGATGCGTTGGTAGTAATAGGTGGCGATGGCACACTTACCGGAGCTCGTTTGTTCGCTCAGGAATTTAATGTGCCGATTATCGGCATTCCCGGTACCATCGATAACGATTTGTGGGGAACGGATTCTACCATTGGTTACGATACGGCATTGAATACCATTATGCAGTGTGTCGATAAAATTCGTGACACGGCTACGTCGCATGAACGCTTATTTTTTGTAGAAGTAATGGGAAGAGACGCTGGCTTTTTGGCACTGAACAGTGCCATTGCGGCAGGCGCAGAAGCAGCTGTTATTCCCGAACGTCAAACATCGGTAGAGGAATTGGAAGACTTGATGCGCAACGGCATTCGCAAATCAAAAAACAGCAGTATCGTTTTGGTAGCCGAAGGTGGCGGAGGTGCACAAGGATTGGCTGACAGAATTCGACAGAATTTCCCAAATTATGATGTTCGTGTTTCGATTCTTGGACATTTGCAACGAGGTGGCTCGCCTTCTGCATTCGACCGTATTTTGGCAAGTTGTATGGGCGTTGCAGCCGTTGATGCGTTGCTCGATGAACAACGTAGTGTGATGATTGGTGTTGTAAACAACGAAATTGTGCATGTGCCGTTTGCAAAAGCCATTAAAGATGATAAACAAGTACGTCCTGAAAAAATCAGCGTTTTGCAAATATTGTCTATATGATAGATTTACAAAAAATAACGCGTCCGAATATTTGGCGACTAAAACCGTATTCATGTGCTCGAAATGAGTTTCATGGCACAGCTTCGGTCTATTTGGATGCCAACGAAAGTCCTTATGATACGCCGTATAACCGTTATCCCGATCCATTGCAATTGCGCGTGAAAAAAGCTATAAGTGAAGTAAAAGGAGTGGCTTGCGATTCTATTTTTTTGGGAAATGGCAGCGATGAACCCATTGATTTGCTGTATCGTGCATTTTGTGAACCACAAAAAGATAATGTGGTGGCTATAGAACCGACTTATGGAATGTATCATGTGTGTGCCGATATTAACGATGTAGAATACAGAACGGTCAATTTAGATGAGAATTTTCAAATGTCGGCAGATAAATTATTGTCGGCGTGTGACGAGCATACAAAACTCATTTGGATGTGTTCGCCAAATAATCCGTCCGGCAATAGCTTGAACCGTAACGAAATATTGAAAGTTATCAAGAATTTTGATGGTATTGTAGTGCTCGACGAAGCATATATCGATTTCTCATCCGTTCCCGATATTTTGCCGCAATTGCCTGAATTTCCCAATTTGGTGGTATTGCAAACCTTTTCAAAAGCTTGGGCAAGTGCTGCAGTTCGTTTGGGTATGGCTTTCGCTTCGCCCGAAATTGTCGCTATCCTGACAAAGATAAAATATCCATATAATATTAATGTATTGACGCAACGTCATGCATTATCTGTTTTAGAAAACAATAATCAGTTACAACAGCGTGTGGCGGAAATTTTAGAACAGCGTGTTTTGTTGGGGCAGCGGTTGCAAAAATTACCATTTGTCGAAAAAATTTATCCTTCTGATGCCAATTTTTTGTTGGTAAAAGTAACAGATGCCAATGAAATCTATCAAATGTTGATTGAAAAGGGAATTGTAGTGAGAAACAGAACAACTGTTACTTTATGTGCCAACTGTATGAGATTTACCGTTGGAACAAGGGAAGAGAACGATTTGTTATGCCAAACTCTTTTGGCGTATGCAGAAAAAATCAAAAAAAGATAACTTTTTTTGTAGATTACAAAAAAAGTAGTATCTTTGCAGTCCAATATCGCGGAGTAGAGCAGTGGTAGCTCGTCGGGCTCATAACCCGGAGGTCGTCGGTTCGAATCCTTCCTCCGCAACTACAAAAAAAGGCTGAACATTTGTTCAGCCTTTTTTGTTTGCAATTGAATAGCACTATTGTTTTATTACTTTCATTACTTTTGATTCTCCATCTTTTTCGAAACGGAAGAAATAAATTCCTGCAGGCAATCCGTTTAAGTTGACCGCTTCGTTTGCATAAGTTACTTTTTGAACTTGCAAAGTAGTACCCATAATATTGCTAATTTTTAAAGTACAACTTTCTGCACCTGTAATGTTCAATATGTCTTTAGACGGGTTTGGATAAATATTTAAATTAGGCGCAAAAACGGTTTTGCATGCCGTAGGAACTCCAAACGCAACACTTACCGTTAAGTTTGTATCCGGATAGAGTTTTAATACATTGCCTTGTAGTACCGTTTTACCGTTTATTGTCCAAGATTTTACTGCTTGACCATCGGCAGGAGTAGCAGTGAAAATAACTTGTTTGGCTTGACTGACTGTATTGCCTGTACTGATTTCTGAATTATCGACAGTGGCTTTTAATGTTCCATTGCCACTTTCTATGCTGAAATTAACGGTGCTTTCGCCAATTCCTCCGGCATAAAGTACAAAACTTTCATCGTTCATGCGATTGTCGTTGGCATCAAATACATTGACAGTCATTTTTTTGCCTTCTACTTCGCAATGAAACCATCTGCTTTGTTGTGTAGCAACTTTCATTTCGCCGGCTTGCCAGTAAAGTGTGCCTCCTATAACAGGTGTGAATGTGCGGAGATTGATCGGGTCTGACAAATAAACGCCGCCTTTTACTTGTGTGCGTTGGTAAGAATGACCGTGTCCACACAAGAATACCTGAACACCATATTTGTCAAAGATTGGTGGATAAGTAGTTTGTGCTCCATTGGTAAATTGTGACGGATAGATGGGATAGTGCATATTTACCACTTTCCATGTTTTGGTAGTTTTGGAGAGGATTTCTTCCAAAAATTTAGCTTGCTCCTGCATAACTGTAGCAAAAGCATAACCCGATCCGTGATGTTCCCAATCGAGATTGATGAACAACAAATTTCCGATTTCTATATAGTAGGAACCTGTTCCTACCGCTTTTACATCATATTTATTGGAAGTTTCCAATATTGGATGTCCGTTATAGAATTTGATATTGTCGGCATCCGGATTGCCCATATATTCGTGGTTGCCATAACCTCCTGCCCAGTTGATGTTGGCAAACGTGTCGCAGGTGTTTACAAAAGATCCGTAAAGCGACATTAAATCGAAGCGGTCGTCCGAATCGTTAAAATCACCAACTTGTGTGCAGAAAGCAGGTTTTGTTTCCATGGCGGCAATTTTCTTGCCTGCACTTATCATACGGTTCATATGCTCAATACTAGAAGCCTGTACGTCTCCAAAAACACAGAAAGAGAATTTGTTGTCGTTGGTTGTAGTGGCAAACTCGTGTGTAGCAGACCAGTTTGTTCCGTCGCCTACTTGGTAGATGTAATCGGTACCCGGCTCAAGGTTGTTCACGGTTACAGCAAATGAGCGGGTTACACCCAATCCGGCTACTGCATTGTATTCGCTTATGCGGGTTGTACCTATGTATTCTTTGAATGCAGCTTCACCATCGGCTTTTTTGGCAAGTTTCATAATGGCAGCATCAACCGATGTTACAGGATTTGCCATCCATGTGATGGTTTTGGAAGTATTCGGATTTTTGGTAATACCGGAATGAATGTAAGTGGGATCTTTGGTAAGTTTAGGCGCAAGTGTACGTACGGTTTCCATATACGAATAATCTCCTCCTTTTTCTACCAACATACGTACGGTTTGTACTGAATTGGTAAATTTCATATTGGTAGCAATACCGTTAGCATCGGATTGTACTGTTTCTATTGGAGCAAAAGCGTCGGTTACTACAATAACATTGGCTGCCGGTAATGCACTTCCTGACAGGTCAAGTGTTTTTACTTCACCACCGGCACCAACAACACGTTTTAAAACGCTAAATGCGTATGTGGCTGTTATTGGACGGCTGAATGTGTTAAATAATTTAAAGAGTGATGTCGAGTTGTCGGCAAATATTGCTTTTGACGATACAGGTGTGCAGGTGAGTGCGTCCGATGCGCTGATAAATTTTGTAATATCAACAGTAATGGTTGCCAAAGTATTGTTGCTGGCAGTTGCTACATTGTTGGTTATGTTCAAAGTCAAATTACCGGTGTGGGCATCATAGCTGTAAGTGCTACTTTTAGCAGATTCGGCGAATACCACGCCTCCTGTTGAGGCTATGCTGCCAAAAGAGTTACAATTCATAACGATGGCTAACTCTTTTACATCTTGTGCATTGTTGGTTTTTAATTTAAGTTCAAACGATTTACCAATATAAGCTTTTTCGGCAGGAACAAGTTCAAATGTGGTAGAAGTGCCACCTTGCGCATTGACGGTAAAAGTGTTGGTTCTGGTAGTAAAATTACCAAATCTGTCTTCGATATATACGGAAGCTGTATGTGTGTCGTTCGACAGCTTTAAATTTGAAAGTGAAATTTTACTGTTGATGGAATCGATTGTAAGACCATTGTCTCCTTTTTTAAATTCGGTACCATCAATGGAGATTTTTAAGTTATTGTAATTGATTCCGCTGATGACACTGCCACTGTCATGATAAGTGGCTTCAAAAACAAATTCATTGGTTGTAAATTCGCCACTTATAGCTTGATTGTTAGCTGTAAAGGCATCAATGGTCGGTTGATATAAATCCTCAGCATAGGCAGGATCATAATTGCGAATGTTGTCTGCAATCAGGTAACCTTTCATATAATAATTGGGGTAGCCTTTCAATACCATAATGCGGATACCGTTACTCGGGTGAAATTCGTGGTTGGCAGGAACATCTACATATACATATTTCCACCCCGTCCAGTTAATTTCATTAGGCACCATGTCAATTTGATTGATACCTGAAGTCGCTCCGATTTTACGCGTGCTGCAACGAAACCATGCACCTTGAATACCCGGTTGGTCAGGGCTGACATAGCACCAAAAGCCAATGCGTCGAGTGCCCGAAGAACTGCTTGAGTTGCCGGCAATTTGATAATCGGTGGTAACAAAACCGGAAGTAATGGTCTGATCGGCTTGCGCGGTTGTGTAATCTACTGTCAGTCTCAGAGCATAGCGTCCGAATTTTACAGGGTCGCCTTGCTCGGCATCTGCCAATTCAATAGATTGTTTTTGCCCGCGATCGACAGAGGTTGCTTTCCATTTGGAAAGAGAACCGCTTTCAAAATCGTCTAAAATTACGGAATTCGGATCTACACCCGGTCCCGGAAGTTGCGCATTTACATTTGTAAAACCAAATACGCAAAATACTAACGCAAAAATTACGTTAAACACTTGTGTTGATTGTCTTTTCATAGATGATAAAATTAAAAAGTTTTTAATAGAAAAAATCAGAGTTTATAAAATATAAAAAATAAATGGTTTGTTTTTAATAATGCGATGCAAATAATTCGACAAAGATAAGAAATAATTATTATAATCTAAAATTATGTTTGTTTGCTTTTAAATCCTGATTTTGTGCTTTTGGCATTGTTATGCTTTCGTGTTTTTTGCTTATTCAATTACTCGATTAAATTACTTATTCAACAATTTTGAGTATCTTTGCCCGATTTTTTGTTATATTGTGCTTTACGACAACAACAAATGTTATGAAAAAATTTAAACTTTACGACCAGTTGTTTGGTTGGGTAGCTTTTCTCATCGCTGCGGTTACTTATTTGATGACTATAGAACCGACGGCAAGTTTTTGGGATTGCGGCGAATTTATTTCTGCTGCCTATAAATTAGATGTGGGGCATCCACCCGGAGCGCCGTTCTTTATGCTTACGGCACGCATCTTTTCTATGTTTGCTTCCGACCCGTCGCATGTGGCGATGATGGTAAATGCAATGTCGGCATTGTGCAGCGCTTTTACTATTTTGTTCTTGTTTTGGACAATCACTCATTTGGCACGCAAAATTCTTGTTAAGTCGGAAGACGATTTTTCGACTTGGAAAATTGTGGCTATTCTTAGTGCCGGTATGGTGGGAGCGTTGGCTTACACTTTTTCCGATACTTTCTGGTTTTCCGCAGTGGAAGGTGAGGTGTATGCTTATTCATCGTTTTTTACTGCCATCGTGTTTTGGGCTATCTTGAAATGGGAAGATGCCGAGGTTGGCTACGAATCACGTTGGATTGTTCTTATTGCCTATTTGATGGGCTTGTCAATAGGAGTGCATTTGCTGAACTTGTTGGCAATTCCTGCCATTGTATTGGTTTATTATTTTAAGAAATATAAGATTACCACTAAAAATACTTTATTGGCTTTATTGACATCAGTCGTAATTTTACTGGCTGTTTTGTACGGGTTAATCCCTGGTTTTGTAAAAGTGGCAAGTTGGTTTGAACTTTTCTTTGTGAATGTCATTGGTTGTTCGTTCAATACCGGAGTCTTTGTTTATCTTGTTGTTACAGTTGCCGTACTTATTTGGGCAATTTGCGAAACACAACGCGAAAAGAAGCCGCTGAATATAAAAATAGCATTCCTCTTGTCTGTTGTTTTATTGGGGATACCATTTTTAGGCAACAGCGTTGTTTTAGGGCTGCTTATTTTTGCGGCATTTTGTTTATTTGTGTTTACATATAAAAAATTGAATAATAAAATATTGAATACCATTGTTTTGTGTATGACAATGATGTTGGTAGGTTATTCTTCGTATGCCATGATTGTTATTCGTTCGGCAGCCAACCCTCCAATGGATCAGAACTCTCCGGAAGATGTGTTCAGCCTTCAATATTATTTAAATCGTGAACAATATGGTGACAGACCTTTGTTTTACGGTGCAGTCTATTCTGCACCTGAAGTGCTGAAACAAGAAGGTAATTATTGTGTACCTATCGAAAAACGCGGCAATGCTATTTGGATGCAGAAAGAAAAAACATCTAAAGATGAAAAAGACAGCTATGTTATTTCGAGTTACAAGCACAAAGGGTATGAAATGGACAGCCGATTCGAAATGCTTTTCCCGCGTATGTATAGTACTGCTCATGCCGACGCTTACAAGGCTTGGGGTGATATAAAAGGAGAAAAAGTGTCGGTTGACAGATGTGGTGATCGTAAAATTATTACTAAACCGACATTTGGCGAAAATCTTTACTTTTTCTTCAATTATCAAATTAATTATATGTATTTCCGCTATTTTATGTGGAATTTTAGCGGACGTCAGAACGATTTGCAAGGTTCTGGTGAAATTGATAAAGGAAACTGGATTTCCGGTATCGGTTTTATAGATGATGCCCGCTTGGGCGACCAGTCGGCATTACCGGATGTGGTAAAAAACAATAAGGGACATAATACATATTATATGTTGCCACTTTTGCTCGGAATTTTGGGAATCCTTTGGCAGTTGAGCAAAGGTAAAAAAGGCTCTCAAAGTTTTTGGATTACATTTGCACTGTTTTTTATGACGGGTATTGCCATTGTTATATATTTGAATCAAACTCCCAATCAGCCACGTGAACGAGATTATGCTTACGCAGGATCGTTCTATGCCTTTTGTATATGGATAGGCTTGGGTGTGCTGATGTTGGTACGATGGTTGAATAAATTATTACCCAAAACAGTATCGGCTATTATTGCCTCTTTGCTTTGCTTAAGTGTTCCGGCATTAATGGCAGAACAAAATTGGGACGACCACGATAGAAGTGGAAGAACAACTGCACGCGATTTTGGTGCCAATTATTTGAATAGTTGTGCTCCCAATGCCATTATTTTCTCTAATGGTGATAATGACACTTTTCCGCTTTGGTATAATCAGGAAGTGGAAGGTGAACGTACCGATGTACGTGTTTGCAATCTGAGTTATTTGCAAACCGATTGGTATATCGACCAAATGAAACGTGGAGCTTACAAGTCGGCACCACTGCCTATTTCGTGGGAACGCAAAGATTATGTGCAGAATCATTTGGATGTTTCGCGTGTGATGGATCATCCACAGTTTAACGGAACGATGCCGTTGAGTCTGGCTCTTGATATAATGAGAGATCCTGAATTTATTGATGAAAACGGCATTGGTAATGTATTTGCTTCAAAATTAACCGTTCCGATAGATAAGCAACAAGTACTTAAAACACAAACGGTTAGCGAAAAAGATAGTAGCAAGATTGTTCCTACAATGGAAATAAAACTTGGGCGTAGTTTGGATAAAACCAAATTAATGATGCTTGAGATGATTAATACCAATCGATGGGAGCGTCCGATGTATGTTGCCGCTACGGTTGGTGATGAATATTATCCCGATATCAAACGTTATATGCGTTTGGAAGGTTTGGCTTATCGTATTGTACCTATTGATGGTGGTTATAAATCGATGGTCAATACTGATGCCATGTTTGATAATATGATGCATAAATTCAAATGGGGTGGCATTGATAATCCGAATGTTTATTTGGAAGAAACCAACTTGCGTATGTGTTATACGTTGCGATTGATGTTTTCCGAATTGGTTGAGAACTTGATACAGGAAGGTCAGAAAGAAAAAGCTAAAGAAGCTCTTGATTATTGTATGCAGGTTATTCCAAGTACTACTGTTCCGCACGATTATTATTCATTGTTGCTGGCAAATCAGTATTATGCTCTTGGCGATGTCGCTCTTGGCGATAGCATTATGGATGCAGTTGGCGATGGTTGCATACAAGCATTGAAATGGAATGCCCAACTGTCACCTTCTCAACGAGTTGCCGTTTCACGTAGTTTAAGTGTTAAGCAGAACTTGGGACTTTTGCAGAATATTTATTTATCTTGCTCGGAAGCACATAGTCCGTTAGCAGAAAAATATAGTAACATATTACAGTCGTACATCAAACTGATGCCAAAATAATCAGTAGATATGTTTATAGAGCAACCGCCCTCATTCGTCAGATTCTTTTGGAAAGGAATCTGGCGAATGAAACGGGCAAATAAGCGAACGGTTTATCTTACTTTCGATGATGGTCCATGTCCGACAACGACTCCTCAGATTCTTGAAATCCTTCGTCATTATCAGATAAAAGCTACTTTTTTTTGTGTGGGCGACAATGTGCGTAAATATCCCGCTTTGTTTGAGCAGATAAAACAGGAAGGTCATGATGTTGGCAACCATACCATGCACCATCTGAAAGGATTTTGTACCGAACAAGATGCTTATTGTAAAGATGTGACAGAAGCCGATTCTTATATTCACAGTACTCTGTTTCGTCCACCTTATGGACGGATAAAGCTTTCACAATTAGAGGATTTGCAGAAAAAATATACTGTTGTGATGTGGGATGTCATCACTCGCGACTATAATCGCAAATTGAGTCCGGAAAAAATTGTGCGTATTGTGAAGCGTTATGCTCGAAATGGCTCAATTATTGTGTTTCACGATTCTGAAAAATCTTCTAAAAATACCATTCCTGCTTTACCTGAAGCCATTGAGGCATTGCAGAAGAAAGGTTTCTCTTTTTCTCTGTTGCGCTAATTTTTTACTTTTTGGCAAACCGGATTATAAAAAACCGGATTTTAATTATCACAGTAGATAATTTTCTATTAAACTATTAGGCATTCCCTATTGCTTTTAATATATATTAACAAAATTAAGATTTGCTAATGTTCAGATATATAGTTAATTAGTTTGTATGTGTAACTAAAAGTGCATTTTTATTTTCGTATAAAATAATAAAATTGTAAATTTGCAGCGTTAATAAAAAGCAGTAAAAGATGCTTATCTTCAAACTTGTCAAAAGTTTTATTCTTAAACTATACAAAGGACTAATTTATTGGTTCTTTTGGGCAAGTTTTGTTTCTATGCGTGATGAATTGTTTTGCACTTATGCTCCTGAAACGACAGAAAGCAGAAACATAATGGAAAATGTCACTACCCCTCCTGTAAGATTAGCAACAGCCAAAGCTTATGATTTATTGGTAACTGACCGACAAATTTGTTTTATTCACCCTACCGAAGCCATTGTAGCCTCTTATATGGCTCACATGCTTTCCAATTTGCGTGCATTGATGAATGCCGCAAAAGATTTACCCGAAAAGCATCGTTTTCGTTTACGTTTTAGCTCCGACTGACATTCTTAATTTGAATATAACCTGACGTTTTCACGTTGGGCTGTATGGTTTATGTGGATAACCTTATGTGTTTGTTGTCCATATATCTATGGAATAAATCAGTAAGAAGAAAATTAAAAAAACAATTAAAACAGTAATCGTATGACTATCAAAAAAATACATTTTATAATTAGTTTGTTTGCAATGGTACTTGGCTGTGGCAATATGTTCGCACAGCAATTAACAGACCCAAGTTTTGAAAATTGGGGCGGTACTGCATTTGATGGAAGTGCTCAATTAAAATATTGGAATGGCTCCAATGTTAAGCAGACATATATGGGCTTTACAGCTTATGGTACAATGGTAACACAAGCTACAGGAGCACGTACAGGAAGTTATTGTGCTCAGATACAAAATGATAAGGTAGAACCTGTTGTGCATTTAGGAAAAAGTAAAAAAATAAAGTAAAAAAAGATTGTTCATTTGACAAAAAAGTCGTATATTTGATTATTAATCAGATAATTAAATATAATGAACAATCTCGTACAAAACT
>JAQUTW010000050.1 GCA_028694215.1 Paludibacteraceae bacterium | reverse complement strand
TAGTTTTGTACGAGATTGTTCATTATATTTAATTATCTGATTAATAATCAAATATACGACTTTTTTGTCAAATGAACAATCTTTTTTTACTTTATTTTTTTACTTTTTCCTAAATGCACAACAGGTTGGCTTTCTATTATTCTATTTTTTTTAAATATAAACGGGATTTGATAACCCAAGCCAAATTCAATAAATTCGGCTTTTTGTAGGTGTGTTTTAACTGCAACATTGGCTGTAAGTCCTTCCCAGATATGAATTTTCATGGCTAAACGAAAGTAGTTCCACCCATCTTCTTCGTCAATATTGTAGGAATAAAACATTGGACGGTTATAACCATAACGTTCGTGAGGTTTTGGGTTTGCATTACGTACGCCGTCATATAGATACAATCCCCAATCAAGTTCTGCTGTAACGCGACCGATGATAAAGTAGTTGGCAATAGACAAACCGCATCTCATTTTATTTTCAAAATTTTCGTTGGGAATAAAGTAACGTCCGTAATAGGTGTGTTGAGTGTATTTCTCGTCGCCACGCGTTCCTTGTTGTACAAATACGCCATCATAAAATACATCTATACCTCCGCCCAAAGCATAAAAATTGCTTATTCTTCCCGCTGTAGCCAAATGTAATGCTGCAATTCCGTAACGTTTGTTATCGCGGTAATAAAGTTCGCGTACACCGCCTGATGCCACAATGTCTAAAAATATGTCGAAAGGCAAATTACGCACTTGAGCCTTAACCGGTTGTACAAATTTGTCTGATTTGGGTTGATAACCGATACCTATTTTCCCATATAAAAGATTCATGCCGCCATTGGGTTGCAATATGCTGCCGTTGCTCATGTGGTTATATCCCAATTCAAGCCCGAGTGATACGCCGCGTCCAACTTCGAAACGCATATTGGCACCGGTTGAAAGATAAATGTTGGCGGTAGAACCAATGGTAGAATTGGCAGTGGCGGCATTGATTCCGTGTAAAGTATCACAATCATTCCATGTTTTGGTAAAAAAACTCATGCCTGCGCCAACTTTGTAATTTAAATTGAAAACCTTGGTTTTAACTATCGGAACTAATACATACGGATAAATAGCGAATGCTTGTCCAAGAATTTCCGGATTGCCTAAATCCATTCCTACAAATCCCACACCAATAGTAGGAAATCCCCATTGTTGTTCCCAATTATATTTGCCACGAGGGAGAAATTCTACATCAACTTCTCCTCCCAATACCGGATTTTTGGCAGTTAGTTCCAGATTTTTTGATATGGGCAAAATATATCCGCCATAGAAATCGGCAGTAATGCGAAAGGGAATTTCTTCTCCTATGGCAGTGATAAGTATAGCGAACAGAATTGTGAGAGATAAAAGCAGACGCCTCATGATTGATACAAATAGGTTACAAAGTTAGTGGATTTTTTAAATACACGAAACGCCAATCAGTAAGAAAAACAGAACCATTTGTTATTAAAACTGATATTGTAAATGAATGCGAAAATCGGTTTTCACATGACCTTGTATGGTTTCCAGCCCGCTGCCGATAGTTTCTCTATCATCGGTATAAATAGTTTCTGCCAAACGCAAATACATGGCTAATCCATCAATTATACCATATTTATAGTTGAAGTAGTAGCGACATCCTTTTCCATATAAAACAGGTGAAGAAGAAACATAAGGCACATCTCGCTCGTAAACATAAAAACGATTGTTATAATTTTGAGCATCAAAAAATTCGTAGCGCAAATTAAAGGTCATATCAATACTATTTAGTTGATAGATAATGTCTTGCACAATTAGAAAACCATAAGTTGGAAGAGTCCCTTCGTTATCTGCTCCATTTATTTCTATAATGTTTTTGAAACCAATTTTACCTACTTGATAGGCAATTTGATAACGGAAAGATGTTTTTTCTATCTTATCTATATATGCCATTTTTGTTTCCATTGTCGATATATTAGCTTCTTTGCTTTTATGGCGAAACCGTCCAAACATTTCGATGTTGCGCTGTGGTTTGTAGTCTATCTGCAAAAAGGTTTCATAACCTGTTGATGGTTGATTTGCACCGAATTGCAACCAAGGAAATTGAAAAACATCGGCAAAGGCTGATATCTTCCACAAGCGAAATGGCTCTATTTCCATTCCTACATAAATGCCATTTTCATTATTGGTTTTACTGTTTTCAGAAAAAGCATTTGCAAAAAAGGCATCGTATTTAGGCGAAAAATAACGTTGTAAGATAACTAAGTTCAGTATAGAAACAGGTGAATAAAAAACGCTGTTTAAGGTTGCTATTGCACCTTTTTCATTTATGGCAGTTTCGCCGCAAAAGCGAAATTTTTGTAGTTGGAAATAATAATCTAAACTGGCAGCGAATTGTTTATCTCCCTGAAAGTAAAACTGATTATAAGGTTTTATGTCTAAACTTAAAGGAATGTTTAGCCATGATCCTACACTTGTAAAACCTATTTTGAATTTTGGGTGGCGATATGAGGCATTGAATCCCAATACTTGTCTGTCAATAGTGCGTTTTCGTTCCATCTCTCCTATTGTGCGATGCAAGCCGTCTGTTTTAAAAGAACTGAAGCTTCCTCCTGTTGTGTCGCCGTCCATTTTACGATACGAATAAAATGCGGTAATGTCAAAACCTTTAAAACGAGCAGTTGCTCCTATGCCACGAAAAAAATTAAATTCGTCTGTTGAGCTGAATTTTTTCAAACCGCTGCTTTGTGCCGTAACATTAACTACAGAGGTCGATTTTCCGGAACGAAACTCGTTGTATAAAACCAAGCCTTGACCAAAATTGGCTCTGAAATCACCGGCAACAATGGTTTTAAATTTCCACAAATCATTTATTTGTAAAAAACCGGAGTAAAAATCATAACCTTTATTGTAGGCTCCCCAAAACTGTTCTCCGGCATCTTTTTCTGCCGTTAAGCCTAATGATACCCAATCTTTGCTTTGGAATCTGTATTTGAGTGAAGTATAAAACGGGTCGCCTATATATTGTTGTGTTTCGGAGTCTTTTCCTGTTTGCAGATAACCTTGTTTTTGCTCAAATGTGCCGTCAAAACGTGCTAAAAATTTATGCTTTCCGTATTTTAGGATATCTTTAAATTGATAATGTTCTGATTTGCCGGCAGCACCAATCTTGATAAATGGTAGTAACAGTTCAATGGTAAAAACATCCATGGCTTCTATTAGTTGCAGTTCGTAAATAGTTTCCATTTTACCATTTACGTAAATGTAATAGAGGAGATTCTCTATTTGTATATCGGAGAGCAACCGCAGTTTTTCCAACTCTTCTTTCGTGGTATTATTCAGATTGATAGGATTTTCAACAAAAAAAGATAGGTCGTCATACAAAGTAGAAAAATCACCTTCGCCTTCTGTTGTTTCCATCAATTGTTCATAGATTTTTTCTATTACCCTGTCTTTAGCCAATTCACGTTGTGCAAAAAGAGTAGACCATACAGACAAAAAAATCAACAAAAACAGATAGTGTTTCATTGGGCTTTATCTGATTGAAAAGTATAACGTAATGCTCCTAATGCACTGAAACCAAGTGTTGTATGATATTCTGTGTTCAAATGAAATTCTACACCTGAAAATTGAATCCCAATGCCTAATGTCGGCACGACGTAATCTGACCCATAAACTCCAACATTGACCAAAAATTCTTTGAATGGATGATATTCAACACCTGTCGCCCAGCGTAAAGGCGATTTTACCTCTTTGTCCAATTGGGTTAACCAATCGACTTGTTCTGTTATTTGGTAAAGCGTTCCTAAACTGAATACAACAGGCAACGATTTATCTAAAAAATCCGTCTTTATTTTAGAAAAAACAGGATTGAAAGCGGAAAAAGAAATGTAAAAATTTTGAATTACCTTTGCCTGCATACCAATATTGGCAGTTACGGTACCTTTATAACGTTCAGAAGGTGAGAAATAAACGGTGTAGTAGTCAAATTCTATGCCGACACTGAAGCGGTCACCAAAGGTGCGGGCAAAAGTTAAACCGGCAAGCATTTCATTATAAACGGAATAACCAAAATAAGAAAATGAGGCACCAATATTAACATAAGGCGTTGAATAACATCCACTTATAAGTGCAGTAGAAAGTTCTTTGGTTATGTATCGATTGTCGTATTGTAATTGTATTGCTCCGATTTTCTCGTGTGACAAGGCTGCCGGATTGTGAAATGGCAACCATGCTTTTACATAAGAAACTGAGGCATTTGCCGGAACATAAGAGTTTGGTATAATAGTTGCAACTTGAGCTGATATGGTTTGAGATACATACAAACAGATAAATGCTAAACACAATAACTTTTTCACTTTCAATACATTATTTTATTTAAAAAAGATTTACAAAGTTATATAAAACATATTTAATAAAAAAATGATTGTTATTTATTTGTAAATTTGTCTTCGTGTATAAACGATTATTATGTGTTATAGTATTTTTGGTAACCGTATGTGGTAATTTAATACCACAGAACAATCTGAAAATCAGTAATCTTGATAAAGTTACGGTTAACCAATATCCTGCAATTATTGTAGGTCAAGATACCGTGTTGGTGTTTAAGCTGCCTACGGTTTATTGTTTCCCTCCTTATAAATTTAAAAATAAACGCGAAGAGCAATACTATTGGCGCTTGGTAAGAGATGTAAAGAAAACCTTACCTTTGTCAAAAGTCGTGCGTCAAGTAATGATTGAAGCCAATGATACATTGATGCGGCTGCCTACTAAGAAAGCAAGAAATGAGTTTATGCGAAAATACGAAAAGGAACTATATAAAAAATATGAGCCCATATTTAAGCGTATGACATTTAGACAGGGTAAGCTCCTTATCAGGTTGATAGACAGAGAGTGCGAAGCCTCCTCTTTTGATTTGATAAAATCATATAGAGGTGGTTTTGTTGCCGGATTTTGGCAATTGTTCGCAAAAATGTTTGGTGCCGACCTCAAATCGGATTTTGGTAAGAACAAAGACGATGAGATGATAGAACGTATCATCATTTTGGTAGAAGCCGGACAATTATAAATCTTGTATCGGAATTATGCTTCTTGTGCTACTTTGTCGTCTGCCGGTGTCAGTTTCTTTTCGCCTTTACGGTAATAATACACTATGCCACATTCTTGACATTTTTTCAAACGACTATAAGGTGGAAGGTCTTTATATTTATTTTCTACCGAATCCCAAATTTCTTTTATCAGATTATCTATTTCAGTACGCATGGTAGCTACATTATTTTGATTGCGTGCAGTACTTGATTGGTAAACATTTTTATTGTTATTGTATTCCTTGAAAATGTCGTAATGTACTTTTACTTTGGCTATTGTAGGATTGTAGATGGGCATTCCTCCGTTTCCTGTTCGTTCATTTTCACCGTCGATAATATATTTTCCCCATTTTTTCAAAGCAGCTTCGCTGGTTAAATCGGGTACTGTATAGTCATTAGGATCCAAATGGTAAAGACGTTTGTTTTCTTTCTTTATTTCATTTCTTAATACACATAAATTTAATACCTGAATGAAATGCGAAAGATATAAACGAATGTTTTTTACTATCTGTGCGTGTTTTTTATTGGCAGAAACCTGATTTTCGTATGTTTGTTGATATTGAACAACAAGATGTTGAAATAGAGGTAATTGTGTTTCTGCATCGTGTTGCAGTTTAAACGATATGGGTAAATCATCGAATCCATGTCGCCCATATTCAATTATATTCTCAAGAGATTTTATTCTGGCCAAATCTGTTTTTGGTAATCTACGGTAAGGCATAATGATTTATTTTGAGGTTATGTTATTCTTTCCTGCCGGAAAGTTGTATTGCCAAGTCTATCAGTGGCTGCTTTGGAAAACGAGCATTCACTTTGTCTAAATAAGTGAGAGCTTTGTCCATATAGTTATTAATAAATTTCTCGCACAATTGCGGAATTTCCATTGTATTATAGATAGCTGTTACTTTTGCAATTTTTTCATCGTCGGGTAGTGCGTCACTATTGATAATTTCTTTTAATTCAGCCTTTTGCCAAAGTTTTGCTGTTTTTAGCGCATTCACTAAAAGGAATGATTTTTTTTTGCATAGAATGTCGCCACCAATTTTTTTGCCAAATATTTTTGGGTCGCCATAGACGTCCAAATAGTCATCGCGCAACTGGAAAGCGATACCGATGGCAATACCGAACTCATAAAGCCAATGTGCATCTTCGGTGGAAGCATTTCCGATAATGGCTCCGATTTGCAAACTTGCTGCTAAAAGAACAGCCGTTTTTAGGCGAATCATCTTAAAATATTCATCTTCACCTATCTCTTCGCTGTTCTCAAAGTTCATGTCATATTGTTGCCCTTCGCATACTTGTAGAGCCATTTCTGAAAAAATCGGCAATACTTTTAATAATTTTTCGGGTTCTATTTTTTCTAAAAAGCGATAGGCTTTTATCAGCATGGCATCACCGGAAAGAATAGCTGTATTTTCATCCCATTTTGTATGAACTGTCGGACGGTTACGGCGCATTTCTGCATGATCCATTACGTCATCATGCAACAAGGTAAAGTTATGAAAAATTTCTACTGCAATGGCAGCGTCCAAAGCTTTCTTAAAATCGGAGTCAAATAATGCACAACCCATCAATACTAATTGCGGGCGAATCCGTTTCCCTCCGCTTTCCAGAGTGTAACCTATTGGTTCATAAAGTTGTTCGGGAGTAATTGACCAGTTGATATTTGCTAAATATTTCTGTATGATTGTTTGCATGATTAAGAGAAAAAGGATTTTTTAACATGCGAAAATACATCTTTTTTTCAAATAAAAAAACACATTCGCCAAAAAATGTCTTTTTTTTGATAAAAAGTAACAAACGACAAACATCAAAACACACTAAAAATGGGAAATAAAAAACGAAAAAAACAGACAATGATATTTGGATGTACTTCCCAATATCATTGTCTTATGAAAAGCCTTTATTTTGATGCTTAAAAGCGTTTTTCTAATTCTTCCAAAGAAATAATGGAAACAATTTTTTTCCCGTCAGCTGTTAAGTTTGGGTTTTTACAGGCAAACAGTTGGTCTATCAAATGGCTCATTTCTGTTTGGCACAAAGGCGCGAGTGTAGTTTTTACAGAAGATTTTGCTAAACGTAGTGCCAGCATATTTTTCCATTCTGTAGCGAATTGATGATTCTCTTTTGTATCGGCAATCAGATTCATCAAAATTTCTATGATGTTTGATTCGTTGGCAAGTAGAGCCGGAACGCCATTTATAGAATACGTCTGTTTGCCAAATGGCTCAAAATCAAACCCTAACAGAGTTATTTTGTCTTTAATCTGATTGAAAGCAATAACATCTTCGGCATCTAATTCAAGGACTTCCGGAAATAATAATTTTTGGGAAACCGATTGCTGATTTTCAATTTGATTTAGAAGCTCTTCAAACAGAATGCGTTGTATGGCACGTTGTTGGTCAATCACCATCAATCCTGATTTTACAGCAGTAAAAATATATTGATTTTTGTATTGAAAAAACGTCAGAGAAGTTCCTTCTGTGTCCTGAAAGAGCGGTTGAGGTTGCTTTGGAGTTTCGTTTATGTCGGATTCTTTTTCATTCAAAAATCCTTTGTATAATTCTTCCCAATCTTGTCGAATAGGTTTTTGTGTAGTAGCTGCCGATGTTTTAAAAGGATTATAATCGTGATTTATTTTTACGGTCGGTGGTACTATGGGATGGTCTGCCGGAAAAACAGGCATATCAATCAGCCCTTCGGTATTGAAATCAATAGACGGAGTAACATTAAATTTACCCAACGCTTCTTTTACACATACCATCAGAATGGTAAAGATTTCGCGTTCGTCTTGAAATTTTATTTCTGTTTTTGTTGGGTGAATATTTACATCAATAGCTTCCGGATTAACTTTCATAAAAATGAAATAGTTCGGATTTTCATTTGGCTGTAATAATTGTTCGTATGCCAGCATTACGCTTTTATGAAAATATGGGTGGCGCATATAACGACCATTGACAAAGAAAAATTGATTGGCGTTTTTTGTGGCAAATTCAGGTTTACCTACAAATCCGAAAATGGAAACTAATTCGGTAGAGGCTTCTATTTGTACTAATTGTTGGGTGATAGTGCGGGTTTTCTTGCCAAAAACCGCTACAATGCGTTGACGTTCATTGCTTGTCGGCAAATCGTAGATACATTCGTCGCCATTAAAAAGTTGAAATTCAATTTGTGGGTTTACCAGCACAATGCGTTGTACTTCAGCAATAATATGGCGCATTTCCGCATCGTCGGATTTTAAGAATTTCCGTCGGGCAGGTACGTTAAAAAATAGATTTTTAACCAAAAATGAAGTGCCGTTGGAGCAGGAAACAGACTCTTGTCGTTCTATTTTGGAGCCGGCAATTTTTATCAGAACGCCTAATTCGTTTTGTGCTTGTTTTGTACGAACTTCTACCTGCGCAACAGCAGCAATAGATGCCAATGCTTCGCCACGAAAACCCATTGTTGTGAGATGAAAGAGGTCGGATGCCTGAGTTATTTTAGAAGTGGCATGACGTTCAAAAGCCATGCGTGCATCTGTTTCGGACATACCTTTCCCATTGTCAATTATCTGAATGGAAGTTCGTCCTGCTCCTTTTACAATAATCTGAATTTTTGTAGCTTCGGCATCAATAGCATTTTCTACCAATTCTTTAATAACAGAGGCAGGTCGTTGAATGACTTCTCCTGCAGCTATTTGATTGGCTACAGAATCGGGTAATAAATGGATAACGTCACTCATGCTTTGTTATAATGTCAAAAAGTCCATACTTGAAAAATAGAGTATTGCTGCTATAATGAACAACGCTATGATAATCAGTACTAAACGAATATTTGATTGGCGTCGTTGTGTGCGCATATCTTGTGTTTCGGGAACTTCTTCCCAACGATATTGTCGGAAACTGCCACGTTTAATGCCTGTTTTATACGGTTTGTTGCCGTTGTTTTGACCTAATTCGCGTTCTACACGCTCCATGCGTTCATCGCGTGCTTCTTTTTCGGGATCCCAGTAAATAGGTTTATGATTGAATCGGCGAGGTTGTGGAGTATGAAAAACTTTAAATTTGAACATAATTTATTGAATTAAATGTATTTGTCGCCGTATTTGGTTTCCACATCTTTTAGATAATCGCGAATTTTAGCTTCCGAATTTTTTTTACAAATGAGCAGTATATCTCCCGATTGTGCGATTAAAAAACCGTCTAAACCATCTGCTACAACCAATTTTTTATCTACAGATATTAAATTGTTCGTAGAATTATATAAGACGGCTTCTCCTTTGAGTACGGCATTTTCGGAAGTGTCCTTATCTGCCAGTTCATATAATGAGTCCCATGTTCCCAAATCAGACCAACCGAAATCGCCAATTGTTACCACAACATTTGGAGCTTTTTCCATAATTCCGTAGTCGATGGAGATATTAGGGCACAGAGCATATATTTCCTGAATAAAGCCTGCTTCTTTGGGGGTGTTATAAAAAGCCTCTCCTGCCTGAAATTTTGAATTAATTTCGGGGAGAAATGTTTTAAAGGCTTCTATTATTGTATCCAAATTGAACATAAACATTCCCGAGTTCCAATAAAATTCACCACTTGCCACAAAAACTTTTGCCATTTCAAGATTAGGCTTTTCGGTAAATGTTTTGACTTTGCGAAGCGGAGCATTGCCCGGTTCTACCTGAATGTAACCATAGCCTGTTTCGGGACGTGTAGGTAAGATGCCGAGTGTCAGTATCTCGTCATGAAATTCTATATGCTCCAGACCGGCTGTAATAATTCTTAAAAATTCGGTTTCGTTTAAGATCAGATGATCAGAAGGTACTACAACAATATTTGCCGAATGAGTAATCGATTTAATTTTATGAACGGCATAAGCCAGACATGGAGCGGTATTTCTGCGTAATGGTTCTAAAAGTACCTGATTGGCAGAAATGGCAGGTAATTGTTCCAAAATCAAATCTTTATATGACTGATTGGATACGATGTAAATGTTTTCTACAGGAATTACTTTGGCAAAACGGTTGAATGTCATTTGCAACAAAGAGTGTCCTGTTCCGAAAAAATCGAGAAATTGTTTTGGCTTGGAGGTTCGGCTGAAAGGCCAAAAGCGGCTGCCGACTCCTCCTGCCATAATGATGCAATAATTGTTGTTTTCCACTATTCTTGAAGTTTGAATAAAAAATCTTCAACAAAGATATAGTTTTTTTGTTCTTATACCAACAACAATTGCGAATAATATTTAAACAAATTATAGATGATGTTGTTCTTAAGTATTAAATTTATTTACAGACACATTTCAAAAATGCGCAGAACATCTTCTTTGTCCAAAGGTACAAAAGCGTATTTCAGTGCACCGAGTTTGACGGATTTTTCTGCCATTGTTTCAAAGTGTGTACGGTCAATGCCAAGTGCCGTAAATGAACTTTTTAGTCCTAATGTTTTGAATAAAAAGTCGCTTAGTGCAGCAATCGCCTGTTTGGCAATAATCATTGCTTCCTGATTCGGATTGATGCCAAAAACATTTACGCCAAACTGTACGTATTTGGAAACCATTTGCTCGTTTAGACAATATTCCATCCAACGTGGTGTGAGTATGGCCAAACCAAGTCCGTGTGTAATGTCATAGAACGCCGAAACCTCGTGTTCCATTGGGTGACAGCTCCAAGCTTGCCGTTTGCCGCCATCTATAAAACTGTTGATAGCCCACGATGAAGTCCACATCAAATTGGCGCGAGCTTCGTAGTTGTCAGGTTCGCGCATGGCAACAGGCGCATATTTTATCACTGTTTTCATCAGTCCTTCCATAACACAGTCGAGCATGTATAAATCTTGGTTCATATTGAAATAGACTTCAATAATGTGCGACAAAATATCAGAACTGCCACAAGCTGTTTGATATGGGCTGACGGAGAACGTGTTTGAAGGATCGAGAAACGACACTTTTGGCAACATTTTGGAATCTAAGCGTCCTATTTTGTCATTTGTTTCGGGATTGCTGATAACGCCCCCACAGTCCATTTCGGAACCGGTAGCGGCAAGTGTGAGAATAGTAACTATTGGTAAGGCTTTTTCAACAGATGCTTGCTTTTCGTTTAAAAAATCCCAAGGGTCGAAATCGACGCAGGCTCCGGCTGCCATAAATTTGGTGGCATCGATGGTGGAACCGCCACCAACAGCCAGCAAAACATCTATTTTATGGTCTTTGCACATTTGCGCACCTTTGCGCACGGAATCAATGCGCGGATTTGGTTCTATGCCCGAGAGTTCAACAACTTCAAGACCTGCCTTTTTAATTTCGGCAATAACTTTGTCATACAAACCAATTTTTTTGATAGAACCGCCACCATAGGTAAGCAGTACGTGTTTCCCGAATTTGCTTAATTCTTCACCGAGATGTTGCAACTGATCCTCGCCAAAATATACCTTAACCGGTATGTCGTAAATAAAGTTATTCATAATGTTTGCTTTTAAATTAGTTTATGGCAAAAGTACAATAGATTTTGGAATTTTAAACAACCAAAATTACGGATTTTCGTACCATTTTTACAGAATAAACAAAAAAAGTTTTCCACGAAATATCTTTCAAGCTATTTGTTTTCAATATTTTTGTTTTATATTTGCATTTCATTTACGCATCTTATAAGTTTCGCATTTACGAATGTTTATAGTTGGGGGTTCGTAAATAAAACGTTGG
>JAQUTW010000013.1 GCA_028694215.1 Paludibacteraceae bacterium | reverse complement strand
TAAACATATTAGCATTGGTTCCAGACAATGCCAAACTTACATTGGCGGTTAGATTGGAACCTCCAACGGTAATCGTTTTTTGCTGAGTAGCATTTATCTGAGCCGTAAAACTTTGACTTCCGCTTGGCCTTAATGTAATGGTTGGAGTCGTGGACTCTTCTATATTATATGTAGGCACTGTTCCATTTTTGAAATAAGCTATACCTTGATTGTGTATCAATACCCACATTTCAACACCTGATGTACCGTTTACAGCAACTGCTACGCTTGACGAGAAACTTGTATTACGAGTCGTTCCCATTCCTGCACTAGGATACTCTCCGATTTTGTCAGCTTCTGCCCAACCAGAAGTTGCATCCATCAAAGAAACTCTTCCTAAAGTAAGTCTTTCAGATGCCGTTGCCCCAGGTTGGTAGATTGTTGCTACACCATATTGAGTACCTTTAAACGTAAAGGCCTTAAAATCGTTTCCAGCGCAATCGTTTAACAAAGCCTCTGGATTCACTGAAATTGTGGCAACACCCGCATCACTACACAAAGTAGGATAATAGTTTTGCCCCATAACCCAATATTTACCGGTTCCTGAAGGGCGCACTCTTGGAGATAGGCCCAACAC
Organism: Paludibacteraceae bacterium; assembly: GCA_028694215.1. Lineage (GTDB taxonomy): Bacteria > Bacteroidota > Bacteroidia > Bacteroidales > Paludibacteraceae > DUQS01. The sequence goes on along the minus strand of JAQUTW010000013.1, from coordinate 52,871 downwards.
AATTTTATCTCCAGCTTCGTTTAGCGGGGTAATTGTCGGCGTTGTCGAACATACACCGTTAGTAACAGCATACATCAACACATTGTTAGCTGTGGCTGTACCACCAGCAGCGAAATAGATTTTTCCACTCGTAAGATTGCCCTCAATGCTAAGGCAATCGCCGACACGATCCTTATCTCCAATTGAAGTTGTGTTTAGCAATACACGAGGTTGAGCATTATCATTATCCCAAACATAAATCTTAAGAGGACTTGTAGCAGAAGCAATGTTGCAGGCAATGATTTTGCCACCTACATATTTACAATCTATCACTTTTAATGCCCCGCCTTCAACGCCTGTCATATCTAAGTCTTTCAGTTTAGCACCCGTTTGTGCGTTGATAACATGAATGACACCATCCACAGGATTGACAACATATAGTTTTCCGCCACCAAAGTCCATGTTACGCAATTTAGTTTTGTCGCTTGCCCAAGAAGGCGTTCCCGAAGTCGATTTTTCGCTATAATTCCATACTTGTGTAAAAGTCAATGGAGGATTTAGACCTGAACCCGAGCAAGATACAGTCGCTTTATGTGAGCCATTGGCTACAGTAATAGTACCACTATATGATTGCGCCGCAGTGGGTTTGAAAGTTACCGTTACGGTAGTTCCATTTGAAACTGACGAAGTGCTGATAGCAAAGGCAGAATTAGAAGTTGTCACTGTTGCCGACGATATTCCTGACAATGTTACCTTAAAGGTTTTTTTAGAAGTAGAACCCACAGAAACACCACCAAATGCCAACGACGACACGCTGTTGCTGATAGAAGTAGTCGTGGGTTTGGTATAACGTACAACGCATCCCCAAGCATTTACCATATCATAGTAACCATTGTTGTAGCCAGAGTAATCGTAAGTTGAATAACGACCATCACCTAACCATGACGAGCCATTAGCATCACCATAGGGATCTTGTACCACCACGCTACCGTTCGTGCCATTTTGAATTGTCCATACACCATCCACTTTAACACATTTAGCATCCGATCTGAACGGCAAAATTAAGTGACCACTCGTTTTGCCTGAAGTTATGCACCACGAATAGGGATAATTGGCCGAACATTCAGTTCTAATCTTCGAAAGACCTGAATAGTCGTAAGCAGCACTTGTAACACCATTATTTTGATAAAAACCTTTCATTCTGGAGCTAGGTGAACCACCGTTCCACATATAACCATAACCACCCTTAGCAGAGCAGCCATTACCTGTCGATGCCAAATTAAATGAATAGTTAGTAGAAGAAGTATACTGCTGGCCAACGTACCACGAATAGTAGTTAGTTGCTCCCCATGAACCATTACGCGAAGAAACTGCTTTTGGGGGCACAAGTTTATAATAACCCAACAGCATGCACGAAGTAGAAGGGGCACAAGCTACATAGCCGTAACCCGTACATCCGGCATAAGAAGCAGGTACATCATAAACTTGGTTAATGTAAGGAATATCGTCTTTGCCTATAGTTCCGTTTTTGGTTTGCGATAATTTTTTGGTAGATGGACGCAACGTAACATCGCAATCTTTGAGGTTTCTTGGCACTTTGCCGAAATGTTCCTCTTTTGTAGGGATGACAAACAAAACCTCTTCGGTACTGGCTTTGGTGTCCGACAGGCTTACTGCCACCAAACGACGGTTGCCGTAAGAATAAGAAACAGCCAATTTACCATTGTCCAAAAGGGCTACTTCTTGTGGGCATTCTTTGGAAGTGGGAATCAACACACGCCGTGTGATCCCATCGAACGAAGCTTGATGTACCGAAATACCCTTAAAGAAGAACACATCATCGTTTTCGTAGTCCGAACGCGAATAAACCAATTCCTTAGAGTCAGCCGTCCACGAAGCTTCAAAACCTCTGTCTAATTTCAGTACTTTTTTCTGGGCTGGTTCTATCACATAGAGAGTAGCATTACCCTGCTGAAGAACAAGCTTTTGACCATCTGGAGACCATTTCGGATTGTACAAATCGCCAATGTCCGACATTTTTGTCTTTGAACCGGTTGTCAAATCCATCAGTATCGGATGACCATCGGGGTCGCTGAAAGCAATTGATTTGCCGTCGGGCGACAGATTGGCAATATTGGTGTAATAGCCTAATTCATAATCGGTTTTAACGCCGTTTTTATTAATAATCAGCTTGGTGTCAACGGTATAGGCTATTGTGCCATCGTCGCTGAAAGAAACTTGACCGCATTGGTCGGAATAGTCTTCCAATAACGTTACCTGTTCGGTTTGTAAATTTAGAATTGCCGGAGCTTGGTAACCGTTTTCATCAATACTTTTAAAACCCAACAAAGTTTTGTCTTTGTTGAGGTTGGTGTAGCGACCACAACCACGTGTGGCAACTAATGTTTTCAGTTGATTGTTTTCAAGCAGATAAATTTCGGAATGTCGATTGTTTGTCGCGATAATTCCTCTTTTTGCTTGTTTGGGAAGAGCTAAGTAGCCGTTGGTTGTAATTTCGTAACCAACACCGTCTGTTAATTCAGGGGCGGCTGCATACGTAAGCCCAAAGAACATTGGCAATAAGAATGCCAAAACAGTAAGTTTTTTCATAAGAATAAGTTTTTTCATAAGAAATAGATTTATAATTAATTAAGATTGATTTTGCTAAAAAATCGTCGCAAATTTACTGTTTTTTATTTAATGGACAAAATAATTTGTATATTTTTTTTGATTTTTTTTGTATATTGAAAAAATATACAAAACAATAGTTTGATTAATAAAATAAATTAATTTATAATACAACATATCAAGTCCTGTTTTGCTTAATTTGTTAGAATTCTGTTTGTTTGTGGTTGAAAATTTCACAAATGTATTTTAATTGCTTTTTTAAATAAATTAAAAAAATGCGAGTTTTGGGTAGTTTTTTTGTAAAAAACCGGGGTGTATCTTTGGCATAAAATTAGATGAAGGCATTTAATGCTTCTGTTATATTGTGGTTACAATAAATGAAAAAAGCTCTTTGGCGTAGGTTTTTGGTTGCGAACTACGAGAATACTCGTATTTTTTTGTTTTAAAATATTTTGTTTCTTTGCGCCATAAAATAATTCAATCATTTAAATATCTTGTTAAAAAAGAAGGTATCATTGAAGAGAGGAACATTGACATCACGTGAGAAAGAGATTGTCTTGTTATGTGCAAAAGGTAAGCGCGCTGTTGAAATAGCAGATTGTTTGGATATTAGTATGCGTACTGTGGAAGCACACAAGACAAATATTTTTAAGAAAATTCATGTCCACAACATGGCAGAAATGTTGCGTTATGCGTATAAAAACAGACTGATTTCGTTTAATGACGATTAAATTAATGAGATTTTTTAGGATTTTTCAAATGCTTTCTTTACTTTTGTTTTTTTTATATTTATTGTTTAACTTTATTTTTTTATTAATCTTTAAAACCTCAACAAAATGAGAAAAATGAGAATGTTTACAGTTAAAGCGACTTTAGCATTAGTCGCTGTAGTTATGTTCGCTTCTTGCGAAAAAGTAGTGCCAACAGCATTGAATAAAAGCGATGTTTTGGCTAAATCGGTTCTTTGCGGTCATGTACGCTATGCTTACACAGACGATGATGGCAAAGCAACAATGAAGAATGCAACCGGTATTCAGGTGCGCATTGAAAGTGAAGTAGCAATAGTAAAACCGGACACAACGTACAAAGTTACCAGTGTTTATTTAGCAACTACTGATGCTAAAGGTTTCTACACAATGGACATTGCCGTACAGATGGGTAAATCGGCTAAATGTAAATTGTTGACCAATTTTGAGCAGAAATCTTATGTGGCTGATCCCAAAAAACCTACTGATTTGAATGAAGAAACTTGCAATTTTAAAGCTACGACAGATGTAGAATTGACGTACGGTGAAAAAACTGTGAAGAATTTGGATGCTGCCAATGCAGGTGTCGTTTCGAACCCCGGTTATTAATTGTGTGAAACTATTTTTATTTAAATCGTATTTTTAAAATTTTGAATCAATGAAAAAAATAAGTATAAGTTTAGTTGCAATGCTAATGTTGGTTGCTCCGATTTCGGCACAGGAATCTTCCGATAAAGTGCCTGAAGCCGGTAGTATAGCCATTGGCGTTGTGTTCAATCCGGTTACGGCGGCGAAAGCCACTACAATGGCTATTTCGTCGGTAGGGAATGCAGTAGGAAATACTATTATGAAATTGGAAGGTAATCCGAAACAGATGTTTTTCCTTGCACAGGAACCGATGGTTTCTGTTCAAATGAAATATAAAGTAACAAGCAGCATGGCTGTTCGCGCATCCGTAGGTTTTAGTGGCGGTATGCTTAATTATCGCGAATATGTAACCGATGACAAAGCTGTTTTCTTGGATCCGTATGCAGAAGACAAAGTTGCTGATGCCATCAAAATGAATTATACTGGTGGTGGTGTTTCACTTGGCGTGGAATGGAATGCCGGTAAAAAGTCATTACGCTTTGTTGGTGGTGTTGGTTTGCTTTATTCGTTTGGTGGTGGCGATGTTAACTTGGAATATGGCAATACCATTACCGATTTGAATCAACATCCTACCTGCATGGATAAAATTACTGCACTGAATGATTTTGACGGAAATGCCTATATGCCTTATGCACGTCCGGTAAAACAATATAATGTAGGTATTACACACGGTGTGGGTATCACTGCCAATATGGGTGTTGAATGGTTCTTTATGAAGAATGTTTCATTGGGCGCAACAGTCAATATTACTCCGATTATGGTGGCTTTCCAACCACAAACCTACACTATTTACGAAGGTTTCAATACCTACTCTGGTAAAGTGGAAAAATACAATAAATTAGTCAGCCCGGGAAGCACTTATTTGCTTTACGGTACAGATAATATTGGCGTGTCATTGGCATTACATTATTATTTCTAATTTCTTTCGGATGCGGGCAGCTGATAACTGCCTGTGTTCACAAATCTTGATATAACAAAGCGTTGTTATATCTTCCATGAGTTTGTTAAATATAAATATTTATTGAATTGCGAATTAAATAATCAATTTTTTTAACCTAAAAACCAAACAAAATGAGAAAAATGTTTTTGTTAGTCATTGCCGCAACTCTTACGATATCCGGTAATGCACAGTTTCTGAACAAGTTAAAAGGAGCTGTTTCGGGCAATCAACCTGCGACAACTTCGTCTTCGTCGCAAAGTAAAAGCAGCAGTTCAGCCTCAACTTCTGCTGCAAAACCTGCTGCTGCCTCCGGCAAAATTTATTATGTATGTATTGCCACCGGTAGTGCAAGAGGCGATGGAACCAAGGCCTCTCCTCTGAAAGACATTCAAAAAGCCATTGACAATGCGGTCGACGGTGATGTTATTCGCATTGCTCAAGGTAATTATCTTGGCAATTTAGACAGAGGCTGGATAGAGATGACAAACAAATATGTCAGCTTTGAGGGTGGTTGGAACGATGATTTTACCGAAAGAAATCCGATGAAATATGTTACCAAAATTCAACCGTCGCAAGCACAAGTCGGAACTATTGGTAGGGGGCTGTTTTTGATAGAATCAACAGACAATCGTGCCAATGGACAAATTATTATTGATGGTCTTTGCTTCGATCTTGGTTTTCTTCTGACGTATGCTCCTGCCAATGATGATCCAAGAAATGGTTGGCCGGAAGGTTGTGAAACCGGTCGTGTTATGCCCGTAGGTAATCCGCCAAATCCGAGTATTCGTTTGATAGGTGGTAAGGTTGCAGGGAAATTGATTATTCGTAACTGTGTGTTTACCAATGCGTCTTTCTATGCCATCATCATGACAAACGCCGGTGGCGATTGGGAAATATACAACAACGTGTTTGTCGGCAATTTGTATGCTTCGGTTGAAATTAACGGAGGCTTGAATCAATCAACAAATGCACATCAATCGACGGTTGATTTTCATCATAACACTGTACTTTTCTCGTGGGCACGTACCAAAGAGATGGAAGATATGGGTTATGGTTACCGTTTCCGTAACGGTGCTGACCATAATGTTCATCACAACATTTTCGGGTGCAGCAATTTAGGTGCTTTGGACGGTGCATGGGATGACAGTACGCTCCCCAAAGAAAACAGAAAAATTTGTTCGGCTTACGATAACTTATTTTTTATGAACAAAGGTGATATTATTATTCCGGGCACAAGCGGTGGCAACTGGTTGTATGTTCCTGCCAAACGCTTTGACGAAGTAGAACTGTTAACCAAATATGAAAACAACCGTGAATTGTCTGCTGACAGTAAACTTAAAGACAAAATCATTCAACCTTATCTGAAGGGATTTGCTTCGTTGAAAGTGATGAGCACTGAAAGTTATGATCCAAATTCGGCTGCCAATATGTATAGAGAAGCTCACGGATTGAACAAACAAGGTACTTCTACAACACGGGTTTCTATGTTTGGCAACCGCTATAATTTTGATGAAGCCGTTAAATTGTTTGGGGCAGAACCGGGGTATGGCGCACAAGAACCCAAATGAAAATTATTAACGCAATGTAAGAATAGGGAATAAAGTCCTATTCTTACATTGTAAATTAAATAACTTAAATATTTTGAATTATGAAAAGAAATTTATGTGTATTGGTAATGGTCTTAATGACTGTGTATGGTTGGTCGGAAGTGAAAAATACGGACTTGCTTGAGACTTGGGCAACGGTTGGAATTTGTGATACCACTTGGTATAACGAAGAAACAAAAGTGTTTACGTTGAGTACTCCTGCCGAATTGGGTGGCTTGGCTTATTTGGTAAACAAAAGTAAAATTGTTGGTGATACAATCTTATTGTCTGCTGATATTGATTTGTCTGCACATTCGTGGATGCCGATAGGTTATACAAATGCATTTTCCGGAGTCTTTGATGGGCAGGGACATACTATTAGTGGCATAAAAGATTTGGAGTACTTGGATAATGCCGGTGGTTTTTTTGGCAATTTGTGTTTCGCTTTTATCTCTAATTTGAATTTTTCGGCTGATAATGATATTGCTTTGTATGGAGTCGCAACCGGCAGCGTGGCAGGATTAGCTCTGTTATCTGCTATTTATAATTGTCATAATGAAGCAGCGGTACATGGTGATATCAATGTTGGCGGTATTCTTGGAAATGGTTCTCTTGTGTCAATTTTTAATTGCAGCAATTACGGCTTCGTAGCTGGTGATGGTGATATGAACGGTATCTATGGAACTCATGTCGGTGGCATAGTCGGTTCTATGTCCGGTTCTGTTTGCAATTCTTATAATATGGGTGCAGTTAACGGTGTTGATACTGTTGGTGGAATAATAGGTATCGGTTCTTCACTTATCATCAAAAACTGCTATAGTCATGGAGCGGTAGAGGGAGAGAGCGCAGCCGGAGGTATTATTGCTGTACTAACCGACGCAAAAAGTACGGTCGCCTTTAATAATTATTGGCAGGCAGCCGATTGTAATCAATCTTCTGATTTCGGCACCAAAAAAGATAATGCGTGGATGAAAGCTTCGACAGGGATGCTTGCCGAACTGAATGACAGTGTTGATGCCAATAACTTGACAACTAAAGCAATATTGTGGAAAAAATGGGAAATTGTAGAAGACAAGAACAATGGTTATCCGATATTTGTTTCATCAACAACAGGCGTTAATGAAGTTCTCGCAGCAGATATGCCTAATGTATATGTAGCCAATCGCGAAATTATGGTAGCCGGCGTTGCAGGAAAAACCTTATCAATGTATAATATTTCCGGTCAGTTAATTACTAACAAGGTTGCAGCTACGGATTATGAAACGTTAAAAGCTCCTGATGCAGGTATTTATATTGTATGCATCGATAATGCTGCTGTTAAGGTTGTAGTAAAATAACGATTCCTGATTAGAGGTTTTATTAAACAAAATCAGCACAGAATTCAAGTGAATTTGTGCTGATTTTTTTATATAATTATCTGTATTACAGTGCTCTGTGATATATTTCAGGACTTTTAATTAGTGAATCGCCTTGTTGTACTATTAAATAACTGCTTACACTTGTAGGAGTTGTTTCGTCAATAAGAAATGTATATCCTTCGGCTGTTTTTAAAACGGTATTTACCATATATTGTGTTTGGTTTGTATAGCCGCCTATTGGTTGTGAGAAGATTAAATTGTTACTATTTGCATTTGTATCATAAAACGCATATAGGGTTGATATACCATTTTCGACTGTCTTTATTTGCATAGTACATAATATGTCACAGTTGTCAGTACCGAACGAGGCTGCTATTTGTGCATGTTGTATTGGTGTCTGAATTTTAATTTCCATATATTGTACTAGTCGCTCATTGGGGGTCGCACCAACAATAATTTGCGAAGGTATTATGGTAATATTGTTTATAAAATGACAGTCGGTTAAGTAGACAGAGCCACTAAGATTGATGTATCGGGCGTCTTCCGGGCAAATTTGTTCGTCAAGATTTTCGTAGAGGAATCCGGATAAACAGTCAAAATTCTGCCATGCCTCATTGTGTGTATTTTTCTCTACATTTTCTGTTTGGTAACCGAGATATTTAATTTGATAGCAACGTGAACCGTATATGGCATGCGTATAGTTTTTGGCGATGTCAATTGTCAATGTGGAATCTTTGTTGGTAAGTATTAGAAATCTTGACCCCATTTTGTTGGCAATTGCATAGCAGGGGCTGACCGTGTTTGTTGCATCTGAGGTTTGTGTATGAGTATCGGCACATTTTCCTTTGCAACAACAAAAATAGAAGATATTTCCTAATATAAATATACTTAAAACTCCGTAAGTAATTATTTTTTTACATCTGTTTTTTTGTAAAATATCCATAATTATTTTAATTATTATAAATCTTGATTTGTTTTAGTTGCAAATATACAACTTTTTTGATATTTAACAATAGAAAGTTTTTTTTTTAACTGCAAATCTCCTAAATCCCCTCTATTTATCTTCTTCTTATGTCTTATTAATTGAAAATAAGTATATTAATATTTTTTATTAATGTACTTATTGTTGTTAAAACAGATGGTTGATATTTGTTTTTTTTGATAAAATATTGCTTTTTAATAATTGCATACGTTAAAAAAATGATTAAATCAAAGATAATAACTGTCAAAAAATGTTTAATTATTAAATAGGCATTAAGAGGCTGATTAATTTTATCAGCTTGGTGATATCAGAAAAAATGACATTTGTAAGATTTTCCGTATCTTTGTTCACATTTTTCTATCAAAAGTCGGAGTGATATTTAATTTTACAGGATTCTCCTTATGAAATATCTTTTAAGCTTGACTATTTTTGTTTTGTGTTTTATTAGCCTTGTTTCGACACAAGATTTAGATAGTTTATATAGCGCATTCTTGGAAGCAGGTCGTCGTACCGATAAAATAAGAGTGTCTGAAGAATTATTCTCATCGTTATTGGCCGAAGATATGTTGGATTCATTTTTGGTGGAGTCTGCGCATACTAATCCAAAACGAGTGCCGGCAACTATTGCTTTTGGTATGGCAAACAAGGCGTTTTATAGTGGCGAATATTTGGCTGCCATTAAATATGCACGTGATGCAGAGTATAATACCTCGCCTGATTCCTTGTCATATTTAGCTGATATCTATACTATTTTTTGTTCGTCATATCAACGTTTGGGACAATACGAAACAGCTCTTCTTTATGGTCGTAAATGTCTTGCCATCGACGAGAAAAAAGGAATAGCCGAGAATGTCAGTTCTTCCCTCAATAATTTGGCGGCATTGTATTTGGCTACCAATCGTGCAGATATGGCGAAACAATATTTGTTGCGTGCTATCGACCTCGAACGAAATCAGGACAATACACGTTCTTTGGCAGTGCGTTTGGGTATGCTGGGAGAAGTTTATCTGCGCGAAGAGAATTACACTCAGGCTTTGGAAGTTACCAAGGAAGCACTTGAACTTGACAGAGCGGGAAACCGTATCGGCAATATGGCTATTCGATTGTCGCAATTGGGGGCTATTCAGTTGGCGCAAGGCAATTATGCAAAAGCAGAAACGAGTTTGCTTGAAGCCTTGCCGTTATTGCACAAAGTTGGCAATCGTACGTCCGAAGCGATTACCTATCAGCAGTTGGGAAAAATAGAGGCACATATTGGTAATATTGCTCGTGCAGAAGAGTATTTTCGTCTTTGTATCGAACTGTGTCAGAAAACCGGCAATAAATTTGTGCTGCAAAAAACGTATCAGGAATTGTACGTGTTATATAAATCGAAGAATCCGTCAAAATCGCTTGCTTATTTTGAACTTGCGCAGGAGTTGAAAGATTCTTTGTTTGCAGAAAAAGTACAGCGGCAAATTTCCGATTTTCAGGTACAATATGATTTGCAGGGAAAGGAACATCAAATAGCGTTGCACGAGGCAACTATTAAGCGACAGCGTGCATGGAGCGTTGCCATGATTGGTATGGCTGTGTTATTTTTGGCGTTGGCAGTGTTGGCGTATTATTATTCCAGATTAACCAAGCGACGTAATCAGGAATTGACGGAAATAAACATACTGAAAGATAAGTTTTTTTCAATTATATCTCACGACCTTAAGAATCCTGTTTTGGCACAAAAGCGGACATTGACAAATTTATCTGAAAATATAGATGCGTTGTCACATGAAGAAATGGCTCAGGTAGTTGATGCACTGCTCAACTCTGTAACAGCACAGTCCGATTTGTTGCAAAATCTGCTTATTTGGGCACAGATGCAAACCGGTCGTATGAATTTTATGCCGATTTCTTTCAATGTGGCAAGTGCGGTTGATCAGGTGGCAATGCTGTTTCAGTTGCAACTCCACAATAAAAATTTGATTTTGGAAACGGATGTGCCGTCCGATAGCATGTGTTATGCCGATAAAAACATGATTATCACTGTAATTCGTAATTTGTTGTCGAATGCTGTAAAATTTACGGCAGATGGTGGACGTATTTTGTTAAAGGCAAAAAAACAGAACGAAAAATGTGTGATGGAACTAACAGATTCGGGCGTTGGCATGAGCCAAGAAATGTGTGAAAAACTTTTTCGTATTGATGCTCGTCATACAACCACAGGAACGGCCGGTGAACAAGGAACCGGACTTGGAATGGTTATTTGTGTTGATATGGTACAAAAAAATGGTGGTACATTGGAAGTTCACAGTGAACTTGGGCATGGCACAACATTTGTTATAACCTTGCCAATAAATAAAGAATGATAGCAGATTATTAAAAGCCAATTTTATTTTTTAGTTAAATTATTGATATGAATCTCATTATTGTCGATGATCACCCGTTGTTTCGAATGGGAACAAGAATGCTTCTTAAAAAAAGTACTCATCATGTGTTAGGTGAGGCGGCTTGTGCAGATGAATTCTTTGAACTGTTAAAAACAACAGTGCCGGATTTGGTGTTGCTCGATATTATTTTGGGCGATAGTGTGACGGGGGTGGATATTGCTCGTAAATTGAAAACAGATTTTCCACAGATAAAAATCCTAATATTGTCAATCGACACTTCCATACATACAATTAAGGAGTTACTTGAAATAGGTATTGATGGATTTATCAGTAAAAATGCCCCTAATATGGAAGTCTTGTCAGCTATTGATAATATAGCGGAAGGAGGCTCATATTTTGGTAAAAATGTTGATATTATTATGCAGGAAGTTTTGTCGGCTCAACAAGAACAGCAAAATATTTTCACAGATCGTGAATTGGAGATAATCCGTTTGAGTTGTCAGGGGAAGTTAGGAAAGGAAATATCTGCCATTATGAATATCAGTTCACGTACAGTTGATAGTCATAAAACTAATATTTTTCGTAAAATTGGTATTGATAATAGTATAGAACTTGTGCTTTATGCCATTAAACAGGGTATAGTAGCAATTTAAAGCATTTTTGTCAGGAGAAGAAATAACCAAGCGGCTGCCAAAATTTTGGCAGCCGCTTGGTTATTTTATCAATGAATTTCTTTTAATTATTTGGAAATCAACTTGATTATTTGTTTTTTTGTTCCTACATCTACAGAAAGTAAATAAAGACCATGAGCCAAATTTTTTGTTGGCAGGCTAATATGGTTGCGACCTGTAGTAATCGGCATATCATTGTATAATACGTTCATTGTACGTCCTGCCAAATCAATTAACGATATTTTCGCTCCGCAATTCTCGTAAGCATCAATAACCAAGACATCTTCAGTGCCGGATATGATAAAACAATTAAATAAATCTGCTTTTGTATTTACAACAGCGGTTTGATTTTGAACTGTAAATGAAATAATCGTTGACCATGCTGTGGCTGTGTTATTAGGATTGTAGTAGGCACACATACGTGCGTAGTAAACGCCATCGGCAAGATCTTCAAATACCGTTTCAAATACACCGGTTTGTGTCGATTTTATTTTTTTGTTACGTGAAGGAAATGTATTCACAGGTGACACTTCTACTCTGTAAGATAATCCAACGTTCGGACTCCATGTTACAGAAACATTTTTGCTCGGAACAGTAGAATTATTTTCCGGTGTTAAAATATTTGGTACAGAAGGCACTGCAGATACAGTTGTAAAGGCTATTGTTGATGTCGTCAGTGTTGTAGCTCCTACTGCAGCATATATACGTACATAGTAAGTTTGCAGTCCTGCCAGTGAATTGTCCGGTATGGCATACGAGTTGGTGCCTGCCGATAAGTTTGTTTGATATACAATAGTATCACTGAAAGCTATATCTGTGGATATATGTAATGTAAAACCGGAGGCTTGACTGTGTGCACTCCATGTAATGGTTGGCGTAAGTGAAACTTCTGTGGCACCGTTCTGTGGGCTTGTTATCTTAAATTCTTCCAAGTTCAAACTGCGTATTTCGGAATAGCCATCGGGAGCTGATGAACGACGTGCTCTGACGCGCCAATAATAAGTTCCTCCTGACAAGGTTTTAATATTGGTTGTAGATACCGAAGTTGATGTTGTTTCCTTAACATAGACCATTTTTGTGAAAGAGGCGTCTTCTGCTATCTCAAGAAAATAAGTTTCTGCATTACTGTTGGCTTGCCAAATAAAGGTTAGCGGGCAATAAAGTTTTTCGCCATTGGCAGGTGAGGTTAATGTAACCGAAATAGCTGTTTTTTGTGCGACACCTTGTATGCTCGCAGGGAATTCATTTCCGTAACGATCTAATGGCGCGATGGCAAATTTATAGGAACTTGAACTGATATTACTTGGAATAGTATAACTGTTTGTATAAGTCATTCCAAGCATATATTTTGAGTCGTTTAAGATGTTTTTTGTATTGACATAAGCATTTGGAATGGCATATACTACGTAGCGAACATTGGTTCCTAAAGTTGTCCATGATACAGTACTGCCACTGACCGAGATGTTTTGAACCATTCCTAATGTTGGGTGACTTTTCCAATCAACAGCCGGAAGTAAAGCTGTTTGTGTGTTCAATTTCCGTAAATTTGCAGTAAACGTACCACTATAACACCAGTCTTTTGTACTCCAAAATACACCTCCGGGAGCATTTGTTTTGGTATAGTTACGGTTTGCGTTTATTTCTGCATTAACTTCAGAAAGAGTTCCTCCATAGCGACTCATGCTCATGCTTGGGAATACGTGTTTGCCATAACGTACAATAATATTTGACCACCACTCACACAATGATAAATAGTTGCCGACATCATCCGTTGAAGCCCAATAAAGTTGTGGCGAAACGTAGTCGATAGTTCCTTCTTTTAACCATGTAATTGGGTCGCAGTATATTTCATTATACATATTGCCGGTTCCGGAGGCTCCGGCAGGATAAGGCAATCCTTCTTGTTGGTAGAGTCTGGCATCTGTTGTCCATGACCCAAATGGCGCAATGCCAAAACGCACATAAGGTTTTTTGCTTTGTATGATGTTATAAACATCAGCAACCATTTGGTTAATATTGTTTCTTCTCCAATCATTGACATCCATATCTGCCGGTTTCCATTTTCTTACGGATGCAGAATCTTGTGTAGTAGTACCTCCGTAGGCATAAAAATAATCATCGAATACAATGCCGTCCACATCATATTTTGTAATAATATCCGCAATAATATTGGTAATTTGCGTACGTACTTCAGGATTTGCAGGGTCGAGCTGAATATAAGGTGCGCTGTAATAAAGCAGCCAGTCGGGATGTGTATTTTGGTAGTTTTTTGCATGATTGTTGCTACCTGTCCATCCGCCGGATTCTGTAGAATAGCGGTATGGGTTGAGCCAAGCATGGCATTCGATACCGCGTTTGTGACACTCTTCTATCACAAATGCTAACGGATCATAACCGGGTTCCAATCCTCTGTAAGAAACAAGGTCATTACTCCATGGCTCGTATGCTGATTGGTACATGGCATCACAGCGTCCTCTTACTTGAAAAAATACGGTGTTAAGTCGGTTATTCTGTAAAGAATCCAACATTTTTATCATTTGATTTTTCTGATTATTAATAAGGGCAACATTGCCGGTTGTGCTGATTGTTGCGTTGGGCCAATCAATTTTCCATACGGTAGCTAACCATGATGAGCGCATTTCACGTTTAGGAGATAAGGCGAATAGTGATAAAGTTAATGTCCCAAATAATAAGAAGCAAAAAATTTTTTTAGTCATGGATGTTATAAAATGTAGTGAGAAATAAACAAAATAATCCCAATAGGAGATAACGCCTATTGGGATTATTTATTATTAGAATAATTTTGATTTTGTGTTGTTGATAGCGACACCATAAACACCAACGCCTTCTACAAGGTGAGTAAGTGTTTTGCTTGCCGGATCATATTGAATAAGACCGGATTTCATAGTCTCTTCATTATCGGAACACAAGCCAAAATAAACAAAGCCGGTTTCTTTGTCTAAAATTAATTGGGTTACAGAAACTGGTTCTGCAGCTGTCCCTTCTACTTTAATAGGCAGATCAGCTATTTTATAAGCTGCAATGTCACTTATTTTAGCAATGCTTTTTAAAATATTATCATCCAAAGGTATGCTGTACAAAGCATTAGCTGAATTTTCCACTAAATGTAACATATTTGCTTTTGTATCTACCACAAAAGATTTAATAATAAGATTGGCACATACTTCGCCTGATTCCGGTTCCGGGTCTGTGGCAACAGCTGTTTTTGATAATATATCAGAATTTACAAAGCGGTAAATACCCGTTGGACTGTTGATTTTTGCCCACCACCAAACACCGTTTACTTTCTCAAATGCTGAGTTAAGCGAGGTGTACTGCATGTGTTTACCATAGTAACCTAAACGGTTACTTTGTACAAAATACGGGAAATTTGTACGTGTATCTTTATCTTTATCCATTGTTTGATTACGTGCATCTAATGCAATGGCAGAAAAACCTGCAACACGATCACTGAAGTAAAGTTTCTTTTCTTCAGCATCCAAATATCCATAAAATGGGTCAAAGAATGCATAACCACCTACGTTTGTAATCATAGTTTCTACTTTTTTCCCGTCTTTGGAAATAACACTGATTTTCCCGTCACCCATATTTTGATTGGTCTCATCGTTGATGTAAGTAAATTGTCTTCCACAATCCAACACATATAATGAAGAATCGTTGAAGAACATATTGAATGGGTGTTGTCCTGATTTTATTCCCAAATTGTATGGATTGATAACCATATCACCGGCCTTGTTTTTGTCTAATTTTACAGTCATCAGATTGCCTCCTTTCACAGCAAAATAGACGTTTTTGGTGGCTTTGGTATAAGATACTTGAACATTAAACGAAGCCTCCTGCAAGGTACGACCGCCTAATTTGGTTTTTAAAATAATTTGTTGAGATCCAATAATATTTTTAAACTTTACTTTAGACGGACGTTTGTCAGGTGACGTTATAATCGGTGTCTCCGTTTCATTTACTGTTCCTGTCGGGAAAATCCACTCAAATTCTTCTGATAAACTTTGAGGATTTGGCAATTCTACATCTAATTGTACAAATGTGGCGTTTACTTCACACAATCCACCGCCTTCTATCTCCGATAAAATACTTGGTACAATATCGCTGATAAAAATTGTTCTTGTGGTTGATTCACCGTCAATGGTTACTTTTACAATATACGTGCCGGCTACTTGAAAGCGATGGCTGATGGTATCGTTTTCGGTAGCAACTTCTGCAGTGTTGTCGCCAAAATTCCATGTTGCAGTACCTTTGTTTTCCGATAGGTTTCTGTTAAATACAATTTTTGAGCCTACGAAAAAATCACGTGCATAATCACCTTCAACATTAAAATTAAAGGTAACGTTGTTATTTGGAAAATCTTCCGGCGTAGGGTAGGTCTCTTTACAACTATAAAGTGTTAATGAAAACACTATTATTGGTAAAATCCATTTTATCTGTTTCATAGTTTGTTGGTTTTTAACGTAATTCAATTTCTTTTTTGTCTGTAATACCTGCAATGCCTTTGCTGTCAATAGCTTTTAAAGTGGCGGTTAAGGTGTAAATTTTGGAATATTCAATGTTGTATGTTCCACTGCTTGGGTCAAGAATTAAGTCGGAAAACTTAGTATTATCATACATTCCCTTGACAATTGGCATAGAATCGGTTTTGATGAAATAATCAAATCCGCCGGTATTTGGATTTTTAACAGAATCTTTAATACCTTCAAAACGTTCAGGTGTCATGAGATTTAGTTTAATCAAGATACTTCTGAATTCTGCGTAATTACACTTTTTATACAAACTGTCTTTGAAGGTTTGTGGTAATGTAGCAGGAAAATAGGTGTCAAATTTTTCTTGATCCCATGTTTCAGGGGTAGCCCAACTGATAGCTGCTAAAGTTTTACTGGTTGAAAATGTAGTATCTAATTGATAAGCCCTTTTGGTGTTGTCCCAAGAATTCGGATTGTGTAGATATGTTGCTACTTTTTCATTGTCTCTTGTCACGTTAGTAACATTAGTAGCCATGGTAAATGCCAACGTGGAACTTACCAATGGGCAACTAACAGAAGTATTTACGTTATTATTGATAAGATACCATACTTCTAAATGATCAGCTACTACACCTTCTTCATTAGTGTAATACTGTGCTTTAAATTCGACATCTTCTCCTGCAGCTACGCTATTGGAAGGTAACTCCCAATAAACCGTAGGAGCCATTTGTCCTACACGGACAACATTGTCAACCATATCGTATTCTGTGCAACTTGCCAAACCGAATAAAACGCCGGCAAAAAGTGTTGCTGATTTAAAACTTGTTTTCATATCTGTTTTTTATTGATTTTATGAGGTTATTTATTGAGCCCAAATCATTCTTTTCTTTAACCATTCAGGATTTTTGTAAGCACCAAGGCGTTCCAATTCCGGACGGTTGTATTTTTCCTCCGTTTCCGGGTCGGCATTTAAACGTTGTACCCATTGTTGGTTATCACCTGATATCTCTGGCATCCAATAAGGTTCATACAAATTGTACGGACGGCGTAATTTTGGATAAACAGTACACCCATCATATAAAATCTGATTGGTATTATTGCTGTATTTGTAGCGACGCATGTCTGTCCATTGTTCCGGTTGCAAAAACATACATACGTATTTTTGACGCATAATATGTCCAATAGTTAAATCGGCTGCTGCCGGAAAATATTTAGCACCTAATTCATCACTTTTGACCTTACGAAGATCCTTGTTTTTTTGAGTGGTTTTGGTGGCATCGCCTTCTACTGTATAAGTTCCCGTGTAAATTTGGTGATAATAAAAACCATTACGGATATTTCCATCGTAATTAAGTGTATCTACGCCATACCGACTCATGCTTTTTTCAACAGCTTCTTTCATAGAAGCTAAGGCATTCACTTTGTCGTGTTTCCAATATAGAGCTTCTGCCTTAATGAGTAGCAATTCTTCCTCGGTAATCAGAGGAACATAACCCGGGTTTTGTGTTAAGGGATTGGTTGGCGCATACAAATCGGGGTAATGAATGGCTTTGTATGATACGCCCATACCGATATTGTTTTCCAAGTAACGGTATTTTTTTGCACCATCACCTTCCGGACCTGTTCTCATTGCCATCATCGCCAACAAGCGCGGATCTTCTGCTTTCCAAACCGATTTTTGATCATTAAATCCTGCTTCCTTGTCGTCATATAATCCCAACATGTCTTTCATAAAATATTGTGATGGAATGGCTTCGTTTAATAAGTTACTACGGCTTTCCCAACCATTGATGATAGGGCGTGTATTACCCCACGGACAGTTCATTTCACCTGAACCGCCGGGATAATTATAGCGTGGTTCTTCCCAGCCTGCACTTAGTGCGGCATCTACTGCGGCAATAATGGCATCACAGCTGGCTGTCGTATTGTCCCAGTTTGGTAATTTGCGAAGTAACAAACGAGCTTTAATAGCTTGTGTGTAATGTTTCCATTTTACCAAGTCACCGGCAAAAATACGGTCTTGTTTTACATCAATTTTTTTATTGGTTTCTTTTTGTGTCCATTCCGGGTTGTCGTACAAACCGATTAATTCATCGGCTTCGGTCATCATCCATTCGTAGATTTCTTCTTGAGAATCGTATTTGGGAGAAACCGATTGGTACATTTCCGAACGTGGCATTTCTCCGAAAGCATCGGTGGTAATTAAGGTAGATGCCAAGCGAATGGAACGTGCAATTAAAACATAATTGAGAGATTGTTCTGCTTCTGCCAATTTGATAAGTTCGTTAATATTAGCTCCCAAATCGAAGAAATGACGACGCCATTGTGGATGACGGTTCATTGAAGGGAAGTCCCAGCCGCTTTTGTAAGCATAAGCTCCTGTTTGGCTTCTTCCGCCGGTTGTCAAACACTGTGATAGATAAACACCATATTCGGCGTGATCATAATTCTGTTGTGCAGCATAAAATACTACAACGGGAAGCATCTGTTCGGGAACAGAACTCGTACTGCTATCCGGATCTTTGTTAATGTCCAGAAAATCTTCACAACCAAAACAAAGTGGTAGTAAAGCTACTAATAAAAGATATTTTAATTTGTTCATTGTTGTGTAAATATTAGAATGAAATATTTAAGTTAAAGTTAAAACTGCGTGTTGTTGGCACGTTATAGTTATCAATACCCATACCGCCTGTACCGCCGGAACTTGTATTGATATTGATTTGAGGATCGTTGCCGGAATAATGTGTCAGCAGGAATAAGTTACGTCCTGTTACAGAAAGTTTTAAACCTGTAATAGGTGTCTTCTTTAAGAAACTGCCAAAGTCGTAGGCTATTGTTACATAACTTAAGCGGATGTAAGAACCATCTTCAATAAAGTTGGAGCTGACAGCATAGAAATAGTCGTTGATGAATTTTTGGTCAAAAATTACAGGAGTCGTGTTTGGAACATAAGTGCCGTCTCCCTGTTGAACTACACCGTCGAAAATGATTTGACGGTTACGATAAAATTCCAAACTTCTGTGTTGTCCGTTGCTGTACAAACCACGCGAAGTAATGTTCATTACATCGCCGCCGCAGCGTCCGTCAAGTAACAGTCCGATAGATAAGTCTTTCCAACGGAAATTGGTAGAAACACCTAACAGAAAATCAGGCTCACGATTACCTATAAGTTTCTGTTTTTGAGGGTCTATCATTGGAGTACCGTCTGCAGAACAAATAATTTGTCCATCATCGGTACGTAAGTAATCTTTACCCGAAATAGCCGTTGTAGAACCTCCAAGATAAGCCGTGGGGAACATATCAGTGTATTGTGTACCTTGTAATTCGGTAATTTGCTCCGGTAAGCTGAGAACTGTACCTCTGTTTAAACCAAAGTTGGCAGAAGCTGTCCATTCGATGTTTTTGGTTTTCATAATTTGTTGTTCCAATGAAATTTCAACACCGTGATTTTTTACAGAACCTTCATTACGTGTTTGCAAAATATAACCGGAAGCCGGAGATACGCGAACATTTACAATTTGATCGTCAACTTGCGTGGAATAATAAGCGACATCCAATTTGGTTTTACTATTGAAAAAGCGTAAATCCAAGCCTATTTCCCAAGAAGAAGTCATCTCCGGACGCAAACCTTGTGCAGTACTTCTTGCGGGGTCTATAGCATAACCGCCATCAGGGAAAGTGGTAAATGTTTTATATTTTCTGTCAAACAAATACGAAACGGCATCTTTACCAACCATAGCCCAGTTTCCTCTTAATTTACCATAACTGAACCATTCGTTGGCAATGCTTCCGAATGCTTCTGACCAAATAAGACCGGCAGTTACAGAAGGATAAACGTATGAATTATGTTCAGGGTCTAATGTTGAAGAGTGGTCGTTACGAACTGTTCCACTAATATGAGCTAAACCTTTGTAGTCAAAACGGGCTTCTCCATAGAAACCGTAATTTCGTTTTTCGCGTCTGTATAAAGTTACATCATTACCATTGATTACTTCGCTAACATTTTGTTGACTATAATATTCTCCGGGGAGGACGAAATCACGTCCACCTAATGTGGAAGATATACTTTCGCTCATTTTTAATTCTGCACCGGCCATTAAGTCAATACTGAAATCTTTTGGCAATTCAATTTTGTAAGTAGCTACAGCATTGGCATTTAATAATTTACTTTTTGACTGGCTGTAATAATATTCACCAAATACACTTTTGTCGATTTTTTCTAATTCTTCGGCTGTGAAATCAGATTCGTCCCAACGTGGAGTAGAGTAGGAATTTGAAGAAGAATTGGTTTGGTCATAACTGACACGTCCCGTAATGTCAAAATTTTTGAATGCTTTCCAACTGATAGAACCTTGAATTAAGTTACGTGTAGATTCATTCTTTCCATAGTCCATATAACGTCCCCAATATGGATTGACAGGTGAATTTTGTTTCTCGTCTGCAATGTATAAGCGGCGCATAGTTCCGTCAGCATTGATGTAATTGCTCATGTCATCATTAATAGGCCATGCGTAAATGCTGCTCATGCTGGCACCAAAGCCACGTGATGCATTATTGGTAATGTTTAACATCGCATTCATTGTAACATTTTTAATGGTATAGGTTCCTTTCAACATTACACCTATTTTGTTCAGATAATCTTCAGGAACAATACCTTTTGTGTTAGAATAACTGGCAGAAGCATAACCTGTAAAATGATCAGTACCTCCCGATGCTGATAAGTCGTATTTTTGATAAACGCCTGTACCTAAAAAGTTGCCAACGTTATCATAGGTTTGTTCGCCATCTTGAATAAGTGGACCTCTACCACCAGTTGTTTGTTCTTTGTAAAGACCACTTGATCCCGGAGCGTAAGTACGTTGAATTTTCGGAACTCTTACTGCATTGTCAATTTGTACACTGGCACTGGCATTTACTTTTACCTTACCAACTTGTCCGGCTTTGGTTGTAATCATAACTACACCATTGGCTGCTTCCTGTCCGTACAATGCGGATGCAGCAGCGCCTTTCAAAACGGTAACATTTTCGATGTCATTGGGGTTGATGTCCGCAGCTTTTGATGCTCCACCTGCCACCTGCATACCATCAATAATAAATAGAGGTTCATTGTTTTGTGAAGGGTTGATGGACGAAATACCACGAATAACCATTTGTGAACCCGAGTTTGGAGAACCACCGGCAGAAGTAACGCTTACACCTGCAATTTTTCCTTGTAGAGAATTGACAAAGTTAGCATCTTTACTTTCAATCAGGTTGTCGGCATTTAAACTTTGTACGGCAAAGTTCATTTTCTTCTTTTCCTGTTTAACACCCATAGCCGTTACAACAACTTCTTCGATAGCAACGGCGTCACTAATCATGACAACGTTTAATACTCCGGAAGATGGCTGTAACTCTTGTTTTTTCATACCCACATACGTGAATACCAAAGTTCCTCCATCAGGAACCTGAATGGAATAATTTCCATCAATGTCAGTAATAGTTCCTGTTGTTGTCCCTTTTACTAAAATAGATGCGCCAATAATGGGAAAACCGTCTTCTTTGGCCGTAACAACTCCTGTTACGGTTTTAGATTGGGCGAATCCCATTTGCATCAAAAGACAAAGACTTGCAAAAAGCAACGTGATTTTCTTCATACAAATAGATTTACTGTTGTTATTATTAAAAAAATTAAATTCAAAATGCAAAGAAACGATTTTTTTTTGAGATATACAACTTCGTTTCTTTATTTTCGATATGCTTCTACGGCTTTCTTTACAGAACCGTGCATTAAAAGCAGATTTTTGGCTTGGTCGTAATCTAAACCTAATTCATCAATAATCATACGGGTGCCTCTATCTACTAATTTTTGATTTGAAAGTTGCATGTTGACCATTTTATTACCTTTTACACGTCCCAATTGTATCATGGTTGTGGTGGTAATCATATTAAGAATAAGTTTTTGAGCAGTTCCTGATTTTAGTCGGGTGCTGCCTGTAACAAATTCAGGACCGACAATAGCTTCAATTGGAATTTCAGCTTCTTGTGCTACGGGTGAATCCGGATTACATGAAACAGATGCTGTTAATATGCCGTTGGCACGAGCATTGCGTAAGGCTCCAATAACGTAAGGTGTCGTGCCTGATGCAGCTATACCAACGACGGTATCCATGTTGTTGATGTTATGCTGTTTCAACTCTTCCCAACCATGGTTAAGGTCGTCTTCTGCATTTTCTACTGCATTACGCAAAGCAAAATCTCCTCCGGCTATTAAACCGACCACCAAATGGGGCGACATTCCGAATGTAGGAGGAATCTCAGACGCGTCTAATACACCTAATCGTCCGCTGGTTCCTGCTCCCATATAAAAAATTCGTCCTCCTTTTTTCATTCGTTCAACAATACCGGTTACTAATTTTTCAATTTGGGGAATTGCGTTTTGAACTGCCAATGGAACTTTTTTGTCTTCATTGTTGATTTCCACGAGTAGTTCCTGAATACTTTTTTTCTCTAAATTGTCGTAAAGAGAAGATTTTTCTGTAACTTTTTCAAATGCCATAATTAAAGTGGAATTTATTAAATTATATTTGGTGATATTTTATCAATCCTGTCATTGGGCTTTGGCAGATAGTGCCGATGCGTATGTCTAATTCTGTGGCAGCCACTTCAAGTACATCTTTAAAATAATAGGCAATGGAACCGATGAAGCAGACCGGATATTCTTTATAATTATTGTATTGCATAATATTCCGTGTGAAAAAATCGGTAAAACTGTCGAATACAATATTATATATAGAAGGTTCTGTAATATTTTCCGATAAGAAGCGGGTAAATTGTGCTAAAAATCGGTTTGGAAAAGGTTTTTTATAAACATTTTCAATAATTTGAGCAGGTGTCAAATCGTATTGTTTCAAGAATTTTTCTTTTAATTTTTCAGGTAGCTGATTTTTCAGGCAATCGGCTGCAAATTTTTTGCCAAGAACTGCTCCGCTGCCTTCGTCGCCAAGTATGAAACCCAATGGAGAAACATTATGAATGATGTTTTTTCCATCGTAGTAACACGAATTGGAACCGGTGCCTAAAATGCAGGCAATTCCGTTCTCTTTTTGAAATAATCCGCGCGCGGCGGCAAGTAAATCCGATTCAATTTCTATTTGTGCTTTTGGGAAAGATACGGCAATGGCATTTTTTACCATTTGTTTTTTCTCGTCGAATGAACACCCTGCACCATAAAAAAAGATTTTCTTTACAGAAAATCCCATTAATTCGGGATATAAAAGTGTGGAAATTTGGTTTTCAATTTCCTCCTCCGTTTGGTAAAAAGGATTAATGCCGGGAGTGCAAATTGATTTAAGTTCTTCTTTTTCAGATATAAGACGCCAATCTGTTTTGGTAGATCCACTATCCGCAATAAGTATCATAGTATAATATTTAGGGT
Source organism: Paludibacteraceae bacterium (assembly GCA_028694215.1). GTDB lineage: Bacteria > Bacteroidota > Bacteroidia > Bacteroidales > Paludibacteraceae > DUQS01. The sequence continues at coordinate 29,060 of JAQUTW010000013.1, read as the reverse complement.
GATATAATAATAATCTGCAAAGTAAAATTAAAAATATCGAAAAAACAAATTTTTTTCCTTGTTTTTTTTTAAAATATGAAGTAACTTTGACCCCTTAATTTATGTATCTTAATAAAAACACGAAAAAATAATAAAAAAGCTATGGAAAAGAATCTTAGTTCTCGGATAGTTTTACATCAAGTCCCGCGTAAGTATTACCAGCCTGACGATGTTTTGGAACTTTCCGGTATCAGTCGGTTTGAAAAAATTAAAACTGAAATTTTTGACACTGCTGCTGTTGGTGGTGAAAAACTTGCTTGTGAAATTGCAGACTTAATTCGCGAAAAACAGGCAAAAAATGAGAAATGTGTGTTGGGCTTGAATTCCGGTCGTTCTCCCATTGAACTTTACGAGAGTCTAATTAAGAAACACAAAGAAGGTTTAAGTTTTAAGAATGTGGTAGTTTTCAACTTGTTTGAATATTATCCTTTGGATACAACTTCCACTCAAAGTTGTTTGAGTCAGATTAACGAAATGTTTTGTAAACATGTCGATATTGATTCAAATAATATTTATTCACCAAATAGTTCGTTGCCTCAAAATGAAATAATGAAACATTGCTCAGAATATGAGAAAAAAATTGAGGAAAACGGAGGTCTTGATTTCCAAGTTTTAGGCATTGGCCCTGCAGGAAATATAGCATTTAATGAGCCGGGTTCACAACAATCATCGCAGTCGCGCTTGATTTTATTGGATCCTGTTTCTCGTAAGGAAGCTACACGTGTATTTGGAACGGTTGATAAGGTTCCTGCCGCAGCCATTACTATGGGAGTTGGAACCATTTTAAAAGCGAAATGTATTGCTTTGCTTGCTTGGGGTGATTCTAAAGCAGAAATTGTTAAAAATGTTGTGGAAGGTCAGATTACCGACCAACTTCCGGCTTCTTTTCTGCAATTACATCATAATGCGACGGTATTTTTGGATCTTCATTCTGCCAGCGCCTTGACACGTATCAGCCGTTCATGGTTGGTAACTTCATGTGAGTGGAATGACCAATTGATTCGCCGTGCCATTGTATGGCTTTGCCAAAGATTGGACAAACCCATCTTGAAACTAACTAATCGTGATTACAACGAAAACGGATTAAGTGAATTGTTGGCATTGTATGGCTCTGCTTATAATGTAAACATTAAGGTATTTAATGATTTGCAACATACCATTACAGGTTGGCCGGGTGGCAAACCCAATGCTGACGATACCAATCGCCCGGAACGTGCGAAACCATATCCTAAAAAAGTAGTTGTGTTTAGCCCGCATCCTGATGATGATGTTATTTCTATGGGCGGAACCATTAAACGTTTGGTAGATCAAAAACATGAAGTGCATTTGGCTTATGAAACTTCTGGTAATATTGCCGTAGGAGATGATGAAATTATTCGTTTCTTGGCATTTATCAAGGGTTTCAAAGATATGTTTGATCCTGAAAATAAAAAAATCCAACAGAAATACGATGAAATTCGCACATTCTTGTTGGAAGAAAAGAAAGAAAATGATTTGGATACATTGGATGTGCGTTTGTTGAAAGGTTTGCTCCGCCGCGGTGAGGCTAAAGCAGCTTGCCGATTTATGGGTGTTAAATCTAAAAATGTACATTTTTTAAATTTACCGTTCTACGAAACCGGTACTATCAAGAAAGGTGAACTTGGAATAGCTGATATGCAAATTATTAAAGCATTGTTGGAAGATATTCAACCTCAACAAATATATGTTGCCGGCGATTTGGCAGACCCTCATGGAACTCACAAAGTTTGTTTGGATGCAGTTTTATCTGCCATTTATGAGATGAAAGGGGAAAAATGGTTAGATGATTGTCGTATTTGGATGTATCGCGGAGCTTGGATGGAATGGGAAATCGACCATATAGAGATGGCAGTGCCGTTAAGTCCGGAAGAGTTACGCTCTAAACGTAATGCCATATTGAAACATCAGTCGCAAATGGAAGGTGCTCCGTTTATGGGTGATGATGAACGTTTGTTTTGGCAACGTTCTGAGGATCGCAATAAGGCTACGGCAGCGTTATATAACCAGTTGGGCTTGGCTGCCTACGAGGCCATTGAGGCATTTGTTCAGTATATTCCACTTTAATTTGGGAAGTAAAAAGAACGATCTTGTTAACAACAAGGTCGTTCTTTGAAATTTATTTGAGCATGCCACGAGTTTCAAAGTTCATTAATTATATTGTTGTATTTTTTTCGTTATCTGTATTTTCGCTGAATATTTATGCGCAACCACAGGAAACTTTGAAGCCTGTGCTTGAAAGTTGGCTTGAACAGTGTCAATTGACTTATCCTGCAATCGGAAACCTCAAATTGAAAAAAATTGTATGCAGTCAATCACAAAAAACAATTTCTATCTACTTTAACGGTCGTTTCTCTTCTATTCCTTTCCGACCGGAATTAAATAAAAAGATGAAAGCGGAAATAGATTCCGTTATTTCTCCTTATTGTAGCGGCTATAAAATTTCTTTATTTGCTGATTCTCAAAATATAGACGAACTGATTCCCAATTATTATAGAAAAGAACCTGATAAAAAACGTTTGAGTAAAACCAATCGCGAAGGTGTTACTTTGGTGGCTAATGTGTCTAAACCGTATGAGGTGTGTCGAGGTTTGGCTGGACGAAACATTGCGCTTTGGCAAAGTCATGGCTGGTATTATGAGCCAAAACTTGATCGTTGGGAATGGCAGCGCGCACGTATGTTTCAAACAGTTGAAGATAAATACACAATGTCGTATGTACTTCCATTTTTGGTACCAATGCTCGAAAATGCAGGAGCGTATGTCTTTATGCCACGTGAACGGGATTTGCAAACAGAAGAAGTAATTGTGGATAATGATGATACGACACAGGTCTCCATATATCGTGAAACAATAGTTAATGCGGAATTTTACTCCGGTGGAAGTGCCGGTTTCGCACACAAAAGAGATATGTACACAGGCGAGCAGAATCCATTTGCAGAAGGGACATACAGAGTGGTAAGGGCAGACAAAAAAAATGGTGCGTATGCAGAATGGATTCCAAATATACCAAAATCAGGTTATTATAATGTTTCAATTGCTTATAAGTCAAAGTTACAAAGTGCTCAGGATGTGCATTATACACTATATCATGCAGGAGGTAAAACAGATTTTATAGTGAACCAAACTATGGGTGGGGGAACGTGGATTTATCTTGGTAATTTTTATTTTGATGCGGGTATTAATGAAACTCATGGAAAGTTGGTGTTGAGTAATTTAAGTAAATACTCCAATAAAATTGTTACAGCAGATGCCGCACGTTTTGGTGGTGGCATGGGTAATATTGGAAGAAAACCTCAAACAGAAGAGTTGCCTGTTAATGTCAAAAGTTCTTCTCAAGAATCTACGAATACCGTAAAAATGTTTACTAAAGATAAGTTTACGGTTAGTGGACGTGCACGTTATTTGGAAGGTGCCCGTTATTGGCTTCAATGGGCAGGAGTACCTTTTAGTGTTTATAGCAAAACCGAAGGACTGAATGATTATGTTGATGATTATTCTTGTCGTGGTGCGTGGGTCAATTTTTTGAATAAAGGTTCTCTCAATCAGCCAGATTCCATAGGTTTAAAAATTCCGATTGATTTATCTTTTGCTTTTCATTCGGACGCCGGAACAAAAACGAATGATACCATCATTGGTACTTTAGGTATTTATACTACTAAAACAGAAAAAAAAGATACAAAATGTATGTTCCCAAATGGTCAGTCGCGTTTGTCATCACGTGATTTGGTCGATTTGGTAATGACGCAAATAACGGAAGATGTTCGTAAAGTTTACGAACCGAATTGGACTCGTAGAGGAATGTGGGACGCATCGTATTCCGAGACGCGTACTCCCGAGGTCCCTTCCATGATTTTGGAATTGTTGTCACACCAAAATTTTGGAGATATGAAATACGGTTTAGATCCTCGTTTCCAGTTTTTGGTAAGTCGTGCTGTTTATAAAAGCATTTTACGTTTTCTTGCAGTTCAGAATAATACGGAATACGAAGTACAGCCATTGCCTGTACAACGTTTTTGCGCTGAAATAGTTGCCGATGATAGCGTGCATTTAAAGTGGCAACCCACCATAGATTCGTTGGAGATGACAGCAGTATCTCATGGGTATGTCGTTTATACACGTGTGGCAGGCAAGGGCTTTGATAATGGTATTTTTGTAGCAGGAAATGGCGTGACGTTGCCAATAGAAAAAAATAAAATTTACAGTTACAAAGTAACAGCGGTAAATGGTGGAGGTGAAAGTTTCCCTTCGGAAATTTTATCGGTATGCAAAACTTCTACTGATTTGCCGACTCTGTTAATTGTAAATGCTTTTGACAGAATTTCTGCGCCCGGGCATTTTGAAACGTCTAAGTATGGCGGTTTTGCCGATTGGATAGATCAGGGAGTTCCCTATTTGCGAAGTATATCTTATATTGGAGCGCAAAATGAAATGCGTATAGAGATTCCTTGGATTGATGATGATAATCCCGGCTTTGGTGCCAGTAACAGTGATTATGAAACAACAATTGTAGCAGGAAATACGTTCGATTTTCCATATGTTCATGGTCAGTCGGTTGTTGATTGCGGTTACTCGTTTGTGTCGTCGAGTGTGGCAGCTGTAGAGGCAGCTGATATTAATATGGAAGATTATCCGTTGGTAGATTTTATAATGGGCGAGCAGAAAAAAACGTGGATTGGACGTGGTGTTAATGGTTGCAAATTTCAAACTTTTTCTATAAATTTGCAAAATTGTATTTCACGTTATTGTGGAAAAGGAGGACGCGTTTTTGTTAGTGGTGCCTATGTTGGTACCGATTTGTGGGATAATGGCACGGTCAATTCTTTGGACTTGGAGTTTGCAAAAAATGTTTTAAAATATTGTTGGCGAACCGACAAGGCCTCTCAGAATGGCAACGTTTCTGCCGTTTTCGCGCCGAATAGTTCTTTCTCGGGTAATTATGAGTTTTGTACTCAACTGAATGAAAGACAATATGCAGTGGAATCTCCTGATGGTATAGAACCTTATGGTGATAATGCGTTTACGGTTTTTCGTTATGGTCAAAATAATATCAGTGCAGGAGTTGCTTATAAAGATACTTATCGCACTGTGGTTTGTGGATTCCCATTTGAATCGTTGATAGATAAAAATCAGCGTTCGAAATTTATGTATCAGGTTTTGAATTTTTTATTGAAATAATCATATAACTCCTAAATTTATTTTTTATGGCAAAGATTAATTGCTTTATCCCTGCTCAGGAAACCGAATGGTTGGAAGCGACCATCAAAGGTTTACGTCAATCGTCGCTCGTGAACAAAATTTATTTGTTGTCATCAAATGGCTGTAAATATGCAGATTGTGAAACCATAGATGTTGATAATTTGACAAGTAGTGCTACAGTTGCTAAAATTGCGGCAAAATCGGATGCCGAGTTTTCGCTCATTTATACAAAATACACTATTTTGGAATTAGGGCAATATGCCATAGAACGCTTCTATAATTTGGCTTCGGCGTCAAAAGTCGGTATGATTTATTCCGATTATTATCAGATAGCCGATGGCGTTCGTTCTAACTTGCCTACTATTGATTATCAGGCAGGTGCTTTGCGTGACGATTTTAATTTTGGTTCTGTCTTGTTTTACAATGCAGATTGCTTAAAACAAGCATTAGCACAGACAAAGGAAAATTACCAATTCGCAGGAATGTATAATTTACGTTTGAAAGTTTCTCAACTATCTGAAATTTTGCATATTAATGAGTATTTGTATGCGGAAGTGGAATTTGATACTCGTAAGAGTGGCGAGAAACAATTTGACTATGTAGATCCTAAAAACCGTGGCGTTCAAATAGAAATGGAAAAAGCCTGCACGGAGCATTTGAAAAAAATCGGGGCATATTTAGTTCCTAAATTTAAAGATGTGCATTTTAATGAAGGAACATTTGAAAATGAAGCTTCTGTTATTATTCCTGTTCGCAATCGTGAACGGACACTTGAAGATGCCATTAAATCTGTTTTGTCGCAAAAGGCTGATTTTAAATTTAATTTGATAGTTATTGATAATTATTCTACGGATAAAACGCCTGAAATTGTCGAGAAATATGCAAAAATAGATGCACGTGTAGTTCATCTGATTCCGGAACGTACCGATTTAGGTATCGGCGGTTGCTGGAATGCCGGTATTGATCATCCGTCTTGTGGAAAATTTGCCATACAGTTGGACAGTGATGATGTTTATCAAGATGAAAATACATTACAAACCATTGTCAATGCTTTCTATGAACAAAATTGTGCTATGGTTGTTGGTTCTTATACCATGACTAACGGTCAGATGGAAACGATTGCTCCGGGGTTGATTGACCACAAGGAGTGGACGCCGGAAAATGGGCGTAACAATGCTTTGCGTATCAATGGTTTAGGCGCGCCTCGTGCTTTTTATACTCCGATGTTGCGTAAGGTTCGTCTGCCAAATACAAGTTATGGCGAAGATTATGCTTTAGGTTTGTATTTTAGTCGTGAATATCAAATTGGACGTATTTATACATCTTTATATATGTGTCGTCGTTGGGAAGGCAATTCAGATGCGGCATTGGATATTGTAAAAATGAATGCCAATAATTTGTATAAAGACAGAATTCGTACTTTTGAAGTAAAAGCACGTATTGCATTAAATAAACAGAAATAAATATCTTTTTAAGCATATCTCGACTATTTGGTCGAGGTTTGCTTATTTTATAATCAATAAAATAGATACTCATGTCACTTCAGAAGGAGGTTTACGATTTATTTGATGAGCAACTTGCTCATTGGGAATTGGCACGCAAAAACTTTGCCGCTTTGGATTCTGTACAACTTAAAACGTTTAATTTCGACGATTTTAAAGTCTGTGTACAATTTAATCCCGGAAGAATGGCTTCGTCGGGCGCAAAAGTGGACGCAAAAACCATAGCTCAACGTAAATGTTTTTTATGTGGAGCTAATAGACCGGCAGAGCAAAACGGAATTGATTATAGCGATTTTGTGATATTAATCAATCCTTTTCCTATTTTTAAGCGGCATTTAACTATTCCACGTCGGGAACATGTTGATCAGCATATTCGTCCTTATTTTCAAGATATGTTGTCGTTGGCAAAAGATTTACCGGATTTTGTTCTTTTTTATAATGGACCAAAATGTGGTGCCTCGGCTCCTGATCATATGCATTTTCAAGCCGGCAATAAGGATTTTTTACCGATTGTGGAAGAATTGCCACGTTTGAAAGCTAAGAAATCCGTTTTACTTTCCGATAAAAATGGCGTTGAAATGGTACGTTTTGACAATTATCTGCGTACGGTGTACGGTCTTGAATCAGACAATAAAGATGCTTTGGTAGCAGTTTTCAACGAGTTTTTTGATAAATTGCAGGCAGGACAAAGCGAGGAACCTATGATGAATGTGCTTTGTGTGTTTGAAGAGAATAAATGGAAAGTTTATATTATTGTTCGTAAAGCGTTCCGCCCGTGGCAATATACAGCCGAAGGCGATAAAAATTTGATGGTTTCGCCGGCAACGGTTGAGGTAGGTGGTATGTTTATTACACCTGTACCGGAACATTTTGAACGTATTACCAAGGAAGACGTTGAGGATATTATGAGTCAGTTAACTTTGAAGTTTTAAAAGATATGGGAATTGTTCAGCGAAAAGATAAAATGACAGAAGCTGTTTCCGGAGAGAAAATATTTGTACCGTCACCGGAAGATTTTTTACAGGATCCTCCACAAATGCGTGAGGCTTCGCAAGAACAATTTCCACCGGTAGATGGCGAACCGTATGTTACTGTTGGCATTATGTCAACTTCTGAAATTCATTTTCGGTTTGTTGGCGAATATCGTTGTTGTGCAACAAATGAGGTGTACACAGGTGAACATATTGGTGTTCGTACCGGACACAAAATAAAATTTGACAACCAACTTTTTGACGAATTACTTTTTGAACCATTAAATACAGCTTCATCAGTTTTTGAACTTGTTGATGTAACAATAGGTGTTGGATTTCATTGGGAACGTAAAGAAAATCAACAGTTTAAAGGTGCGTTAAAATTGATGGTTGAAGCAGGCAAATTGACTGCTATTAACCGTATTTTGGTGGAAGATTATTTGTATTGCGTTATAGCCTCCGAAATGAGCGCAAAGGCTTCATTGGAATTATTAAAGGCTCATGCGGTTATTTCGCGCAGTTGGCTTTTAGCACCAGTGTTGAATGGTAATGTAACAAAAGGCATGGCAGTTAACGAAAGTCATACAGAAACAGAACTTATAAAATGGTACGAACGTGATGCGCATCTCCATTTTGATGTGTGTGCAGACGATCATTGTCAGCGTTATCAGGGAGTTACGAGAGCATGTACGCCATTGGTAAAAACAGCAATAGAGGCTACACGTGGCGAAGTTTTGATGTATGATAATCAAATTTGTGATGCACGTTTTTCCAAATCATGTGGAGGTGTTTCCGAATTGTTTGAAAATTGTTGGGCTCCGGAACATTATGATTATTTGACTCCTATTGTTGATTATCCGACAACTCCTGAAGGTTATGATATGGATTTGACGAAAGAAGTAAATGCGGATCGCTGGATTCGGACGGCGCCTCAAGCATTTTGTAATACAACCGATAAGAAAATATTGGAACAGGTGTTGAATAATTACGATCAGGAAACAACTGATTTTTATCGTTGGAAAGTCGTTTATACGCAAACCGAATTGTCGGCACTGATAAGAAAACGTTCAGGTATTGATTTTGGCGTTATTACCGATTTGATTCCTATAGAAAGAGGAACCTCCGGCAGATTAATTAAACTGAAGATAGTTGGCACATTAAAAACTTTGACGGTTGGTAAAGAATTGGAGATACGCAAGTGGTTATCGGAATCGCATTTGTATAGCTCTGCTTTTGTTGTTGACAAAACTGCGGATGGAACATTCATATTAATTGGCGCAGGTTGGGGACATGGTGTCGGATTGTGTCAAATCGGCGCAGCTGTGATGGGCGAAAAGGGTTATAAATACGATGCTATTTTGAAACATTATTTTAGAGGTGCGTCTCTTGAGAAAAAATATTAATATTTTGAGAATTAATTTTTTAATAATAACTACTATGAAAAAAATTATTTTACTTATGGCGTTTGTGGGTACTTGTTTTGTCTCTTTTGCCGGTAATTTGGTTATTGGTGGTGTAACAAAACAAGTGGATACGTTGATGCATCGTACCATTGGTCCCGGTGTTACTTATACAAAATTAAGTTTTCCCGATTATCCTCTTTCGGTTTATCTTATGACAGTTGATTTGACTAATCAGTACAATAAGATAGAAACATTTCAAGCTCAAAATCAGGTTGGAAAAACAGAAGCAATGACTAATGCTTATAACCGTTTAAGTACTACCGGACATCAATCATTGGGCAGTGTCAATGGTAATTTTTGGATTGTCTCCGGACAAGGACAGCCAACCGAATTATTAGGAGTTTCGCATAGTGGTAGTGCTCTTGATGGTCAAATACAAACCGACCCTAACAGTTGGAATCGTGGGCGTACAAGCGATACCGAACTATTGAAACAGGAAATAGGTTTTGCAGTAATTGATGAAGCCAGTAAAGCATGGATTTGTGATATGGCTTTTGATGGTAAAGTTTCTATTAATGCCGGTCAAAGTTATGCCATTACTGAAGTAAACAGAAACAGAGTTACGCCTGGTACGAACGAAATTGTGCTTTTCAATCAATATTTGGGTTCAAATAAGACACGTACATCAACTGCGGGAACAGAAGTGGTTGTTGCTTTGGCAAGCGGACAAACGTGGGGCGTAAATAAAGATATACAGTGTACGGTTGTTAGTCTCAATAATACGGGAGGTACATTAGTGTCGGCAAATCAGGCTGTTTTGTCGGGACATGGAACCGGAAAAACTTTTTTGGATCAAATGACTGTAGGACAAACCATCACGCTTAATATGGGTGTTTATACACGTGAAAATAACGAACGCCCATTGGTGCGTCAAATGGTTACCGGAAATGCTTATGTATTGCGCAATGGTGAGTTGACTATTCGTAATACCAATGAAGCGTATAATTCGCAACTGTATCCACGTACGGGTATTGGTGCATCACAAGACGGTAAAAAACTATTTTTGATTGTTATTGATAAAAAAGGAACTTCTGTTGGTGCGAGTACAACAACAATGTGTAATATTTTGAAAGCTTATGGTGCTTATAATGCAACGTCCATGGATGGTGGCGGATCTGCTCAAATGATGTTGGGTGGGTCAATTGTTAATAATCCTGCTGACGGCAAAGAACGTGCTGTTGCAAATGGTTGGATGGTGTTCAATACGGCTCCTGCTGATAATGTTATAGCATCTCTTATGTTTGAGGAATCTTCGGATATTATCATTCCTGCTTATGCGGAATATACTCCGAATATCTTGGCATACAATCAATATGGCACTTTGCTGTCTGATAATTTTACAGATTATACTTTGACTTGTACGCCGGCTGGTTTAGGTGAAATCAGTGCGGACGGCAAAACATTTTATGCCGGATCGACAACCGCTTCAGGCTATTTGACGGCTACCTATGGATCTGTTTCGGTGCAACATCCGCTCAAAATTGTTAATGGTAACATCTTTTTACGTTTGGATTCGTTGCTTACCGATGCACGTGATTATAAAATAGAAGTAATCAGTACTACAGGAACAAAAGAGATGATGATTGATCCTTCAAAGGTGGCGTGGACAGTGCGTGATGAAACTATTTGCACAATTTCTAACGGTATTTTGCGTGGGTTGAGTAATGGAACAACCAAAGTTATTGGCCGATTGAATGACTTTAAGGATTCATTGCAGGTAAAAGTCGAAATAGCCAGCCATAGTGGCTTGATTTATGATGATTTGTCCGATGCAACAAAATGGACCATTACTGCTCAAAGTAACTGGAATGCAGTGCTGAATCAAGAAAATTTGCCAAAAAATTGGAATCACGGAGGAGCTGTTAATTATACTTATCAGACTAATCGTTCACCAAGTTTGAAATTGACACATGGTTTTCCGCTCTATGGTTTGCCCGATTCTATGAAAATTTACATGAATACCGGAGCTATACAAGTTTCAAAATTATTTGTAGGTGTGCGAGCCAATAATGAAACTACCATTTTGCAAAAAACATTTGAAAATGTAACCAATAATGCCGATTGTGAATTAGTAGTCGATTTTGCAGAATTGTTTACTTTAAGCGATTTTGCAATTTATCCTATTTCGTTGGAGTATCTGTCCAATCAGATATTGTTAAGTTCGCAGACGGTAGGTACCGCATATACGTATGCTATTCGTGATATTACGTTGTATTATAAGGGAGTTCCTGTTGGTCTGAAACAAACATCTGCTCCCCAAACATTAATGACTTATCCTAATCCGGTCAAATCGGGGCAGACTGTTTATGTATCTGTTGCTGATTTTGGCACAGGCAAAATAAAAGCCGAATTAATAAGTTTAGATGGAAGAACTTTATATACAGAAAGTTTATCATCTGAAGCACAGAAGTTATCTGTTCTGTTGCCTCGTGTAGCATGTGGTACTTATTTTCTGAAACTTTCCACTTCTGATAAGAGTGAAATTACAAAATTGATAATTGAACCGTAAAATTTTAATTCTTTAATAATTTATTATGACAAACAAAACAAATCTCTCGCCTTGGGCATGGATTCCAACACTCTATTTTGCCGAAGGAATTCCTTATTTTCTTGTGAATAACATTTCTGTTGTTATGTTTACCAAAATGGGAGTTCCCAATGGTCAGATGGCTCTTTTTACATCTTTACTATATCTTCCGTGGGTAATTAAACCTCTTTGGAGTCCATTTATAGATATTATTAAAACCAAGCGTTGGTGGATTATTGCCATGCAGATATTGATGGCTGCGGCAATGATTCTGCTTACTCTTTCTATACCTCACCCTGATGTGGCGACAATTAAGAGTGGTGAAACTCCAATCTCTCTGTTTTATATCTCGTTGTTGCTTTTTATCATTACTGCATTTGCTTCTGCGACGCACGATATTGCTGCTGATGGATTTTATATGTTGGCACTTACGCAAAGTAAACAATCGGCATTTATTGGTATTCGAAGTGTTTTCTATCGGTTAAGTAATGTGTTTTGCAATTCGGCAATCGTTTTTGTAGCAGGTTGGTTTGAGAGTCATGGTGAAGACATACCGACTTCGTGGCAATATACTATGCTTATTACTGCTCTCCTATTTTCGGGTTTGGCTGTTTGGCATACATTTTTTATTCCGAAACCGACAAGCGACCACTCTTCTATTGGCAATGAAAAACCAAGTGCAAAGAAAATTATGTATGAGTTTGGGCGCACATTTGTTTCTTATTTCAAAAAACCGGGCGTATGGCTGGCTATTATTTTTATGTTGCTTTATCGTTTGCCGGAAGCATTTCTTCTGAAAATGGTGGCTCCATTTTTACTTGGAGCTCCCGAACAGGGAGGAATGGGATTGTCTCAGGAAACTTATGGACTTGTATATGGTTTGATAGGAGTCCTTTTCCTTTTGCTGGGTGGTGTTCTTGGTGGTTTGTTCGCTTCGCGTGTGGGATTGAAAAAATCCATTTGGTGGATGGCTGCAAGTATGACTTTGCCATGTCTTAGTTTTGTTTATCTTGGCATTTTCATGCCGACGAATATTTGGGCTATTGCTGTTGCCATTGCTATAGAACAGTTTGGCTATGGTTTTGGATTCACTGCTTACATGCTTTATATGATGTATTTTTCCGAAGGCGAATTAAAAACTTCACATTATGCCATTTGCACGGCATTTATGGCTGCAAGTATGATGATTCCAGGAATGTTTGCCGGTTATTTACAGGAATTGCTTGGCTATACTGATTTTTTCTGGATGGTAATTGCATGTTGTGCGGCTACGTTAATTATTACCTATTTTGTTGATCGTAGGATAGACCCTGAATATGGACGAAAATAACAAATGTTATTTGAGCATATAAACAATAAAACCGCAATTTAATTGCGGTTTTATTGTTTATAGAACCAAGATAGAGGTTTTTTTGTTTTTTTAATAAATAAATAGATTTTTAAGTTTAAGGACGTTATTTTTATAAATTTAAAATGCTATCTTTGTCAATCTTTTTTATCATTACTTTGGTAAAATAGATAATTTTTTAATTTTTATGTATTGACCTAATTCTAAAATATTAATTAAAACAATCTTTTGTTATGAGGAAAATTTATTTTGGATTTTTACTGTGTTTTATAGGGACAACCTTTGTGTGTGGGCAAAATGTTTCCAATGGCGAATTAGCAAAATATCGCCGAAATTCGTTAGCTACCATGATGGTTTATCATGAAGGAGATTCGTTTGCCAATGAATTGCAAACAGCATTTTTAGCTATTCCTATTCCGGATAAATATGACGATCACAATATAGGTGTACGTGTATTGGATAATCGTCATTTAAATTTGAAAACGGCATGGGGAAGGGCTTTGAATAAAAAAGAAGTGCAATTGAATAACTCGAAAATAGCAGAATACCTGAATAGCCAAGATTGTGCAAAGGCAATGGTGGCAAGATGGTTTAACTACGATCCTGACAATAATACGTTTAATACTAAATTGCTTGCAGAACGAGGCAATTATAATGCAACTGAATTGGATGTAGCCAATGCGCAAAATACAGTTCGTGGTGTGGCAATGTTGGCAGATGCCGGTGAGGAGTTATTACACAATACGTTTGTGGTTGTTAATGATATCAGCTATGTAAATAAAGAAGAGCAGGCAGCGTTGGCTCAAGCTATTATTGAAGGAACTGTGGGAATTCTCGGGGCATTGTTGGGGATGGAAAAAGAGGCCAAAGAAATAACTAATTTATCGAAAGACATAACGGATATGGTTAGCGGTTTTAAGGTACGCACCAATTCCTACTTGTATCAATTGGAATGGAATGATTCGGTTGCTGCCATATTCTATGAAAAATATTATACAGAGACTCCCGATCCTGTCAAAATTCAGGCTTTTATTGACGATAAAACAACATTTAGAATGGTACCGGCAGCTACCGAATATGAATATGATTCAAAAGGTGCTTTGCGTGGTACATATGATCAGTCAGAGTTGATAAAAACGGTATGTACTCGTTCGTTGGATAAAAATATTGCAGCATTGCAGTTACAATATGAAGATTTTAAAATTAAAACTCCTATTTATGAAATTGTTGTAAATGATAAAGGGAAAATACAGGGAATTGCAGCCAAAGTTGGCTTGAAAGAAGGCGTTACCCCCAAAAGCAGTTATCAAGTATTGGAGCAGTCGGTAGATGAGGAAGGCAGAACTATGTATCGCAAAATAGCTACTTTGAAACCAGAAAAGGATAAAATATGGGATAATCGCTATATGGCTACGGAAGAAAAAGACGAAGGTTCCGACTTATCTTATACTTTATTCAAGAAATCGGGTGGAGGAGAGGTCTATCCGGGTATGTTGATTATTGAAGGAAAATATAAGAAAGCGAAGTAAATGACTGTGTAAAAATCTGTGATTTTTAAATCATTATAGAAATAAAAACAGATACTCCCAAAGTTTTTGAGATAAAAGTTATTTCACCACATATTTATTAATTTAAAATTTAATTTATTTATGAAAAAATTTAATGTAATGATGTTGGCAGTATTGTTGCTTTTGCCTGTAGCAGGATTTGCATCTGCCAAAAAGAAAGCGCAAAAAGAGATGTTTCAATGGCGTTATGAGGTAGAACCGACAGTTGGTCAGGCCAAACAAGGTATGGCTATGGTAAAAATATGGACTTACTCGAAGAAAGCCAAAGTAGCGGTGGCTCAAGCTTCAAAAAGTGCGGTACATGCCATTATTTTTAAAGGTTATGTACCTGCTGCAAATGGAATGCGCATTCAAGGTCAAAAACCTTTGATTACGGATTTCAATGCAGAAACAGAACATGAAGCTTATTTTAAAGATTTTTTTAGCGATGGTGGCAAATATCAAAAGTTTGTTACATTGGTAAATAACGGAACTCCCGGTCAAGGAGATATTCAGAAAGTTGGCAAAGAGTATAAAATTGGTATTGTTGTTGTAGTAGCCAAAGATGCTTTGCGTAAAGAATTGGAATCGGCAGGTATTGTCCGTTCTTTAGGTAGTGGTTTTTAACTTATAAAACATAAAATTATGAAGAAAAATTATTTTGTCTTGGCGTTGTTGTGTGTGTCACTTTGCGCATTTTCACAAGCTAAAAAACCTACCATTATGGTAGTTCCCAGTGATGCTTGGTGTATCAAAAATGGTTATGTTCAAACCTTTGATAATCAAGGAAAAACGATAACATTGCCGGATTATAAGGCGGCATTGCAAAATAATACAGATTTATTGCTTGCTATCAGCAAAATAAATGAGATGATGACCGAAAGAGGCTTTCCGTTGAAGAATTTAGAATCAGCTCTTAAAACGCTCGAAAATCAGGCAGCCGAAGATGCTATGCTGACAAGTAAAGAAGGTTCAGAAGTGGCAGAGTCACCTATTGATAAATTGAAAAAAACAGCAAAAGCCGATATCTGGATGCAGTTGACATGGAGTGTCAATCAAGTTGGTCCAAAAAGATCTTTGACATTTAATTTGCAGGGACTTGATGCTTATACCGACAAACAAATTGCCGGAGCTTCCGGGACAAGTGCTCCGACTTTTTCAGCGGAATTACCAGTTTTACTCGAAGAAGCGGTAGTGGCATATTTGGATAATTTTAATGCACAGTTGCAGGCTCATTTTGATGATATGTTTGCCAATGGTCGTGAAATTACGGTAAGAATCAAAACATGGAACAGCATGGAAGATGGCTTGGAAACCGATTTCGATGGTCAGGAATTGAGCGAGATTATAGAAGCCTGGATGGCAGATAATACGGTGCAGGGACGTTTCAGTACAACTGATGCTACGGAAAATATGATGTATTTTGAACAAGTTAGAATTCCTCTTTTCAATGATAAAAACAGAGCTGTTGATGCACGCGGTTGGGTCAGAGGATTGCAAAAACATTTACGTGATGTTTATCAATTAGAATCAAAACTAATGATGCAGGGACTTGGTCAGGCACAATTGGTTATTGGAGAGAAATAATTTTTAAAGCAAATTTTTAAAACAAAAATTATGAAAACAAAATATTGGATTTCGCTTTTTTTATTGATTGTTCCGTTTTTGACTTTTGCTCAAAACGATAGGGCTAAAACGGACGATTTTGGACGTATTGCTCTGACGGCTTATATTCCCGAAGAATCGGAAATACCGGCTGCTGCACAAAAGATGTTGAAAAACAAATTGTTGCAGATTGCTTCTAAAAATGGCTTGTCAGGAACGATCAATCAACGTTTCATTATTACAGCCAATGTGATGGTGGTAAATCAGGAAATTACACCAACCGCTCCTCCGATGCATGCTTATACGTTGGAAGTCGGCTTGTATGTTGGTGATGGTATTGATGGTACGCTGTTTTCAAGCACATCGCTGTCGCTGAAAGGTGTGGGCGAAACGGAAACAAAGGCTTATATGGCAGCTCTGAAAACCATGAGCGTGAATAATCCTATTTTTAAGGCTTTTATTGACAAAGGCAAAAATCGGATTATAGAATATTATAATTCACAGTGCGATTTTATCATTAAAAAAGCACAGACTGTGGCGCAGCAGAACGATTATGATGCCGCTATTGTACAATTGTTGACAGTGCCTGAAGTTTGTAAAGAATGTTTTGACAATGCAATGGATGCCGTTCAACCGATTTTCTTGGAAAAAGTGGAAAAAGATTGTTTGACTAAACTTACAGCTGCTAATAATATTTGGTCGGCAAGACAGGACTTAGATGGAGCGGAAGAGGCTGCAATTATTTTGTCAACCATCGATCCGCATGCACCTTCTTATGGTAAAGTAGTAGAATTGAACAATAAAATTGCTGCCGGTGTGAAAGAAATTCGTGATAGAGACAAAGAACTTGAAGATCGTGAATGGGCATATAGATTTAAAGCACAAGATTTAGCTCACGAAGAAAAAATGTCGTCGATAGAAGCTTATCGTGCTGTTGGCATAGAATCTGCCAAACATCAGCCGCAGGTGGAGTATCATATAAAATCATGGTGGTAATATGAAAAAACTAATTTTCATATTCAGTTTGTTGATACCACTTTGCGCTTTTGCCGGCGAAAAAGTGGTCGATAAATCGTCACGTCAACCGAAATGGGTAAATGGTCTTGAAAAAGATTTTTTAATTGTTTCGGGGACGGGAAGTACATTGGAAACTGCCAAAGAGACTGCTCTTTTACAAATTAAAAAACAGGTTTTGTCGGCAGTGGCAGAACGTGTGGAAACGGAATCTTCGCTTAATGTTCGGGAAATTACCATTGAAGGTGTGCCTGATATTCGAACACAATTTTTGTCCGAAATTAAGACGCGTGGAGCCAATATGCCGTTTTTACAGGAAGTAACACTTTCCAAAGCCAGTGATTTTTACTGGGAGAAAATAAAGAAGAATAAAGAATACTTTTATCGTTATCATGTTAAATATCCATTCAGTACATTTGATTTAAGCAAGTTGATGGATGTTTTTGAATCTCGCGAAATGTCTTTGAATTTGCAATTGCAGGAGTTTATAGATGAAGATTTTGAAGAGATTACGGCTGTTGAAGATATATCGGATAAAATAGCAGAGGTAAAAGTCTTTCAGAAAGGTTTATTGGATGGCGATTCACGTTTTAATGTGTGTGCTTCGATAATTTCGCGTTACAATAAAATGTATGACAATATCTTTTTGAAGTTGGAATCCGTATCGCGTGAGAAATTGGTGTATGGTATCTATTTGGGAAACAAACGATTGGTAACAACCTTGAAACCGCAGTTTAAATCGAATTGTCTGACTCAAATGGCTTACGACATAGATGGCACGGTTATGGAAGTGAGTTATTCGTATGAATCTTGTTATGAAGATGAGTCAAATTATTTGGAAGTCATTTATAAATTTGGTCTCAAAAAGGTTTCCAATCAATTCTTTGTACGTTGAAAGTATATTTCATATTTAACAAAAAAACGTTCCACAATTTGCGGAACGTTTTTTTGTTATTGTTTCAACCATTTGTCAAGCCATGCAAAAAATGTACGTTGCCACAAAATGCCGTTTTGTGGTTGCAGTACCCAATGATTTTCGTCAGGGAAAATAAGTAATTCGGCAGGAACACCGCGGAGTTTTGCGGCATTGAAAGCTGCCATGCCTTGCGAAGCCAATATGCGATAATCTTTTTCACCATGAATGCAAAGAATAGGTGTGTCCCATTTATCTACAAACAGATGTGGAGAACAGGCGTATGATTTTTGTGCCGTGGCATTGTCTGTTTCCCAATAAGCTCCCCCGAGGTCGCGGTTGACAAACCACATCTCTTCCGTTTCCAAATATTGCTGTTCAAAGTTGAACATGCCATCGTGGGCGATAAATGCTTTGAAACGTTTGTTGTGATGACCGGCAATCCAATAAACCGAATAACCGCCAAAACTTGCTCCCACGCAACCGAGGTGGTCGGTATCAACAAACGGCTCTTGACAGAAAGTATCGATGGCAGTAAAATAATCTTTCATACATTGTCCGCCGTAGTCGCCACTGATTTGTTCCAACCACTCGTTGCCGAAGCCGTACAAACCGCGACGATTGGGCGCCACGATGATGTAATCGTTGGCTGCCATCATCTGAAAATTCCAGCGGTAGCTCCAAAACTGGCTGACCGGACTTTGCGGACCTCCTTCGCAATACAATAAAGTCGGATATTTTTTGTTTAGGTCAAACTTTGGCGGATAGATAACCCAAACGAGCATTTGTTTGCCGTCGGTTGTTTTCATCCAGCGTTCTTCCACGCGTCCCATTTCCATCTGGCTGAGCAGATTCTTGTTTTCGAACGACAACTGCTTTTGTTCACCTGAAGTTGTATCGATGGCGTAAATATCGTTTGGCGCGCTCATCGAATGGCGTACACCGACAAGTCCGTTTGAAGTTAGAGCAATACTTTCGTAATCGTGTGTGCCTTCGGTGATTTGCGTAAATACTTTTGTGGCAATATTAACTTGGTAAATTTGTGTAGTGCCATGTTGACAGCTGGTTAGAAATATGTTTTCACCCGTTTTGCTCCAAACTAATGTGGCACAACTTTGATCCCAATCGGCACTGATGTCGGTGTGTTGTCCTGTGGTCAAATCCATTACGAACAGACGGTTTTTATCCGATTCGTTGCCGTCGTGCTCCATGCTTTCAAAAGCTATTTTGGTGCCGTCGTGCGAAAATGTGGGATTAATGTCGTAGCCCATCATGCCTTCTGTCAGATTTTTGACGGTTTTGCCTTGTGCTATGTTGTACAGATAAATATCGGAATTGGTTGAAACGGCATAATCAATACCGGTCTTTTTACGACAAGTGTACGCTATGGTTTTGCTGTCCGGCGAAAAAGCGATTTGCTCGACACTGCCAAATGGTTTCATCGGACATTCGTAAGGCTCGTTTGCCAAAATATCGCGTTCGTTTGATACGTTTTTACCGTCGTAATCCACTAAAAAAGGATGTGGAATGGTTTCTACCCATTCGTCCCAATGGCGATACATCAAATCGTCAATTACTTTGCCGGTAGCTTTTGGCAGGTCGGTATAGATGTCGGCTGTGCGTTCGCCGTATTTAACGTCTGCAATCAGCAGAATCGTTTTGCCGTCGGGTGCATATAAGAAATCACCGATGCCGCCATCGCGATTGGTGATTTGTGTGCGCTTGGTGCCGTCGGGATTCATTTCCCACAATTGTACGCTGCCACTTTCGGCAGTCAGAAATGCTACTTTTTTACCGTCTTTTACCCATTTGGCGGTATATTCGCTTTTGGCAGAGTGGGTGATTTGCTGCACATTGCTGCCGTCTGTATTCATCACAAATATTTCGCGATTACTTTTGTTTTCGGCTACGCTGTAGTAAGTTACGCCGTAAAGTATGCGTGTGCCGTCGGGATTGACTTGCATATCGCCTAAGCGTCCGAAAGCCCAAAGTGCTTCGGGAGTCATACGGCCGTTTTCAATTTTTAAATTGCTTTTGCCAATCAGATTGGCATCTTGTTGTGGAGCATTGCACGCTGTAAGCGCAGTAGCTATTGCCATAATGGTAAAAATTTTAGTTTTCATGTGTAAGTGTGTATAAAAAATGAGAAACAAAGGTAGTAAAGTTTTTTGAGTCGGAAAAGTAAAGACACAATGCTTTGTGTTTGTACATGAAATATATAAAAATCAGGATTTCGCTAATAGTGAAACCCTGATTTTTTTGGAATGGATTCCAAAAAGTTCATAAAAATAAAAGTTTTGGGATTACAATCCCAAAACTTTTATGATTTTTGCCGGATAGTAGCAACGTTTTATTCTATTTCGTTGGTATCTACAATCAGGTTGTCCACAATAAATGTTTGTCGTTCGGGAGTGTTTGCACCCATATAGAATGCCAATAAATCGGCAACGGCGTCTTCTTTTCGCAGCGTTACTCTGTCCAATCGAATATCTTTGCCGATAAAGTGTATAAATTCGTCGGGCGAGATTTCTCCCAAACCTTTGAATCGTGTTATTTCTCCGTTGGCACCTACTTTTTTTAGCGCATCTTGTCGCTCGTCCTCCGTGTAGCAATAGAATGTCTCTTTTTTGTTACGAACACGGAAAAGAGGAGTCTGCAAAATATAAACGTGTCCCTTTTTTATCAGTTCGGGGAAAAATTGCAGAAAGAAAGTGAGCAGCAGCAATCGAATGTGCATACCGTCCACATCGGCATCGGTGGCAATAATGATTTTATTGTAGCGCAAACCTTCCAGGCCGTCTTCTATGTTGAGTGCAGCCTGTAACAGATTGAATTCTTCGTTTTCGTAAACCACTTTTTTTGTGCATCCAAAACTGTTGAATGGTTTCCCACGCAGACTGAATACGGCTTGCGTGTTGGCATTACGGCTTTTGGTAATAGAGCCGCTGGCGGAATCTCCCTCTGTAATGAAAATGGACGATTCTAATTTATTGTCGCCTTTTGTGTCGTTGAAATGAATGCGGCAGTCGCGTAGTTTCTTGTTGTTCAGGCTGACTTTTTTCGCTCTTTCACGTGCTAATTTGGTAACGCCGGCTATGGCTTTTCGCTCTTTTTCGGAATCTTGAATTTTTTTGAGCATAACGTCGGCGGTTTCCAAGTTTTTATGCAGATAGTTATCCACTTCCGTTTTAACAAAATCGCCGATAAATTTGGCAATGGACGGTCCGTCTTTGCCCATATCTTTTGAACCTAACTTGATTTTTGTCTGCGATTCGAACACAGGCTCTTCTACTGCCAATGAAATGGCGGCAACCAAACCGTTGCGTATGTCGGACAGCTCCATGCCGTTTTTGTTGAAAAACTCCTTGATGGTACGTCCAAAAGCTTCACGAAATGCCGACTGATGAGTTCCTCCCTGTGTGGTGTGTTGTCCGTTTACAAACGAGTAATATTCTTCGCCATATTGATCGGTGTGTGTGAAAGCAATTTCTATGTCATCGGCTTGTAAATGTACAATCGGGTATAAGTTTTCCGAAGTACTGTTTTCGTTTAGCAAGTCTAACAAACCGTTGCGAGAAAGAATTTTTTTGCCATTGAAAGTCAGTGTAAGCCCGGTGTTCAGATAGCTGTAATTGCGCAGCATCGTGTCTATAAATTCCTCATGAAATGTATATGCACCAAAAATTTTTGTGTCCGGTATAAAAGTAATGTAGGTACCGTTTGGCTCTGAAGTTTTTCCCAAATCATATTCTTGTACCAGCTTTCCGTCCTGAAAGTCGGCACGTTTTACTTTCCCTTCGCGAAACGACTGTACCGAAAAAGAAGAAGAAAGAGCATTGACGGCTTTTGTGCCGACACCGTTCAGCCCGACAGATTTTTTGAAAGCTTTGGAGTCGTATTTTCCTCCGGTATTCATTATGGATACGGCGGCTACCATCTTTCCTTGTGGAATACCTCGCCCAAAGTCCCGAACGGATAAAGTGTCATTGTCCAATATAATATCAATACGGTTGCCGCATTGCATTCTGAACTCGTCAATAGAGTTGTCGATAATTTCTTTCAGCAGCACATAAATGCCATCGTCGGCAGATGTGCCGTCGCCTAATTTTCCAATGTACATTCCTGGACGCAACCGAACATGTTCCAATCCTTCTAATGTCTGTATGTTTTCGTCTGTGTAAACGGGTGCGGTAAGTGTGTTTTCTTCCATATTGTTGTTTGCTTGACTTTTCTTCGTTTTTTTCCTGCAAATATACACTTTTTTTGCCAAAGAGTAAGGGCGTTTGTCTTTTTTTAGTAACAGAAAAGCCGCCTTAACAGAATAAGGCAGCCTTGTTTTTGTGAACTTGCAACATCTGTGAGATGATGGGTGTTCAATAAAGCTGTATTGGTCGGATTTTGCCGATCATATTATTTTTTCCGATTGATCAAAATATAGGTAATCAATCCTGCAACCATTACGGCAAGTGAACCCCACAATAAAAAGTTGCTGGATGTGCCCATATATTTATAAACGACTAACATTACTACACCCAATAGTAGCAAAATGACTCCTAAATAACTTTTTAATTGTTCCATAATACTATAGTTTTTTGTTGTATTGTAAAAATAATCTACAAAATAAGTGTTTTTTTTTGGAATGACGAAATTTTTTGTCATAAAAAACAATTTTGTTCTGTTGCGATGCTGTAATTTTATTTTTTTTATACTTCAATTTTGTGTTTTTAAACACATTCCTTATTGGTACGTGGAAACTTAAATAATTTTTGAGTTTCCTATAACAATATGATTTACAATTTATTAAATTTATTATAACAATATTTATCTATAATTAACCATATTATTGTGATAGAATAATGCGACTATGTATATCTTTGCGTCCGATAAAAATGTTGAACATGGATACCAGAGAGAAAATAATAAAGACAGCATCAGACCTTTTTTTGAAGTACGGTTTGCGCAGTGTAACCATTGATGATATTTGCAATGATCTTCATATTTCGAAAAAAACATTTTATGCTCATTTTAAGCAGAAAGAAGAATTGATAGAGAGTCTTTTGGATGAGATGTACAAAAAGAAGAAATCCGAGAAGAAAAAATTAAATTCGGAAAGCGATGCAATAGATGATATGCTGCGTGCGTTGAATGTATTCAAAATAGACAGTATGTTTGAGAAACATGTCAATTTTTTTTACGATTTGTACAAATATTATCCTGGAGTGGCTCAAAAACATGATGAAATGGTGGAAGGACATGTGTTGCAACATATTCAGGACGAATTACATTTAGGCATTCAGCAGGGATTGTTTCGTGAAGACATGGATGTGATTGCTACTTCTGTTTTGATGAATCTGAAGTTTGCAAAGATTTTTCAAGAATTACGCAAGGTAAAAGGTTGGAGTGTGGCGCATGCCGTTAATTTTGTGGCAGATGCCTTTCTTCGTCTTGTAGCCAGCGAAAAGGGTTGGAACTATTATCAGACTAAAAAAGGGATTATTGACAATAAAATTATAGAATAAAAAAATGAAGAAGAAAATTTGGACTTTGATTTTTGCTGCTGTTTGTGTTTTTTCGGTCACAGCACAAGATACGCTGAAATTGGAACTTTCGCTTGAAGCTGCAAAGCAATATGCGTTGGAACATAATAGAATGATGCAGAATGCTTCGTTGAGTGTGAAACAGGCTTATGCCACCCGCTGGCAAGCCATTGCTTCAATGTTGCCACAGGTGAGTGCCGGCTTGGATTATACAAATATGTGCGGCTACGAAATGAATTTGATGAATCTAAAAATGGCAATGCCACCTTATGGAACTTTGAGTGTTACGGCATCAGTGGCATTGAGTGGTACTCAAATTGTTGCTGCATTGATAAATAATCTTTCCATTGAAATGTCAGATGTTAATGTCAAAAAAACAGAACAGGATATCACCTCGTCTGTAACAAGTTTGTATATGTCTATTTTGGCAATGGAAAAAACGAAAAGTCTGCTTGATTTAAACCTGAAAAACCTGCAAACATTGTATGAAAGTACGGCTAATGCGGTAAAAGTAGGCGTTATGGAACAGACTAATGCCGATCAGATTTCCGTACAGGTGTCGTCTATGCAAAGCAGTATCAATACTACGGAACGTTCATTGGAAATGTTGTACAATTCGTTGGCATTGCAGTTGGGGCAGGGTGTTGGTTGCTATATTACCTTGACACAAAAGTTAGATGAATTGTTAAATGTGGAAGTGGCAATGGAATTATTGCATACGGAGTTGGATTTGAGCAAAAATTATGATTATCAGTTGTTGCAAAAAAATACAGAATTGTCGCAAAAACAGATTACCATGGCAGCAATGAATTATGTGCCGACTTTAAGTGCTTATTATCAATATTCTGCTAAAAAATATTTTAGTGATGAGGCAACAATGAATATGACGGCACCGAATATGGTGGGAGTTTCAGTCAAAATTCCTATCTGGTCAAGCGGAGTACGTGCTTCGACAATAACAGAGAAAAAGTTGGCTTACAAAGCAGCACAAAATACGTTGGCGGATACTGAAGATGCTTTGCGTGTTCAAGATAAACAGTTGCGATATAATTTGACATCGGCTTACGAAAATTATCAGACGCAGACCAAAAATTTAGATGTTTCTCAACGTGTGTTTGACAATATTTCCCGAAAATTTGAGCAAGGCTATGCTTCAAGCACAGATGTTACAAACTCCAGCATTACTTTGTTGGCAGCACAAAGCGATTATGTGTCGGCTATGCTTCAAATGGTAAATGCCCATATCGAACTGAAAAAACTTTTGAATAAATAAAACTTAGAAATAAATTAAAAACAAATAGAACAATGAAAAAATTAAAAAACATTATTGCGATTGCTTGTGTAGCATGCTTTTTTGCCGGTTGTGGCAATAGTTCGACAGAAACGACGACAGAAGAAGTTCGTGTAGCCCAAGTTCAGACACAGCGATTGGAGAAGATGACGATTGCGCGAGTATTGGATTTGTCCACTACTTTGCAGGGTTATGAAACTGTAAATGTAGCACCTTCTATCAGTGGCAGAATTGAACATATTTTTGTGGAAGTGGGCGACAATGTGTCGAAAGGTCAAATGTTGGTACGTATGGATCAAAATCAGTATAATACCACTAAACTGACTTATACAAATTTGGGTGTGGAAATGGCACGTATGGAAGCATTAAAAGAGAGTGGAAGCATTTCACAACAGACTTATGACCAAACGAAATTGAGTTATGATCAAACCAAAGAAAATTTGGATTTTTTGGAGCGCAATACATTTGTGAGAGCACAATTTGATGGCGTTATCTCGGCAAAAAATTATGAAGACGGCGAGTTGTATGGCGGACAGGCAGTGCTGGTACTGACACAACTTAACACATTGAAAGCATTGGTAAATATTCCGGAATCTTATTTCCCGAATGTCAAAACGGGTATGGCTGTTAAATTATGTTCGGATATTTATCCTGACAAAAATTTTTCTGCTTCTGTAGAGATTATTTATCCGACGATTGATGCTTCTACACATACTTTTCAAGTAAAATTGCGTATTCCGAATGCAAAACGTTTGTTGCGCCCCGGTATGTATGTACATACTACCATGGAAATGGGCGAGGCAACTACACTGATGGTGCCTTATCAGTCTGTGCTGAAACTTATTGGTGCTAATGATCGTTATGTCTTTGTCAATCAAAATGGAGTAGCCAAACGCGTGCCGGTTGTTTTGGGACAACGTTTTGATGAAAAGATAGAAGTGATTAGTGAAGATTTGAAAGAAGGCGACGAGTTGATAACGGTAGGGCAAGCGAAGTTGGTTGATGGTTCAAAAATTAATGTGGTAAAATAAACCAAACACGAATTATCCATGGCAACTATGTGGTAATTCAAAATTTAGAAAGTTATGAGTATTTATAAAACAGCTATTAATAAGCCGGTTACGACTATTTTAATTTTCGTGGCCATCGTAATTATAGGCATTTTTGCTTACACAAAATTGCCTATTGATCAATTCCCGGAAATGGATCCTCCGTATATAACGGTAATGACAACTTATCCGGGAGCCAGCGCAAGTGAGGTGGAAACAAATGTGACTAAGTTGCTCGAAAACAGTTTGAACTCTGTAGATGGACTTAAGGAACTTACGTCAACTTCTAAGGATAATATGTCCATGGTGATGCTTGAATTAGAGTGGGGAACCAACATGGATGAAGTCATAAACGATGTACGTTCGTACATTGATATTACAAAAGACAACTTGCCAAGTGGTTGCTCTAGTCCGTTTATATTTAAATTTAGTTCTAGTGCCATGCCAATTCTTCAGTACGCCATAACGGCTGATGATAGTTATCCCGGGTTAGACAAGTTGTTGAATGATGATGTTATGCCTCAACTTAACCGTGTTGATGGTATTGGTAACTTATCATTGTCAGGTTCACCAGAACGTTATGTATATGTTGACATTAATCAAGAAAAATTGGATGCTTATCATATTTCGCTTGAGGCTGTTGGGCAAGCAGTAAGTAACAATAACTTAAACTTGTCGTCTGGTACTGTAAAAATGGAAAAAGAGCAGTATCAATTACAAGTTCGCAGCGAGTATATCCAAAGTTCCGAAATCAACGACATAGTAGTTACTACTACGCCTGATGGAAAGCAAGTGTACGTGCGTGATATTGCCGTTGTGCGTGATACGATTAAAGACTTAAGTCTTGATGAAAAAACCAATGGCCGCGAAAGTGTCCGTTTGATTGTAACTAAACAATCGGGTGCAAATACGGTTCAGATTTGCGAAGACGTACAAGCTGAGATGGTTAAAATTCAGAAACGATTACCATCGGATGTAAAGATTGATGTGATTTATGATTCTTCTGATTACATTAAAAATGCTGTTTATAGCTTGGAAGAATCAATCATGTATGCGCTTATCTTTGTGGTATTAGTCGTGTTATTTTTCTTAGGAAAATGGCGTGCCACAATCATTATTGGTGTTACTATTCCTATATCTTTGGTCGTATCGTTCATCTATTTACTTTTTGTCGATAGTTCGTTAAATATCATTTCACTATCGTCGCTTACTGTTGCTATTGGTATGGTGGTGGATGATGCCATTGTGGTGCTCGAAAATATATCAAAACATATTGATCGAGGTTCCAATCCGCGCGAAGCATCTATTTATGCTACCAATGAGGTATGGACTTCAGTAATTGCTACGACATTGGTTATTGTAGCTGTATTTGTGCCTCTAACCATGCTTAATGGTATGGCAGGTATTATGTTTAAGGAGTTGGGATGGATTGTGACTATTGTTGTATGTACTTCAACACTGGTAGCTATTACTTTGACTCCAATGTTAAGTTCAAAATTATTAAAACCACATAAAGTTCATGTTGACGAAAATGGACAAATTGTGGAAGAAAAACCTAAAATAGATTGGTATCAAAAATATGTGGTTGGCTTTCTTGATAAAGTCGATAATTGGTATGCAAAAGTTTTGCATGTTTGTTTAACACATAAAACGATTACAATTCTTATTGCTTGTTTATTGTTTGGGGCATCGTTGATTCCTATGTTTACAGGTCAAATCGGTTCAGACTTTATGCAACAGAGCGATAACGGTCGTTTGAGTGTAACAGTAGAACTAAATCGTGGTACCCGTATTGAGGAAACACTAAAAACTGCCCGTCAATTAGAAAATCGCTTTATGACATTAGCACCGGAAATTCGTTTGATTAATACATCTGCGGGTTCTAATGATAATGCCGGTGTTTCAGCTATTTTTTCATCAACTACCAACAATAAAATTTCTATGACCGTTGTTTGTAATAAAAAATATGAACGCGAACGTTCGTTAGATGAAATTGCAGAGGCCTTACGTAAAGAACTCGATCGTTACCCTGAAATTATCGACTACCAATGTGGTGTTGCAAGTGGTATGGGTGGCATGGGAGGTGCTTCTACTGTTAATGTTGAAATTTATGGCTATGACTTCGATAAAACATCAGCACTTGCTGAAAAAATTAAACGTTCAGTTCGTGATAGTATTCCTGGCGCACGCGATATTAATATTGATAGAGACGATGATCGTGCCGAACTTAAAGTGGTTGTCGACAAGGAAAAAATTGCTCGTCAAAATTTAAATTCAGCGCTTATTTCTAGTTATGTTCGTAACCGTGTAAACGGTATGCCTGCAGGTTATTTGAAAGAGGATGGCGATGAATACAACATTGTAGTTCGTTTGCAGGAAGAAAATAGAAACACCTTAACAGATATTCAAGATTTGACTATACCTACCCCAATGGGTAAACAGTTAAAACTAAGCGAAGTTGCTGCAGTTGAAGAATATTGGACACCTCCAACTATTGCTCGTAAAAATCGTCAACGTATTGTTAGTGTTAAAATTACACCATACAAAACGTCGTTGGGTGAGTTGGCTACCGATGTTCAATCTGTGATGAAAAATATCGAAATTCCACAAGGCGTTTCGGTGCGCTTGGCTGGTGATTATGAGGAACAACAAGATACATTTGCCGATATGGGTTTGCTCCTGCTTTTAATTGTTTTGCTAGTTTACATTGTTATGGCATCACAGTTTGAGTCGTTTGCTAAACCTACTATTATCATGATGTCAGTACCATTTGCTATTACAGGGGTTATCTTATCGCTTTGGATTACTGGTACATCGCTCGATATGATTGGTGCATTGGGTGTTATTATGTTGGTGGGTATTGTAGTGAAGAACGGTATTGTGTTGGTGGATTACACTAACTTGATGCGTGACCGTGGTTATGAACTTAATGAGGCCATTGCTATGTCAGGAGCTTCACGTTTACGCCCGGTTTTAATGACGGCATTTACTACGATTCTTGGTATGTTACCTATGGCGTTGAGTAATAGTGAAGGATC
>JAQUTW010000012.1 GCA_028694215.1 Paludibacteraceae bacterium | reverse complement strand
ACAACGAATTCGGTTTCGACTATTTGCGTGACAATATGGCAACAAGTCCGCTCGATTTGGTACAACGCAAACATAACTACGCCATTGTCGATGAGGTGGACTCCGTATTAATTGACGATGCTCGAACGCCGTTAATTATTTCCGGTCCGGTTCCCAAAGGAGAAGACCAATTATTTGACGAATATTGCCCACGTGTGGAACGTTTGGTAAAAGAACAAAATCAGATGGCTACCAAATTGTTGGCAGAAGCACGTTCCAAAATTGCTTCTACTGACGAGAAAGAACGCGAAGCCGGAGCTTTGGCTTTGTTCCGTTCGTACAAAGCATTGCCAAAAAACAAAGCTTTAATAAAATTTCTGAGTGAACAAGGCAACAAAACAACGTTGTTGAAAACGGAAGAATTTTATATGCAGGAAAACAATAAGAATATGCATATTGCCACCGATCCGCTATTGTTTGTCATCGATGAAAAAAACAATTCGATAGAACTTACCGATAAAGGTATCGACTTACTGACAGGAACAACCGAAGATCCACAATTTTTTGTATTGCCGGATGTTGGTGCCGAATTGTCGGAAGTGGAAAATATGGGATTGTCCAACGAAGAAAAACAAACCAAGAAAGATGAAATTCTTCAAAACTACGCCATTAAATCTGAACGCGTACACACGGTCAATCAATTATTGAAAGCCTACACGCTTTTTGAAAAAGATGATGAATATGTGGTGATTGAAAATCAGGTTAAAATTGTAGACGAACAGACAGGTCGTATCATGGAAGGTCGTCGTTATTCGGACGGTTTACACCAAGCCATAGAGGCCAAAGAACACGTAAAAGTAGAAGCTGCCACACAAACATTTGCTACCATCACGTTGCAAAATTATTTCCGTATGTATCACAAATTGGCAGGTATGACCGGTACCGCCGAAACGGAAGCAGGCGAATTTTGGGACATCTACAAATTAGACGTAGTCGTAATTCCGACAAATAAGCCGATTGCCCGTCTTGACATGAACGACCGCGTTTATAAAACCAAGCGTGAGAAATACAATGCCGTTATCGAAGAAATTGTCGATTTGGTAGCACAAGGTCGTCCGGTTTTGGTGGGAACAACTTCGGTAGAAATCTCCGAATTATTAAGCAAAATGCTTAAGATGAGAAAAATAGGTCATAATGTACTGAATGCCAAATTACATCAAAAAGAAGCCGAGATTGTAGCCGAAGCAGGTCGTGCCGGTGTAGTTACCATTGCCACCAATATGGCAGGTCGTGGTACCGACATCAAATTGACACCGGAAGTACGTGATGCAGGTGGTTTGGCAATTATCGGAACGGAACGACACGAAAGTCGCCGCGTGGACAGACAGTTGCGTGGACGTGCCGGTCGTCAGGGAGACCCCGGAACTTCCGTTTTCTACGTATCGTTGGAAGACGATTTAATGCGATTGTTCGGTTCGGAACGTATTTCCGGACTTATGGATAAAATGGGCTTTGAAGAGGGTGAAATGATAGAACATTCCATGATTTCAAAATCTATCGAACGTGCACAGAAAAAAGTAGAAGAAAACAACTTCGGTATTCGTAAACGTTTGTTGGAATATGATGATGTCATGAATGCTCAACGTAACGTTATTTATACCCGTCGTCGTCATGCGGTTATGGGCGAACGTATCGGAGTGGACATTGTAAACACTTTCTACGACACAGCAGAATTGGTAGTCAATCAAAATTATGATATGAGCGATTATGACGGATTGGAATCTGATTTGATGAAAGATTTTGCCATGGAAGCACCTTTCGCCCACGAAGAATTTTCCTCGTCACGTGTTAGTGTCTTGGTGGACAAAGTAGGAGCGGCAGCTTGCGAACATTTCAAACGCAAAGCCGAAACCATGGCACAAGTTGCTTATCCTGTCATCAAACAAGTATTTGAAAATCAAGGTCATCAGTACGAAAATATTTTGGTTCCAATTACCGATGGCAAACGTACCTACAATATTCCTGTCAAATTGGAAGATGCTTACAACTCGGAAGGCAAAGAACTTGTAAAAGCGTTCGAGAAGGCTATTATGCTGCACACCATCGACGAAGCATGGAAAGAAAATCTGCGTGCCTTGGACGACTTAAAACAATCGGTACAAAATGCCAGTTATGAGCAAAAAGATCCGCTCTTAATCTACAAATTGGAATCGTACAACCTGTTTAAAACCATGGTTGAAGACATCAACCAGAAAATAACGGCAGTTTTGATGCGCGGACAAATTCCTGTACGTG
This sequence comes from Paludibacteraceae bacterium, assembly GCA_028694215.1. Taxonomy (GTDB): domain Bacteria; phylum Bacteroidota; class Bacteroidia; order Bacteroidales; family Paludibacteraceae; genus DUQS01. The sequence goes on along the minus strand of JAQUTW010000012.1, from coordinate 51,748 downwards.
AGCCGGAACAAGTGCGTCAGGCAGCAAGCGAACGCCGTTCGGATTACAGCAAATATCGCACCCAGAAAGCTGAATACGGCAGTGGTAACGACACCACACATCAGGACACACGCGAACGTCAGGTAACACAACCAATACGCGCAGAAAAAACAGTTGGGCGAAACGATCCTTGTCCTTGTGGAAGCGGGAAAAAATATAAAAACTGCTGTGGAAAAGGGCAATAAAACCTACCACAAAAAAAGAAAAAACGATTAGGTCTAATGCTTAATCGTTTTTTTATGTAATAATTTGACTGCAAGTTTGTTTGTTTGGTTTTTTTGAAATAACTTTGCTTGTTTTATATTGCCAAACAAACCACTTTAAAAATAAATGATTTATGAAAAAATTCTATTTCATTTGGACAGTCGCTATCATTACCGTGATAATTGCTTTCTGTTCATGTAGTCCAACAGAACCAAATTTCGACAAAGCTTTACTTGTCGGCAAATGGCAATCCGGAACATTATTTGAAAAATATCTATCCGGCGGAAGCGGCTCTACATGGGATACTGCCGATGACGTTACAGAAGCGGAAGCACAAAAATTTACATGGACTTTGGAAAAAAGCACATTAACCCAACTGCACATTATGGAAGTAGGCGGTACTGTGCCAAAAACTTACACCATAACAACTCTCACCGATTCCACCATGACTTATAGAGATGATTATGGCACAAGTCGCAAGTTTGTAAAAGTAAAATAACACACCATGAACAAAGCTCTGAAAATAACAGGCATCACACTCCTTTCTCTGTTAGGGGTGATATTGATAGTAGTGGCAGTGGCCATGTGGATTGTGTTTACGCCCGAAAAACTCACTCCTATTGTACGCAATCAACTGCCAAAATTTATAACCTGTGAAACTTCGTTGGACAATGTCGACTTGACTTTTTTTAGCACATTCCCCGATTTTGGTCTGCATCTTGAAAATGTCTGCATTAAAAATCCAATGCCGGAATCACCTTCCGACACTGTAGCTTTTATCGAAGATTGTACAGCAACCGTCAATTTGATGGCTTTTTTATTTGACGATAAAGTCATTCTCGAAAATTTTTACCTGCAACATCTGTTTGCCAATCTGTACACCGATTCCATTGGAAAATCAAATTTCGACATTTTTCCTCCGAGCGAAGAAGAAAACGATACAACGCCGTTTGCAATGCCATTCGATGTTATTAATCTGAAAACAATAAAAATTTCAGACGTAACCGCTTTTTACGCCGACAAACAAGCAAAAATTTCGGTGGAGACTCACAATCTGAATTTAAACATTCAAGGCTTACTTGATAATGAAAACGCCAACATCAAAACTACACTTGAATCCGGCGAAACCACCTTCAATATGAACGATTCGACATCAATATCGGCAGTTCTGAAAACTTTGGAACTAAATATTGATGGCGACAAAAACGGTAACGACCTAAAAGGCGATTTAACACTCTCTCTACCCGACATATCGTTTAATATGGATAATGTAGATTTTGTAAAATCCGGCAATGTGACTGTGACATTACCTTTTTTTGCCAATATTAACACAAAAAAATTGATATTGGACAAAGCCAAAATTACTCTAAACGATTTCGCTATTTCACTAAACGGTCAGGCAACAAGCAAAGAGAGCGGCGACATAGACATGAATCTTACCTTTGACTCCAACAATTGGAATATCAAACAGTTACTACAAATTGTCCCGTCCGTTTACACTGAATCATTAAAGGAGATTACCATCAACGGAGATGCGTTAATTTCAGGTTCAGTACAAGGCATTTATAATGATTCGCTATTGCCTCAAATAAATGCAAACTTACAACTTTCGCAAGGAACTTTTGCCTACAAAGGTCTGCCTTACAATTTCCGCGATGTAAATTTAAAGGCTGCTGCTGCGTTAAACTTAAATAAAAACGAGATATCGTCGGCAATAATTCAAAATCTATCTGCCAAAACCGGCTCCAGCTCTTTCTCTGCCTCAGGAAAAGCAGACGATATATTAAATAAAATACTTTGTGATATTCAACTAAAAGCCAGTCTGAATTTGCCGGACGTAAAACCCATATTGCCAAAAGATATGCACATAGACCTGAAAGGCAATACGGTAGCAGACATCAAAGCAAAATTTAATTTGGACGATATTGCCAATCTAAATCTGAAAAAAATACATGCCAACGGCACTATCGACATCAGTAATTTGGACGTAACCTACGACAGTTTATTGGCACAAACGCCATCAGCACATCTTACCATCAATTTGCCAAGTGCAAAAGACAGCAAAAAATTTAAAGCCTTATTGTCGGCAAAACTTACCACTCCGGATTTAAAGGTAAAAATGATAGACAGTTTTGATGTACGATTACAAAACACAGATTTAGATATTCTTTCTTCCAACTTTATGGACACCACACAAATGCTTTCTGCCACATGTGCATTTAACATAAAACATCTTGCAGCTATTATGGACACTATTTCGGTGGACGTTACACAGCCACAAGGAGAAATTACGCTGTCACCATCACGCCGCAATCCGAAACATCCACGCCTGCAATGTAACTATAGCAGTCAAAATTTGTTGGCAGATATGGGTTCTACCCTACACATTGACACAAAATACATAAAAATAGGCGTTGCTACCACCTACGACGAAACACAAGAAAATTTGTATCTACGTTTTAATCCGCGCTTAAACGTCGATTTCAACGAGGGAAATATTCAGTTGGCACAAGTCAAACCGCTTATTCGGATTCCTGCCATAAAATTCGATTTTTCACCACGGCAACTCTCCATCAGCGACAGTCGCGTCATCATTGGCGAATCTGATTTTAAACTTACTGGCGAGGCAACCAATATTCGCAAATACATAAAAGGTCAAGACTTACTGAAAGGTCAATTCGATTTTGTATCTGAAAAGACCAACATTAACCAATTGATGGACTTGGTCAGCGGATTTGGCAACAACGACAGTACCACAGTAACAGAAACGGCAACCACAACTCCTGCCGAAGCAGAAGCCAATCCTTTTATGGTACCAAAAGGCATAGATGTCACGTTACACACCGTGATTAAAAATGCCGTATTCAATGACAACCTGCTGCAAAACGTCGGAGGTCAGTTAACCATAAAAGACGGCGTGGCTGTTTTGGAACAAATGGGCTTTACCTGCGATGCAGCAAAGATGCAGCTCACTGCAATCTATCGTTCAGAACGCCGCAATCATTTATTTGCCGGTATCAATTTCCATTTACTGAATATTGACATTAAACAATTGATACACATGGTACCCTGCATTGACACCATTGTTCCAATGTTGAAATCGTTTGAAGGCAGAGCACAATTTCATTTGTCAGCAGAAACCTACTTAAAAGCCAACTATGACTTAAAAATGTCCACATTACGGGGTGCTGCCGCCATCGAAGGCAAAGATTTGGTACTAATGGATAACGAAACTTTCGGAAAAATAGCAAAACCACTGCTATTCAGTCGGAAAACCAAAAATTTGGTGGACAGCCTCAGTGTAGAAATGACTGTTTTCCGCAACGAAGTTGATTTATATCCATTTATAATCAGCATGGATAATTACAGTGCTGTCGTTTCGGGGCGTTACGACCTCAGCCAAAACTACAATGCACATATTGAAACTTTATCGCCCATTCGTTTGGCTTTACAAATCAAAGGGAATACATCTGATTTTGACAATATGAAATTTGATTTGGTTCCTACAAAATATTCCAACATGTACAAACCCGAAAGACGCAACGTCAATCAGGCACGCGTATTAGAACTCAAACAGTTGATTTCGGAAAGTTTGAAACGTACTGTAAAATAAAAAAGAAAAATTATTGGTAAAATAAAAAATAATCGTACCTTTGCAATCCGTTTCGTGTAACCGCTGATAGGAAAAGAGAAGCCTGTGAATGTTGCACTAATATTTATTTAAATCATTCTAAGACAATGGATTTTATTAAAGTCGCTGAACAAGCGTGTGCATCCGGTAAAACATATCCGGAATTTAAAAGTGGTGACACTATTACAATTGGCTATCGTATTATTGAAGGAAACAAGGAACGTGTTCAACAATATCGTGGTGTTGTTATTAAAATTGTAGGACATGGCAGCAAAAAACGTTTTACTGTTCGCAAAATGTCTGATAACATTGGCGTTGAACGTATTTTCCCTATGGATTCTCCTTTTATCGAAACAATTGAAATCAACAAAGTCGGTAAAGTACGTCGTGCTAAATTGTATTACTTACGCGATTTAACGGGTAAAAAAGCACGCATCAAAGAAAAAAGAATATAACTATAAACTTGTCAATAAAGGTCAATCTCTGAAGAAATTGACCTTTATTTTTTATGGTAACAACACAAAAAAACCATCACCTTTTTGATGATGGTTTTTTACTTACTATTCAATTGATAATTTTACAATATCCCTTGAGCCATCATTGCCTTTGCGACCTTCATAAAGCCGGCAGTATTGGCTCCCTTTACATAGTTCACGTAGCCATCTTTCTGCGTACCATAACGAACACATTGTTCATGAATATTGGCCATAATAGATTTCAACTTTTCATCTACTTCCTCTTTGCTCCATGCTATTTTCATAGAATTTTGAGTCATTTCCAAACCAGAAACCGAAACACCACCGGCATTGGCAGCCTTACCCGGAGCATAAAGAATCTTAGCATCCAAAAATGCTTTTACAGCTTCCGGCGTAGAAGGCATATTAGCGCCTTCCGAAACAGCTATGCAACCATTGGCAAGTAACATTTTTGCATCGTCACCATTAATCTCATTTTGTGTTGCTGACGGTAATGCAATGGTACATTTTTCGCCCCAAGGACGTGCTCCTTCTACATATTTACAACCATATTTCTCGGCATATTCTTTAATACGACCACGGTAAACATTTTTCAGTTCAAAAATATAATCCAATTTTTCGCGGGTAATGCCATCCGGATCATAAATATATCCGTTAGAGTCGGACATTGTAATAACTTTTCCACCCAACTGAAGAGCTTTTTCTGCTGTATAAGTAGCCACATTTCCCGAACCGGAAATTGCAATCACCTGACCTTTCAAATTCTTGATACCTTTAGTACTCAACATATTCATCAAGAAATAGATATTTCCATAACCTGTAGCTTCCGGACGAATCAGCGATCCTCCAAATTCAAGACCTTTACCTGTAAAAGTTCCGGTATGTTCACGTGCCAATTTCTTATACATGCCAAACATATAGGCAACTTCACGTCCACCAACACCTATATCGCCTGCAGGGACATCAGTTTCAGGACCAATATATTTCCACAATTCCAACATCAATGCCTGGCAAAAACGCATGATTTCCGCATTTGATTTCCCTTTTGGATTAAAATCAGAACCACCTTTTGCGCCACCCATTGGCAAGGTTGTCAAAGCATTTTTAAATGTTTGTTCAAAAGCCAAGAATTTAAGGATTGAAGGACAAACTGACGCATGAAAACGCATGCCGCCTTTATAAGGTCCAATAGCACAATTATGTTGAAAACGGTAAGCCATATTTGTCTGAACATTACCTTTATCATCTGTCCAAGTTACTCTAAATGAGAACATTCTATCGGGAATACATAAACGTTCAATAAGATTGGCTTTATCAAACTCAGGATGCTTATTGTACTCGTCTTCAATAGTCATTAAAACCTCTTCTACTGCCTGATGGTATTCCGGCTCATTCGGAAAACGACGTTTCAGGGCATCTAAAACTAATTCTGTTTTCATAAATTATTATAATTAATTTGTTTCGGCGACAAAGGTAATACTTTTTCCTATAAACATATCAATTTTTTTAGTTTTTTTCTTTCAAAAGTAAAAAAAAATATGATTTTATATTTTAAATCGAAGAAAAACAATGTGTTTTGTTTACAAAAAGAAAGGATTTGATGTATTATGGAAATATCACACAACTTTAAAAATAGATTGACAAAAAAAAGAGCACGAGCATTTTGATTGCCATGCCCAATTATATTACCCAAAGGTGCTTATAAGTTTATTCGACAACCTCTCCCAAAAGGGTAGCCGGCGTTACATCTGTTATTTTAACATTGACAAAATCACCTATTTTATTTCCAGCTTTAGGAAATACGACCATTTTATTTTGTGAAGTACGTCCACAAAAATCAGTATGTGAACGTTTAGAAAAGCCTTCTATCAAAACTTCAAAAGTTTTACCTATATCTTTTTTGTTCGATTCGTAACTTAACTCTATCTGCAAAGCTATTATTTCATTAAGGCGTTGTACTTTTACCTCTTCCGAGATATTATCGGGCAAATGTTTGGCAGCATAAGTTCCCGGGCGTTCCGAGTATTTAAACATAAAAGCCGAATCGAAGCCAACTTCACGCATCAAACTAAGCGTTTGCTGATGATCTTCTTCTGTTTCATCATGGAAACCACAAAAAACATCGGTACTGATTCCTGCATCAGGCAAAATACGATGTATGGCTGCAATACGTTCCAAATACCACTCACGTGTATATTTGCGATTCATCGCTTTCAATACAGCATTACTACCGCTCTGCACAGGCAGATGAATAAAATTGCAAAGATTATTATGTTTGGCAATCATTTCTAATGTTTTATCGCTCATATCTTTGGGATGAGAAGTTGTAAAGCGCACACGCATATTTGGAACTGCCAAAGCTACTTTTTCCAACAATTCTGGAAAACCAATAATTTCGCCATCATTTTCAAAACGATAAGAATTAACATTTTGCCCCAACAACGTTACTTCTTTATAACCATGCGATTCGAGATCCTTTACTTCATTGAGAATGCTTTGGACATCACGGCTCCGTTCACGTCCACGTGTATATGGAACAATACAATACGAACAGAAATTATTGCAACCTCGCATAATGCTTACAAAACCTGAAATACTTTTGCCAATACGAGCCGGCAAAACATCTTTATAAGTTTCAGTTGTAGAAAGTTCGACATTAACAGCTTGTTCGCCACGTTCAGCAGCCCCCACCAGATTTGGAAGATCAAGGTAAGCATCCGGACCGGCTACAAAATCAACGCCATTACTATTGACAAGTTCATCTTGCAAACGTTCTGCCATACAACCAATCACACCAATTAAAAAATGTTTATTCTTCTTTTTTAATGATTGAAAATACTGTAATCTGCCCAAAACACGCTGTTCTGCATTATCACGAATAGAACAAGTGTTAATCAAAACAGCATTTGCAGTTTTGATATCGTCTGTAAGTTCATAACCCTCTCCTTTCATAATCGCCGTAACAACTTCACTGTCGGCTACATTCATCTGGCACCCGTAAGTTTCTATAAATAATTTCTTCATTATTAAAGTCTGTCTATACACTATTTACTAAAAGTATGACAAAGGTACTATTTTCTGACGAGAAATCACGATAAAGGATTTCCGAAAAGTTTTTGACAAAAATTTTGTGGAATAAAAAAATAGCTCTATCTTTGCACACCCAAAAAGAATTGAAAAACAAACAACAATAAATATTGACAGACAATGAAAAGGACATTTCAACCATCTAACAGAAAACGTAAAAACAAACATGGTTTTCGTGAAAGAATGGCAACTGCAAACGGTCGCCGCGTATTAGCTTCTCGTCGTGCACACGGAAGAAAAAAATTAACCGTTTCTGACGAATATTGCCAAAAAGCATAATAAAGTAGTAGTAAATATTGTAAAGTCATAAAAAAGTAAAGATGAATTTCATCTTTACTTTTTTTGTTTGCGGGGAATGAAAAAAAGTGTACCTTTGGAAATTAAATAAAAAAATAACTTATGAGTTTAAAAACAGCTATTAACTTTATCAAAAGTAAATTTTTCTGGAAAAACATCCTAATTGCTTTGTGCATATTTCTTTTTTTATTTATACTTTCTCTGTTTATGCTACGCTTTATCACTCACCACGGAGAAGAGGTCGTCGTTCCCGATTTGCGAGGATTGTATGTAGAAGAAGCAGAAGTTTTATTACAAAACAGCGATATTAGTTTCGAAGTGGTTGACTCAGTTTATTTACGTTCGAAGGGTAAAGGAGAAATTACAGAACAAACTCCTATGCCGGATACAAAAGTAAAAAAAGGTCGGAAAATATATGTCACTATCAATTCCAAATGCAAAAAACAAGTTACTGTCCCCGAAATGCGTAATGTTTCGTATCGTCAGGCAAAAGCTACTTTGGAAGCATTGGGATTTAATGTTGAAATTACTTATAAACCTGCAGAATACAATAATTTAACACTTGATATCAAGCATGATGGTACTTCGTTAGAAGCCGGTACACATTTAGACGATGGGGCTACTATTTTATTGGTAGTTGGGCAAAGCAATAATGGCGATCAAGTTAACATTCCTTCACTCATTGGATTTACTTATAACGAAGCTTTAAACCTGATTAACGGCAATAATTTTGTATTGGGTATAGCTGATTTTGACGTTCAACCAACAAATGAAGCAGAGAAAAATCTATATCTTGTTTATGAGCAAACGCCATCAGCATATGAATTATGTCAAACAGGCAAACGCATTGATTTGAAGTTATCACGCGATACAAAAAAGCAACCTAAAAAAACAACCAAACACGACGAGTTTTTTTAATTCTGATGCCACCTTTTGATGATGATATAGACGATTTGGAATGGGCGAACGAGAACAATGGCTTGTACGAACATTTTCACTTTGTAGTGGACAAAGGTCAAGAGTTATTACGTATTGACAAATACCTGACCAATTGCATGTCCAACATTTCACGCAATCGGATTCAGGAAGCCGCTGATGCCAATACAATATTGGTCAATAATGTGCCGGTAAAAGCCAATTATCGCGTAAAGCCATTGGATGTCATACGTATTGTGCTTGACCATCCCAAAACAGATTTTTCCATAGTCGCCCAAGATATTCCACTTGATATAATCTATGAGGACAATGATTTATTAGTTGTCAATAAACAACCGGGATTGGTTGTACATCCCGGAGTCGGCAATTTTGACAACACACTTCTAAACGCATTAGCATGGCATTTACGCAACATACCTACTTTTGACGCCAACGATCCACGCATTGGTTTGGTACATCGTATCGACAAAGATACATCAGGATTATTATTAGTTGCTAAAAACGCAGAAGCCAAGACTAAACTCGGTCTGCAATTTTTCAACAAAACAACCGAACGCACTTACAACGCTTTGGTTTGGGGAGTAATAAAAGAAAACGAAGGAACCATTACCGGCGATTTGGCACGTGACCCTCGCGACCGTAAATCATACACCGTTTTCGCCGAAGGTGAAAATCCGGTCGCCAAACATGCTGTAACACATTATAAAGTTTTAGAACGCTTTGCATATGTTACTTTGGTAGAATGTAAACTCGAAACAGGACGCACCCATCAAATACGTGTGCACATGAAACATATTGGTCATACACTTTTCAACGATGTACATTATGGCGGCAGCGAAATTTTAAAAGGCATTCGCACTGCCAAATACCGACAATTTATTGAAAATTGTTTTGCTGTTTGCCCACGGCAAGCTTTACATGCAAAAACACTTGGCTTTGAACATCCGAGTACCGGGAAGTGGATGCAATTCGACAGTGAACTACCGACCGATATGCAAATGTTAATTGACAAATGGCAACGATACAATCCTTCCTCAACAGACGTCTTGGACTAATTTTAAAAACATCACACTCTCTCCTATTAAAGGTTTCTGCCCATATTTTGGCGTCAACCATATAAACATCGGTAGCAAACCGCTCCATGGACTTTTGTTAAAATAAATTTTATGGCAACAAAAAACATACATATTTCCCGAAAAAGCAAAAAATATCCGTTTGTATTTCTTCAAAATCATTATTTTAGCGTACTTTTGCAGTGTTATATAAAACGATAGGAAATGAAAAAAACAATTGCAATTGTAGCCGGTGGTGATTCTTCGGAATGGGCTGTTTCATTACGCAGTGCTGCCGGACTTAACTCATTTATTGATAGCGAGAAATACACTAAATACATTGTAACCATTGTGGGCAAAACATGGCAAGTGGAATTAGCCGATGATAGAAAAATACCTATCGACAAAAATGACTTCTCATTTATGCTTGACGGGAAAAAGATACTATTCGATTTTGCCTACATTACCATTCACGGTACTCCCGGAGAAAACGGTATTTTACAAGGCTATTTTCGTTTACTTGGTATTCCTTTCTCTTGTTGCGACGTATTGGCGGCTGCACTCACATTTGATAAATTTCCGTGCAACCAATATTTAAAAAGTTTTGGCATCAACGTTGCCAACGCTATATGGCTACATCGTGCGGACAAAATAGACGTAAGCAGAATTGTAGCCACAATCGGTTTACCGTGTTTTATCAAGCCATGCGACGGTGGCAGTAGTTTTGGTGTAACCAAAGTTAAAGAAACCAACCAAATTTTACCGGCCATAGAAAAAGCCTTTGCTGAAGGTTCGGAAGTCATGATAGAAGCTTTAATGGTTGGTACAGAAGTTACATGCGGCATGTATCGCACAAAAACAAAAGAGGTTGTATTCCCAATTACCGAAGTAGTAACCAACAACGAATTTTTCGACTACGATGCCAAATATAATGGTCAGGTACAAGAAATTACACCGGCACGTATTCCGGCAACCTGGGCAACAGAAGTACAGACCGTAACACGCAAAATATACACGGCACTCAATGCAAAAGGAATTATACGTGTTGATTATATTATTGAAAAAAGCGGGAAGGTTAATTTACTTGAAGTAAATACCACACCCGGAATGACCGCCACCAGTTTTATTCCACAGCAGGTACGCGCAGCTGGTTTACAAATGAAAGATGTTATAAACGATATTATTGAAAATGAAATCGTTCAATAATTTTTTTACAAAAAACGCTTGATAGTTTGGCATTTAATTTTTTTTTACTATCTTTGCAGCGGATTTGAAAATGTGTAAGGGGGACTTGACAAAGTCCCCTTCTTCGTACTAATAATTGAAAGTATGCTTACAAAAGAAGCATTAGAACAAACGGTTACAGAAAAATTAACAGGAACGGACTATTATTTGATAGACGTTTCATTTCAAAGCGATACTATCATTATCGTTGAAATTGACTCACAAAAAGATATTGACATTGATTTTTGTGTTGAATTAAGCAATTATATCAAATCGGCATTTGGCGAAGAGATGGACAAATACGATTTGGAAGTTGGTTCTGTTGGACTAACGACTCCGTTCAAAACACTTTTTCAATACAAAAAGAATATAGGCAACGAAGTAGAAGTTTTAACAAAAGACGGTCGAAAACTTACCGGTACTTTGACAGAAGCCACAGAAGACTATTTTTCCATTACTATGGAGAAAAAAATACGTCGTGAAGGCGAAAAACGTAAAACGCTTACGACTGAAACAGAATCATTTGATTATCAATCAATAAAATATACAAAATATTTAATTAAGTTCAAATAATTATGAGCAAAACAAGTAACAACGGCATTAATTTGGTAGAAACGTTTGCCGAGTTTAAAGAACTCAAAAACATAGATCGTTCCACCATGATTAGCATTCTGGAAGAATCTTTCCGAAATGTTCTTGCAAAAATGTTTGGTACCGATGAAAATTATGATGTTATCATCAACCCCGACAAAGGAGACTTTGAGATTTGGAGAAATCGTAAAGTGGTTGCCGATGATGCAGTAACAAATCCTAACTTGGAAATTTCCTTATCCGAAGCCCAAAAAATTGACAAAGATTATGAGCTTGACGAAGAAGTTGTCGATGCCGTTGATTTTCCGTCATTCGGTCGTAGAGCTGTTCTGAATTTGAGACAAACATTGGCTTCCAAAGTGATGGATATCCAAAAAGATTCTTTGTACTCCAAATATAGCGAAATGATTGGTCAAATTGTTTCCGGTGAAGTATATCAGGTATGGAAAAAAGAAATACTCTTGTTAGATGATGATGGCAATGAAATGTTGTTACCAAAAACAGAACAAATTCCAAACGATTTTTATCGCAAAGGAGAAATGGTACGTGCCATTATAGCCAAGGTTGACAATAAAAACAACAATCCAAAAATTATGCTGTCACGTACATCACCGCTCTTTTTGGAACGTTTGTTTGAATTGGAAGTTCCAGAAATACACGACGGTTTAATTACCATCAAAAAAATAGCACGTATGCCCGGCGAACGGGCAAAAGTAGCTGTCGAATCATACGACGATCGTATAGATCCGGTTGGCGCATGTGTTGGTGTGAAAGGATCACGTATACACGGAATTGTACGTGAATTACGTAACGAAAACATTGACGTTATCAATTATACCAACAATTTGAGTTTGTTTGTTTCCCGTTCTTTAAGCCCCGCAAAAGTTTCGTCTATGGAAATAGATGAGGAAAACAAAAAAGTGAATGTTTACCTGAAACCGGAAGAAATTTCACAAGCTATCGGTAAAGGCGGTTCAAACATTAAACTCGCGACCATGCTTACCGGATACACTATTGACGTATATCGTAACGATATTCAGGTGGACGAAGAAGACATCTATTTGGACGAATTTGCAGACGAAATAGACAGATGGGTTTTGGACGCTATTAAAGGCATTGGTTGTGACACTGCAAAAAGTGTATTAAATAAATCACGTGAAGAATTGATCGAGCAAACCGACCTTGAAGAAGAAACGATAGATGAAGTTCTCTCCATTTTACGTTCCGAATTTGAGTAATCAAAAAGTTTAGTATAAACAACATTCTTTTTTAAACAAACACAGACAATTACATTATGGCAAGATTAGGACAATTAATAAAAAAATTAAACATTGGGATTTCTACAGCAACAGACTTTCTGCATAAAAAAGGAGAAACTATCGAAGCTAATCCTAATTTAAAACTGACTGAAAATCAGGAAAGTTTGCTTATCAAAGAATTCTGCTCCGATAAAGATTTAAAATTAGAATCAGAGCGTATCAGCCAACAACGTCAAGAAAAAGAAAAAGCGACAGAAGTGGCTATTGAAGGCTATGAAACCAACGTCAAAGAGGTTGAAGAAATAAAAATAGAAATAGAACAACCTCACATCACACAAGTCGGAACAATTGATTTAGGAAATACACGAAAAAATAAAAAAGCAGAAGCAGAACCTGTTTTTAAAGAGCAACCTATACAAAAAGAAGCTATACAACAACCTGTTAAAGAAGCAATTAGCACAAAGGAAGAAGCAGTAGATAAACAATCAGTACCAACGCCAATGGTTGAGTCACAACCTGAGGAACAAGAACAGGAGCAAGCAGAAATAAGTGCACCAACAACAGCTCCTACACAACAAAAAGATGAAGTTTTTGTTTTCCGCAAACATGAGGTAGAAAATAATATTAAAGTTGTCGATAAAATTGATTTGTCTGCTATTAATAATGCTACCCGTCCGGCAAAAAAGACCAAAGAAGAAAAACGAAAAGAACGGATAGAAAAGGAACAGGATCGTGCAAAACAGAAAAAACAAAAGCCGGCAGATACGACACCTGCAAATCAGCCAAATACAAATCAGCCAAATAATTCGGGGCAAACAAAAGTTGACAAAAAGAAAAGAAAACGTATCGGCGGAAACGGTCGTATTGATGTAACACAAAACAATACTTACACTAACGACAAAAATGCCAAACAGAAATTCAACAACAAACGTCCTATTCATGGTAATGTTATCAATGAAGAAGATGTTGCCAAACAAATAAAAGAAACTTTAGCACGTTTGACAGAAAACAAAAGAGGTGGCAAAAAAGCTGCAAAGTACAGAAAAGACAAACGTGAAGCCAATGTGCAACGTATGCACGATATAGAAGAACAAGAACGTCAAGAATCAAAAATATTAAAATTAACCGAATTTGTTACTGCCAACGAATTGGCAGTAATGATGAATATACCGGTAACCGACATTATTAAAACATGTCTGAATGTTGGTTTATTCGTTTCTATCAACCAACGTCTTGATGCTGAAACCATTAATATTGTAGCAGAAGAATATGGTTTTAAAACTGAATTTGTCAGTGCAGAAGTTGTAAACGCCATTGCAGAAGAGAATGACAATAGTGACGAAAATTTAGTCCCACGCCCACCCATTATTACGGTAATGGGACATGTGGATCACGGTAAGACTTCTTTGTTGGACTACATTCGCAAAACTAATGTGATTGCAGGCGAAGCAGGAGGTATTACACAACATATCGGTGCTTACAATGTGCAATTAGACAATGGACGCAAAATTACATTTCTGGACACTCCCGGACATGAAGCTTTTACCGCCATGCGTGCCCGTGGTGCAAAAATTACGGATATCGCCATCATTATCATTGCGGCTGATGACAATGTCATGCCACAAACAATAGAAGCTATCAATCACGCTGCAGCAGCAGGAGTACCTATTGTCTTTGCAATTAATAAGATTGACAAACCGGGAGCCAATCCCGAGAAAATCAAGGAAGAATTGGCAAATATGAATTATTTGGTTGAAGATTGGGGTGGAAAATATCAATCACATGACATTTCTGCCAAAAAGGGCTTACACGTACAGGAATTATTAGAAAAAGTACTGTTAGAAGCCGATATTTTAGACTTAAAAGCTAATCCTGACCGAAAAGCAGTTGGTTCTATCATTGAATCCTCTTTGGACAAAGGTCGAGGTTATATAGCCACTGTGTTAGTACAAAACGGCACTCTAAAAGTTGGGGATATTGTTTTGGCAGGCACATCATACGGACGTATCAAAGCGATGTTTAACGAGCGCAATCAACGCATTCAGGTTGCACGTCCATCAGAGCCGGCCATTATTTTAGGATTAAACAGTGCTCCTCAAGCAGGCGATAATTTTAATGTATTAAGCGATGAACATGAAGCACGAACATTAGCAACAAAACGTGAACAATTGGCACGCGAACAAGGCTTACGAACCTCTGCTCATCTTACATTGGACGAAATCGGACGCCGTATTGCTTTAGGCAATTTCCAGGAACTAAATGTTATCGTCAAGGGTGATGTCGATGGTTCTATCGAAGCATTGTCCGATTCATTAATCAAATTATCTACACCGGAAATTCAAGTTAATGTAATTCACAAAGGTGTTGGACAAATTGCCGAATCAGATATTATGCTGGCAGCAGCATCAAATGCCATTATCATCGGTTTTCAAGTTCGTCCGTCTTTAGCTGCTCGCAAGTTAGCAGAACAAGAACAAATAGACATTCGTTTATATTCTATTATCTATGATGCCATAGAGGAATTGAAAGCCGCCATGGAAGGTATGTTATCACCCGACATAAAAGAAGTCATCACGGCAACATTGGAAATTCGCGAAGTATTTAAAATTTCCAAAGTTGGTTCTATTGCCGGCTGCATTGTAAAAGAAGGTAAAATCAAACGCGCCAATAAAGTTCGACTTATTCGTGATGGTATTGTTATCTATACCGGTGATTTAGCTTCTTTGAAACGAATGAAAGAAGATGTAAAAGAAGTTTCATCAGGCTTTGAATGTGGCTTGAATATTGGCAACTATAACGATATAAAAGTTGGTGACATTGTTGAATCATACGAAGAAGTAGAAATCAAAAAGAGTTTATAATGCAATTGATAGATTACATTTTATTAATTCTTTTATTGGTTGCTTTTGTTCGTGGAATGATAAATGGATTGCTAAAAGAGATAGCTTCTCTTTTAGCAATTGTTTTAGGTATTGTTGTTGCCCGCTTGTTCAATGATGAAGTATCTGCCTATCTGACAAAATGGTTCGACATATCACAAATCGTAGCTTCTATCTGTTCGTTTACTATTATATTTTTAATAGTTGCCATTGGTTTACATTGCACGGCACATCTATTAAAAAAATTCTTAAGTCTGTTAAGTCTCAATTGGTTAAACAGAATAGCAGGCGGTTTATTCGGGACATTTAAGATAGCTCTAATATTAAGTTTAGTACTGAATATATGTAGCTCTTTAGACAAATATGTGGTTATATTTAAGCCGGAAGTCAAACAGTCATCAGCATTATATCAACCTATTGAAAAATTGATTCCCACTATTTTACCATTCATAAAATCTTGGGATTACAAATAACCAAGAACTTTCTACACAAAGCAGGATATGACAAATGCCATATCCTGCTTTTTTATAAAATGATTGTTCTCTTATTTTGTAACTTTCTCGAGCCATTTTACCATACCAAACATAACGCTCATAGAAATAAGACAAACAGCTAAAAATACCGCCCAACACATCCATTGACTACTAAAATTATTGTACATCAAAGGACCTATCCAAATAAGCAAGTTACCTACAGCTGTTGCTCCCAACCATAATCCCTGACACAAGCCCTGCAAATTTTTCGGTGCCACTTTCGATACAAAAGACAAACCAAGTGGAGAAATGAACAACTCTGCAACTGTCAAGAAAAAATAAGTTACAATCAGCACCCACGGACCGGCTTTCATCGGAGTTTGTAAAGCTATATCCATTGCACGGAATTCTTCTCCCGAAGGATAACTTTTAACAGCAGAAAATATAGCAAGAAACAGATAAGCAAGTGCTGCAATGCCCATACCTATTGCTATTTTCTTTGGCGTAGAGACTTCTTTTCCACGACGACTCAACGCACCGAAAATCCACATAATTATTGGTGTCAATGCAATAACAAAAAACGGATTAACAGCTTGCCAAATTTCGGGAGGAATAGACGACGTTATCACAAAATCGCGTGCAAACACCGATAAGGATTGACCATTCTGGTGAAACGAGAACCAAAAGAAAATAGCAATTCCCAACACCGCAAACAACGCGTACATACGCTGCTTTATTTCGGCTGCCATCGTTGCTTTTTCTTCGGCAGTATATGTCTGTGCTGCTTCTTCAACTTTTTGTGCAGGAGTGGGCAATATTTTCTTTGTGCAAATAAAAATAACTAACGAAATCAACATTGCTGCCACCGATGCCAAAAACGAATAATGAACACCGGTATTGAATACATCAAGATAATGCTCGCAAAATGCCGTGATATCTGCAGCTGTTGCTCCAACCAAATTACCTCCAACAGAAGTAATCAATGTATAAAGATTCTGCATTTCTCCGGTTGTCATTGTTGCTGAGGCATTTAAGTATTGATGACATAATTCCGGCAAACCGGCATTATAAGTCAAATCATTAACGCCAAGCCACCAACTGCGAAGCAAAGGAGCCACAAATGGTGCCGCCAAGCCGCCAATATTAATAAACACATAAAAAATTTGAAAACCGGAATCACGTTTGCCTCTTGCAAGACGCAATGCCTCTGTTCCATGTTTGGCTGCTTCATTTTCAAAATTATCGTACATCTGACCAACAATAGCCTGCAAATTACCTTTAAACAGACCATTGCCAAAAGCAATCAGCAATAACGACAAACACGTAAAAGGCAGAAGCCACGAAATATTAGTTGTTGTTGCAAGAATAGGAATAGACAACAAAGTATATCCTAATGCCATAACAATCAAACCGACCATAATGGTGCCTTTGTAATTTTGTTTGCGGTCGGCAATAAGCCCTCCAACAAGACTTAGCACGTAAATCAATGCATAAAACACGGAATAAATAATACCGCTTACCGAATCGCTCAAACCGAATTTGGAACATAAGAAAAGCAGCAACACCGCATTCATAATATAATAACCGAAACGCTCGCCCATATTACTCAAGGCTGCTGCAAGTAATCCTTTTGGATGATTTTTAAACATAAAAATTGTTTTGATTTGTAAAATTAGTTGTTATTATTATCTATCATTCATTATCATGTGCTACTAAAAAATTGATAAGTGGATTAGCATACATCTCTAAAATTTTATGACGTAAAAATGGGATATCAGCATTTTGTAAATCAATTTTAGCGACCTGGCTATCAAAATAATGTAAAACAGCAGTTTTCTCATCTGCAGTATATTCCGACTCAAAGCGTTTACTGCCAAGTAAACAATCATAAGCCACTTTGTTTATCGGATAAATGATATAATTTCTGTGGATTTGTCTATCTATCACTCGGGCAACAGCAGATACCTGCTCTTTCTTATTAGCAGTTTGCAATGCAATTGTGTCCAAATCGGCATTAATCGACGGAGCAAATGCATAATGTACACAACCTTTAAAGCCCAAAATACCTGTTTTCATACTCAACACATCATCTGCTATCGATTTCTTGAAGTCCTGATTATCACGCTTTTGCTGAAACTCCTTTGCTTTCAAAAAATCACACGGATCATATTCATACGAAATAGTAACCGGAGAAATATTCAGTGCTTTTAGGTTGTCGATAAAAGAGCCATCGCCACTAATAGCAAACATTTTTAATATACTCTCTTGTGTTCTGTCATCAGAATCTTTTGCCCGTCCTTCGCGCTGTGCAATCCAAATACTACTCTGCTTTTCCAGAATAACATAACGAATGTAAGCAGACAATTGCATTAAAGCACGTGGCATTTCACGTGGAGGTAACGAACGTTGTACTATAAAACACTTTGCCATCCGAACAAACACTTGCAACCACTTACTCACCAGTAAATTATCTCCTATTCCAATCTCTGTTGTATTAATATGATTACTCATAAGAATATAATTCAAGAAAGCAGGATCGACTACAATATCCCGATGATTAGAGATAAAAAGTGTGGGAAGTGTAACTTTGTTAAAGTCAGAAAATGTCAAACCGTCAGTTTTGTTATCTTCCAACCATTTAAGCAGAGGGAATCCACAAAGGCGATGAACATCAAAAGTGGTATGCATTTGGTGAAACAACGCAGCGAGCTGTTCTTTTGTCATTTGTGGTTTAAACTGATGTACGAAAGTCAAAAAAGATTCATCATTTAAAACCTTTTCGATAGCATCAGACAACTCCTCATTATTGTAAGGGCGGATTTCTGAAAAATCATCAGTCATAAGCAACACGTTTTTAATGCGAATTTTGCAAAGATACAAAAAATAATAATTATGACAGGGATTGTACACAATAAAAAAACAGAAGCGCATTTGCGCTTCTGTTAAACAAAGATCAATTGACTAGATTTGTTCCGATATTATCTTCTAAAACCATTGTCTCTTCTCTCCGGACGTTCTTCACGAGGTTTTGCTTCGTTAACAACGATAGTACGTCCCTGCAATTCTGAGCCATTCAATTCTTCAATGGCTTTTTTTGCAGCGGCTTCATCGTCCATTTCTACAAAACCAAAACCTTTACTGCGACCGGTAAACTTGTCTGAAATTACGCGAGCTGACGAAACTTCGCCATAAGCCCCAAAAACTTCTTTTAATGCTTCGTCTTTCACTGCGAAAGGAAGACTTCCAATAAAAATGTTCATCTGATAAAAAATATATTAAAATGTCCGACAAAGATACACAAATAATTGATACAAAATACTTTTTTTCGTTTTTTTTCAAAAAAAACTCAAAAATCTACGTATCAGAGAAAAAACGCAATTAGGTAATTATGAAAAAGGTACGAATTTTCATCCGTACCTTCTTCTATAAAGAACTAAGTTGTCTTATCTTACTTCTATCGTTTTTCCCCAAGAATAAATATGTTGCAAAGGTTCACGAATCTGTTCTTTTTCTCCGAAAATTTTTTCGGGATCCAAATCTATCTCGCTATCAATTAAAACAGAATAAATGGTTTCTCCTTTAGTATTGATGTATTTATATTCCCTTTTTTTTGCAGCGGTATCATATTTACCAACAAGTGTCAATCCATTGTGAAACCAATCCATAAGCGGAACATATTCACCCAACGAAATCTTTACATTACCCGATTTATCAATAACACTGTATGTCTTTCCACTTAATACAAATGCCAAATCTTCCCAGAAATCAGAAACGTCATCATAAACGGCAGCTATTTTCATGGTACCTTTTTTATCGATAAAGCCCCATTTATCATTCTGTTCTACAGCTGCCAAGCCTTGTGAAAATCCCTTACAAGCATCATAAAGAGGCTGAATGGCTACTTTGCCCGTTTTGTCTATATAACCACATTTCGTGCCACTAAGAAATGCAGCCAAATCTTCAGAAAAACGAGCTGCATAATCATACGTAGTACTTGCTGCATCTATCACAATTTTACCTTTTTTATCAATGTAACCATATTTATAAGCCGTAGTACCTGTACGATAGCGAGCCAATCCACAACAATAAGCACCTAAACGATCCCATTGTGCAGGAACCACAACCTTTCCGGATTTATCAATCGCACCGTATTTATTATCCGAATTGGCAAAAATAGCCAAACCATCACTAAAATTATCCAAATTGCCTGCTTCATAAGTTGCAGCAACCGACCATTTTCCGGAAGGATCCATGGCACCAACATTGCCACCTGCAGCCATTTCTGCAATTGCTCTGTCTTCACAAAATGGAGATGCTCCAGCATCTGTTCCTAAAGTAATTTTCGCATCTCCTTTAGAATTAACAAAAGACATTGTTGACTTTTCATCAGTACTAACTTTTGTTACCAACCCTAAGCCACTTGAAAAAATAGTAGCTTCATCATACAAAGGAGATACAACAAATTCCCCTTTCGCATTGATGTAACCAACTTTACCTTCAGAATTTGCTGCAGGCCAAACTTTGGTAGTGTCAGTTTTCTGTGTGTTTGGTTCACACGACATAAATGCAGCTGCACATGATGTTAAAGCCGCAACATACAAGAATAATTTTTTCATAAACTATAATTTTTAGTTTTCCCCTACTCTTTACAGGATTTTCGGGATTCTCCTTTTAGTTTTTTGCAATTTAAACATTGCTATAATAATATGATGTTCTGAAATCATAGAACGTTGCATTCAATAACTATTTTTTTTGCAACCATATTTATTTATTTTGTTTTTCTAAATTCAACAACCACTGTTTAACTTCTATGCTGCCTGCATAGCCGATAAGACTTTCATTTTTGCCAACCACTCGATGGCAAGGAATTACAATAGCAATCGGGTTACAATGACACGCTGCACCTACGGCACGACAAGCCTTTGGGCAACCTATAGCTTCAGCAACCTGTTTATAAGTTTGTGTCTCTCCATACGGAATTAAGTGCAAGTGTCGCCACACCGCCAACTGAAAATCTGTTCCTGTATATTTCAATGGTATATCAAAGATTTTGCGCCTGCCCAAAAAATATTCTGACAACTGTACTTTCAAATTTTCTGCCAAAGAAGAAACTGTGACAGAACCCACAGCATCAGCCATAAATTTCAATCCAACAATTGCCCGACCATCATCTATAACTTGCAAAAATCCCCATTTGAAAGATAACACCGTTTCATTTCTCATGTCTGCTCCATACTCCACAAAGATATATCTTTTTCGACAAAAACAAAACATTATAAAAATAAAATTAAAAACAGGTGACTTTTTACATAAAGACAACAGGACACACATAAAAAAGACGAACAAAATGCCTGTTAATCTGGAATAAAAATGTAATTTTGCACACAAATGAAAGAAACCATTGATTATATCCTCAATTTCTTATTAGGTTTTCCTAAAAGTAATGCCATTTGCAATACGATAGGTTATACCGCCGACTCTAATAATTTTCCAAATTATAAGGTTGTTATTGTTCCTTCTGCATTTTTTTCCAAATCGGTTTTTGGGAAACCTTCTTCCATGCCACAATTGCCTTTGGCAGAAATAGAAGGAACTCCGATTTTGTTCGGTTTGCCAATCATCGAAAAACAAGACGAAACTTTTATTTGTCATGCCGATTTTGTAGCAAGTACCTTTTTTCTTATTTCGCGCTACGAAGAACTAATTGTTAATGAGCGAGATACGCATAATCGGTTTGCAGGAGCGACTTCATTGTTAGGCAGAGCCGGACTGCTACAACGCCCTATTGTTGATGAATACGGAAAGATTCTTCGTAATTTATTACGTCAATCGGGCGTTGATTTGCCGGAAGAAACAACTTCCTTTTCGGGCATGTATCTTACACATGATGTGGACGGCATCGCCCAATACCGTACTTTACGTGGGTTTTGTGGAGGAATTTACAGATCTTTGCCCGATTTTAATAAAATCAAAAAAGTTCTTGCAGCCACTCGTTGTTTGGAAAATGACCCATTTTACACGTTCTCTTGGCTTTTGGAACAGGACAGAAAAGTTCCTTTCTCGCAATCTGTTTTTTTCTTCAAAGCCGGAAAATCAAAAAACAAATTTGACAAACCCTGCTACAATTTACAATCAAAAGACGCTCAACAATTATTGAACTTCTGCAATTCCAACAGATGTCAAATAGGTTTACATACAAGTTATTACTCAGGTTCACATCCTCAGGTAATTTTATCGGAAAAGAGGCGTTTGCAGAGAACCATCAAACAAAATGTGGTATTCAATCGTTATCATTATTTGAGAAGTTGTTCGCCCGATGATATGCAGACTTTAGCCGACATCGGCATAACAGATGATTTTACCATGGGATTTGCCGATACCATCGGATTTCGTTTGGCAACGTGTCGTCCGGTACGATTTATCAATCCTAAAACCATGAAATTAACTCATTTGACACTACATCCTCTGTCGGTTATGGAATGTACTTTATTAGAAAAACGTTATATGAATTTGAGTTATAGTCGGGCAATGTTCAATATAAAGCAACTTCTAAATGAAATTTTCAAACATAATGGCGAAGTTGTACTCTTGTGGCATAACACGTCCGTAAGCAACGAAACAAAAAATGTGTATGGCAATTTATACAAAAAAACCTTGAAACACATCAATAAATTGATTTTATCTGATGAAGTTTGTTAAATGCGACTATGTTCAAATGTTACAGTGATACAAACATGATATGGCAAAAAAAAAATTAATACTTTGCGACGCCTTTACACCTCCTGCTTATGTGCCACGCGTACGTTTTTTGTGCGATTACCTCGCTATGCAAGGCGACGAGATTGAACTTTATACAGAACAATTTGCGCCAATCAACTTTGAGCATAGTTACTCAATTCACGAGATAAGGATTTATCATTTCGAAGGTGTCTTAGGTAAAATCGAATGGGTTACCAAATCGTTGTTAAGTTTGTTGTTTGATTACAAAAATCGCTATTTCTCAAAGCAAGTTCAACGGTTAACCAAAAACAAGCATTTTGACTTGGTTTTTTGCAGTTCATTTCATACTTTTCCACTACGTGCAGCCTACGAGATTGCCCAAGAAAAGCAGATCCCGCTACATATTGACTTGCGTGATTTGGCAGAACAGGCACCCGGAAATCAATATCAAAAAAACAATTGGACAATTTTAAAGCCATTCTTGAATAGTTTCAAAAATATCAACATAAAACGTCGCAATAAAATTATTAGAAAAGCAAACTCTTTGACCTCAGTTTCGCCTTGGCATATCAATTTTCTAAAAACATACAATGCAAACACTCACCTGATATACAACGGATTTGATGCCAATAACTTCACTCCAAACACTATAACAAGCAAGAAATTCATTATTTCATACACCGGTAAATTGTACGAGCAGAGCATGCAAAATCCCAAGCTGTTTTTTGAGGTACTAAGCAAATTAACGCAAGAAAATGAAACTTTCAAAACCAATTGCGAAATACATTTTTATACAGCGACAGGCGGTCAAGAACGCATTAAATCGTTGGCAAAGAAATATAATATCAGCGAATTGATGCGGTACCAAACATATGTTGATACGAAGAAAGTTCCTACAATTTTACAACAATCGTCAATTGTTTTAGTCTTCTCAAATAAAGCTACATCCAAAGGTCCTCACGGTATTATGACCACAAAGTTTTTTGAGGCATTGGGCGTTGAAAAACCGGTGCTTTGTGTACGCAGCGACGAAGATTGTTTGGCAAATGCCATTGTAAAAACAAATGCAGGATTGGCAGCCAAAAATGTAGAAGAAGTCGAAAACTTCATCATGGAAAAATACGCCGAATGGCAACAATACGGCTTTACGCATCAAACGGTAAATCAAGAAGCGAAAAAACAGTTTTCACGCCAAGAGCAAGCCAAACAGTTTGAAAAACTATTTGACACAATTATTTAAAAAAACACATAACTTCGGCTATGCAACATTTGCACATCATATCATTTGACATTCCATATCCTGCCAACTACGGAGGAGCTATTGATGTTTTTTACCGTATAAAAGCCTTGAAAGAAACTAATGTAAAAATTACGTTACACTGCTTTTATAAAGATAGTTTTGAGCCGCAACCCATTTTAGAGTCATTGTGCGAGAAAGTTTATTTCTATAAACGAAATACAACCATTTCTAACCAGCTACACAAACTACCTTATGCAGTATATGGGCGCAAAAATGAAGATTTAATCAACAATCTGTTAAAAGATGATTTCCCCATTCTCTTTGAAGGGCTTGTCTGTTGCTTTTATTTAGACGACAAACGCCTTCAAAATCGCATTAAATTATTCCGACCATGCAACATAGAACATAATTATTATTGGGAACTTGCCAAAGCGACAAAAATACTCAAAGAAAAAATTTATTTTGCATTAGAAGCACACAAATTAAAAAAATATGAAGCTGTAATTACTCATACAGACTACATTTTGGCACTATCGCATAACGATGAAGCGTACTTTTGTAAAACGTATCCGAATAATAACGTTATTTTTCTACCTTGCAGTCATCAAAACGATAGTATCCTTTCAATTGTAGGAAAATCCGATTATATTTTATATCATGGTAATTTAGCTGTTGCCGAGAACGAATTTGCCGCCACTTACTTGTGTAAAGAAGTTTTTTCAAAACTACCTGATATAAAGTGTGTTATTGCCGGCAGAAATCCAAGTCACCATTTAATACACATTATTCAACAATATCCAAATATAGAACTTATTAGTAATCCTATACAATTTGAAATGGACAAACTTATTAGCAATGCACAGATAAATTTATTGCTGACATTTCAAAATACAGGATTAAAACTTAAACTGCTTAACACCCTATTTGCAGGACGCCACGTTATTGCCAATACAGATATGGCAGCCGGCAGTAATTTAGAAGATTTATGCCACATTGCCAACGACAGTAAGTCACAGATTGCATTATGTAAACAACTTATAACAAATCCCTTTACAGCAACAGATATAGAAAAACGCAAATCTGTACTATTACCGCAATTTTCCAATTCGGAGCAAGCCAAAATTATCAAGAACCTTATTACCACGAAGTGACAATATGGCACAAAATCTGCCAACCTTTCACCAAACAAGCTGTTGGTACAAAAAATGATAGATTGCCATAGTCAATAAAAATTGATTTTTTTAGTTATATCATTATCTTAGTTAATAAATAAATTTTACAATCATGAACATTAAACCATTAGCAGATCGTGTGCTTATTCAGCCAACGGCTGCAGAAGAAAAGACAATTGGCGGAATCATTATTCCAGATTCTGCAAAAGAAAAACCTTTAAAAGGTAAAATTATTGCCGTAGGTAATGGCACAAAAGATGAAACCATGGTACTAAAAGCCGGCGATGAAGTCCTTTATGGCAAATATTCAGGTACCGAACTTGAACTTGATGGCGAAAAATACCTCATCATGCGTCAAAGCGACGTACTTGCAATTCTTTAATTTTTTAGTTTTAAAATTTAAATTTTTCAAATCATGGCAAAAGAAATTTCATTTAATATTGATGCACGCGACCAATTAAAAAAAGGCGTGGACGAGTTGGCAGATGCCGTAAAAGTAACACTTGGTCCTAAAGGTCGTAATGTTATTATAGAGAAAAAATTTGGTGCTCCACACATTACAAAAGACGGTGTAACAGTAGCAAAAGAAATAGAATTGGAAGATTCTGTACAAAATTTGGGAGCACAACTTGTTAAAGAAGTAGCATCAAAAACCGGTGATCAAGCCGGCGACGGGACAACCACAGCAACTGTTTTAGCACAATCTATTGTTAGTGTTGGTCTGAAAAACGTTACTGCCGGAGCAAATCCTATGGATTTGAAACGTGGTATTGACAAAGCGGTTGCCAAAGTTGTAGAAAACATCAAAGAACAATCGGAAGTAGTTGGCGACAATTATAATAAGATTGAACAAGTTGCAACCGTTTCTGCCAATAACGATGCCGAAATCGGTAAACTGATTGCAGATGCAATGCGCAAAGTTTCCAAAGACGGTGTTATCACCATTGAAGAAGCCAAAGGAACTGATACAACTATTGATATTGTAGAAGGTATGCAATTCGACCGTGGCTATATTTCTCCATATTTTGTAACCAATACGGAAAAGATGGAAGTAGAAATGGAAAAACCATATATTTTAATCTACGACAAAAAAATTTCCAATTTAAAAGAACTATTACCTATTTTGGAACCAGCCGTACAAAGTGGTCGCCCATTATTAATTATCGCCGAAGATGTTGATTCTGAAGCCTTGACAACATTGGTTGTCAATCGTTTACGCGCACAATTGAAGATTTGTGCGGTCAAAGCTCCCGGATTTGGCGATCGTCGTAAAGAAATGTTGGAAGATATAGCTATTTTAACAGGAGGCATCGTTATTTCCGAAGAAAAAGGTATTAAACTCGAAAGTGCAACTCTTGATTTATTAGGTACAGCCGAAAAAGTAACTGTAAACAAAGATAACACGATTATTGTAAACGGATCCGGCAAGAAAGAAAATATTGCTACCCGTATAGCACAAATCAAAGCACAAATTGCCAATACAACATCTGATTACGATCGTGAGAAATTACAGGAACGTTTAGCCAAATTGTCCGGTGGAGTTGCAGTTTTGTACGTTGGAGCTGCTTCCGAGGTAGAAATGAAAGAAAAGAAAGACCGTGTTGACGATGCGTTAAGTGCAACCCGTGCTGCCATCGAAGAAGGTATTGTTCCGGGAGGCGGAGTCGCGTATATTCGTTCACAAGCTGCTTTGGACAATTTGAAAGGTGATAATGACGATGAACAAACCGGTATCGAAATTGTAAAACGCGCCATCGAAGAACCCTTACGCCAAATTGTTATCAATGCCGGCAAAGAAGGAGCTGTAATTGTACAAAAAGTACGTGAAGGCAAAAATGATTTTGGTTACAATGCCCGCACAGATAAATATGAAAACATGCATGCTGCCGGGGTTGTTGACCCTGCCAAAGTAACACGTATTGCATTGGAAAATGCTGCTTCTATTGCCGGAATGTTCCTGACAACAGAATGTGTGGTAGTTGACAAAAAAGAAGAAAATCCTGCTCCTGCAATGCCACCGATGGGTGGTGGAATGGGTGGCATGATGTAAAAAGATATCTTGTCTTAAAAAAGCGTTCGAAATGAACGCTTTTTTTATTTCACGCTGTTGTCCAGTCCTGAAATAGCGTTACACAAAAAAGAAGAAAGTTATGGAAGAAAATATAACACACAAAGACGCATTGTCAAAAATACCTATTTTTAGGTATTGCAGTAAAAGTTATGAGATTGTAATTTTGCAACAGAAAAATTTTAAACTATAAATGATATGGAAACAAACATTCTTTTTCCGTTACTTTTAACCTTGTTTGCCGGACTTTCTACCGGTATAGGAAGCGCAATTGCGCTTTTAGCACACCGTACTAATAAAAAATTCCTATCTTTTTCGTTAGGATTTTCTGCCGGCGTAATGATATATGTCTCCTTTGTGGAAATGTTAGCCGAATCTAAAACCGCTTTAACAACAACCTATGGCACAACTTTAGGTGCATTTATAACCGTATGTTGCTTTTTTGGCGGAATGTTGCTTATTGGTCTTATAGACCGTTTAGTGCCTTCGTTTGAAAACCCTCATGAAGTACGTTCCGTAGAGGACATGGACAAGCCTAACAGTTCACACCTCATGCGGATGGGTATTTTAACAGCTTTGGCAATCGCCATTCATAATTTCCCCGAGGGAATTGCGACATTTATGGGTTCTGTCGGAAACACAACTTTAGGTATTGCCATCGCAGTGGCTATTGCCATACATAATATTCCTGAAGGAATTGCAGTTTCCGTACCTATCTATTATGCCACGGGAAATAAGAAAAAAGCCTTTTGGTGGTCATTCTGTTCGGGTTTTGCAGAACCGTTAGGTGGAATATTGGCCTATTTGGTTTTAATGCCCTTTCTGTCTTCGACTTTAATGGGAGCAACATTTGCTATTGTGGCAGGTATCATGGTTTTTATCTCTTTTGATGAAATGCTACCTGCAGCTCGCGAATATGGCGAACATCATATTTCCATTTATGGCTTGATTAGCGGAATGATAGTTATGGCTATCAGTTTGGTTCTATTAGGATAGATTAAAAAAAAATGTTTAAATATCCGTTATATCAACCAGCTTATTTACAATGGCATAAATTGTCAAACCTGCCGGACTGTGAATATGCAATTTACGTGCAATATTCCGACGATGAGTAATAACCGTATTAACAGAGATACATAAATTATCGGCAATTTCCTTATTAACAAGCCCTTTGACAACACCAATCACAATCTCTTTTTCGCGCTGACTCAATTCGTCTTGGTCTTCAGAATTATTTTTAGAGTGGCATAGAGCTTGAAGAATTGACAATAACGTTTCTTCATCATCGTAAATAGAAAAAGTTCTGTCGTATTTGGCAATTTCGTTTTGCGAAATTATAGAAGTCAGTAAAGCAACTGTTCTCATTTGTTTCGGAAGTTCCACCTGCTCTCCATTATTCTCAAATTGTGGATTAACAATAAGAATATCAGGTTTTTGAATAATCAACGTTTCTTGTAAAAGCAAAGGTGATGCAATTTCGATAATCTGTACCTGAAAATCATCTATCTTATTCAACAATGCTGCCATTCCACATCTTACCACTGTCGATTTTTCGGCTATGGCAATACGAATTTGTCCTTTTTTCATACTCATCGTTTTGGAAGTTGTTTTTCAAGTTTCAAAATAGCAGGAATAAGTACCGAATCTTCTACCAAGCAATGATTTGACAATTCTCTATCGCACGAAAATATATCTTCCAAAACCGCATTTAACAATAAATCATTCTCTTCTGCAGCATAATACTTGATGATCATATTTTTGAGTTCCGACAATCGCGCTTCGACATGACTATCGTCAATCGGGTGATGATCTTCTGCAAATGCCAACACATTATAATTACCCTCACGCTGACCTTGCAACAAACCGGAAACATAGGTAAATACTTTTTGATCTTCATCATTCATGTGATGGCGCATTTCCAAAGCATATTCATCAAAGGCTCGTAAAATCAATTCAGTCATTTTGTTGGTAATTTGCATAGCCTTTACCAAATTTTCACGAATGCGCGGCAGACAGAAATCTAAAAAATAATGGTGTGAATGACGAAGATATTCCATGACAGACGGAATAGAAACAGCCATATCATTCACAGAATAAGCCACTTCCGAATGAATTAAATTAATAATGCATAAAAATGTAGCACAATCTACTTGACGTTCATCACAAACTTGTTGAACAGTTTTTTCTCCAAATCCCAACGGAATTTCAAAACGATTCAACACTTGCAACATAGCATCATCAGAACAAACAATATCACACAGTTTATCAGACGGTTTGTAAGAAGTTCTGTACTTTTTCATTTCCGTTTATTTTTTATGTTTACATTGTTGCTCCATTTCAGGGTGTTCCTCAATATAATCACTCATCGCTTTATAACCGTATTGATAAATTTCTCGATAATTGTCAAAATCGGCTTCGTGATATTCGATGATTGCCTTTGAATCAATAATATAATCACAAAGTTCGCGTCCTTTCAACGAATTTTGATGTTGTGTGGAACGAATGGCTCTCATAACCACATCACGCGTTTTGGTCAGAGGAGAATCTTCGACATATGGCAATACATCTACGCCAATAAGTACATCGCACTGCTTACGTATGGCTTGTGCCGGCAAATTATTTAAAACACCACCATCAATATAGTGAATACCTTCTATCGTTTCTACCTCAAAAACACCTGGAATTGCCGCCGAAGCTGTCACATATTCTTTAAGCAAAGAACCCGTACCTACAATTTTGGAAATTCCTTTGTCCAAATTGGTAGCACACGCATAAAAATGCAATTTCAAACTATCAAAAGAATTATGAGGAATAAGTTCGGT
Organism: Paludibacteraceae bacterium; assembly: GCA_028694215.1. Classification (GTDB taxonomy): domain Bacteria; phylum Bacteroidota; class Bacteroidia; order Bacteroidales; family Paludibacteraceae; genus DUQS01. The sequence goes on along the minus strand of JAQUTW010000012.1, from coordinate 21,578 downwards.
AAATATTTTTTTGACAACATCATGACTTGACAAACCAAGTTCGCCAAAATGTTTGTAGGTAATCAGGCTGGTAATTTTGTACATTTTCTTTTCCTGTACAAGTTCCAGAATTTCAAGTGGTTTAAAACCTTGTGCATAAAGAGCACCAATAATTGCTCCCATACTGGTTCCTGCAATATATTCAGGATAAATATCATGTTCTTCCAACGCCTGTATTGCACCAATGTGAGCGTAACCTAAAGCACCGCCTCCACTTAAAACCAAACCAATTTTTTGAGATTCTTGAGCACTTACCATACCTGTAATAATTATAATTAAAACAATCAGCAATATTTTTTTCATAACAACAAATCTTTCAATAATGCACCTGTATAAGATTGCGGACATTGAGCAATTGTTTCAGGCATACCTTCACAAACAATATGACCGCCATTATCGCCACCTTCCGGTCCCAAATCAATCACATAATCGGCACTTTTTATAATTTCGATATTATGTTCAATAACGACGACAGTATGCCCGTTTGCTATCAAATTATTAAAAGCTTTCAATAGTACTTTAATGTCATAAGTATGCAAACCTGTAGTTGGTTCATCAAAAATAAAAAGTGTTGAAGTATTGAAATCTTCTACCAAAAACGATGCCAATTTCACACGCTGATTTTCGCCTCCTGACAACGTACTCGAAGGTTGTCCTAATTTTAAATAGCCGATACCAACGTCCTGTAAAGGTTTCAAACGTTTTACAATACGCTGTGCAACAGGATTTGCATCCGTCGAGAAAAATTCAACAGCTTGATTGACTGTCATTTCCAATACGTCGTAAATATTTTGATCACGATAACGTGCCTCCAAAACATCCGATTTAAATCGTTTGCCATGGCAAACATCACACGTCAGTACCAAATCGGCCATGAACTGCATTTCAACCGTTATTGTTCCATCTCCCTGACACGCATCACAACGCCCACCATCAACATTAAAAGAGAAGGTTGCCGGAGTAAATCCCATTTGTTTGGAATACGGTAATTCGGCAAATAAACGCCGAATTTCGTCATACACCTTAAGATACGTTACCGGATTAGAACGAGAAGATTTCCCGATAGGACTTTGATTGACGAACTCTATATCGGATACTAAATGTAAACTGCCTTTGATATCATCAGACAGACCTTTGTCCTCGGCACCATTCAATTTACGTTTCAATTTAGAAAAAAGTACGTCGCGCACAAGTGACGATTTCCCTGAACCGCTCACACCGGTAACCACTGTCAAAATATTCAATGGAAATTTGACATTAATGTTCTTCAAATTATTTTGAGACGCTCCTGTTACCTCTATATAATTCGACCATTTACGTCGTGCCACAGGCAAATCAATGCTTTCTTTTCCCAAAAGGAAATTCAGCGTATGCGAATTTTTACATTTTACAGTAGCCAAGCAAGATATTGATGATTGGAATAAAACATTTCCCCCCATTCGTCCGGGTCCGGGTCCAATATCAATAATATAATCGGCAGCACGCATAATCAACTCATCATGTTCTACCACAACCACAGTGTTCCCCAAATCGCGTAATTGCTTCAAAACGCCTATCAACTGCGTGGTGTCTCGACCATGCAAACCAATACTTGGTTCATCGAGCACATAAAGCGAACCGACCAAAGAACTTCCAAGCGATTTTGCCAAATTAATACGTTGACTTTCTCCTCCCGATAAAGTATTTGATTGCCGATTTAGCGTTAAATAACTTAACCCGACACGCATAAGAAAATCTATTCGCATATTTATTTCGGTTAGCAAACGCTTAGACGACAACTGCTCCTGCTTCGATAATTTCAGGGTACTAAAAAATACAGCTAATTCGGATATTGGCATATTAACCAATTCAGGGATGGATACTCCACCCACTTTTACCCAAGAGGCTTCTTTTTTAAGACGTGTTCCTCCACATTCAGGACACACGGTTTTACCACGATAACGCGCCAACATAACACGATACTGAATTTTGTATTGCTGATTTTCAACCCATTTAAAAAAATCGTTGATACCGTGAAAATATTCATTACCTGTCCAAAGTAAGTGCTGTTGTTCAGACGTCAACCGATTATAAGGTTTGTGTATCGGAAAATTAAATTTATCGGCATTATAAATAAGTTCTTTATTCCATTCGCTCATTTTTTCGCCACGCCAACAAAACACCGCTTCGTCATAAATGGAAAGATTTTTGTTGGGAATAACCAAATCGGGGTCAATACCAATAATTTTCCCAAAGCCTTCACACACAGGACACGCACCTGCCGGATTATTAAAACTGAACATTTGCTCAGTAGGCTCTTCAAACCGCAACCCATCTGCCTCAAAAGCCTTGGAAAAAAGATGCCGTTTTATTTTTCCATCGTGTTCCGTTACGACCTCACAGGCATCTTTACCTTCAAAAAACGCAGTTTCAATAGAATCCGACAATCGATTACTTATCTCTTTCAAAGCTTTATAATCCAACACAATACGATCGATAACCAAACGGATTTTCTGCGGATATTTTTGTAACTCTTTTTTCTCAATTACATCATTGATACGATAAAACTGTCCCTCTATTTCCACTCTGCTAAAGCCTTGCTGATTTAACATTTCAAGATGTTTAGCCAATGGTTCATTAGGATGCCATGCCACAACGGTTTCCAAAAAAACGGTTGTACCATCCGGCTGTTTCAAAATAAAATCCGCCACATCGTCCACACTGTGTTTTTGAACTTCATTACCGGAAACAGGAGAAAATGTCTGTCCGATACGTGCATACAGCAACTTTATATAATCGTAAATTTCCGTAGAAGTTCCAACCGTAGAACGCGGATTGCTACTAATAACTTTCTGTTCGATAGCAATTGCCGGCGGCAAACCTTTGATATAATCAACTTCTGGTTTATTCATTCGTCCAAGAAACTGACGAATATAAGCCGACAAACTTTCCACGTAACGACGTTGCCCTTCGGCATAAAGCGTATCGAACGCCAACGACGATTTTCCGGAACCGGAAAGTCCGGTTATCACCACCAATTGATTATGCGGAATTTGCACGTCCACATGTTTCAAATTATGGACGCACGCATTTTTTATTTCTATCTGATTTTGCGGCATGTATCTTTGTACCTTTTTTCAGCCCAAAGAATTTTATTTTTGAATAGAGAGTATCTGACCGGTCAACGAATCAAATATTACCTGCACATTCGACTTATTGAACATAGTAGCCGGCAAAGCCGTTACTCCGCCAAATTGAGGAACAATAAAATCTTTTTCGGCAAACACGGTTACGCCATCGGTAATTTCGACATGTGCTTTTCCCGGAACAGCATAAAACAAGCCATTATCACTTCCTTTCTTATTCACATCTTCCGTTACCGTTTTTGTGAATGCTTCGATATTCAAATACACAGGACTTCCCGTTAAATCGTCAAGAGCAACAATTCCTGTACGATGTGATATTCTGAAAAGAATATGATTGGATTCCGTATCTTGCGGTTCATATTCAAATTGACGTTTCGTAGAACGTGTAAACGTTTTTCCGACAAACAAAGCAGTCAGTTCCCGTTCGTCTTGCTCCAACTTATTGAGCATAATTTTTAAGGCAGTACCATCAGGCAGAAGCGTATTTTCACCCGACAAAAGATTGGCTCTGTTTTCGCGTATGCGGTAAATCTGTTTAGCAGCCAACTCTGCCATTTTAGGAATTGAATTGGCAACCAACGTTTCCTGACTTAGCAGATTCATATGAAAAGCCGTATCCAAAAGGTTCTCTTTCACTATTGATTTTTTTGCTGCCGTTTTGTTCGTCACAGGAAGTTCTGTATTGACAGCACAAATAATGCCTTTATGATTAAGTTTGACAAACGGAGTTACCGTATTAGGAGCAATCATAATTTTAAACGCTCGGTTTTCATCCGGTTGCGCCATCGAACGAAGTTTTACAGCCGTCAATTGCCACGCAGATTTATCCTCAACAACAACATCTTTAACTCCCAAATACAATTGTGCATATTTAACAAAAGGTCCAACTTTCTGAACAGTTTGCTCCGTTTCTGTTTCTACAACAATAACAGTTTTAGGCAGACAATAAACAACACCTTCGCCAATAGCATCACTTGGAGAAAAAGGAACAACATTAGTTTGAGAAAAAGCATATAATGCTGCCAACAAACAGAGTACCGACAAAAGATATTTTTTCATTGTTGATTGTATTAAATTGTTGATTGTATTAATATGTAAAACAAAGTACAAATGTAACCTATTTTTACAAAAACGCAAAATAAAAATAGTTGGAAAGTCTGATGGCATAAAAGTTTGAAAGTTGTGGGCGGCAACATGCTTTTTTGCACCTAACATAAAACATTTCTAACAATTTCCCTTTATCATTTATTTTGAGCTGTGTCCGTTCCGAATAAAAGCAATTGCTATTTTTTGTATCTTTGCCACAAAATAAATACAATCATGGTTATCTATCAAATTTTTACCCGCTTATTTGGAAATACTCAAGCTACCAATCGTCCCAACGGAACGCTTGCTGAAAACGGTTGCGGCAAATTTAATCAAATAACCACACGGGCATTAAACAGCATCAAAGAATTGGGAGTAACACATGTCTGGTTCACAGGAATTATCAGTCATGCCTCACAAACCGGTTATCCTCAATACACTATAAAAGCCAACCACAGTGCCATTGTCAAAGGGAAAGCCGGTTCGCCCTATGCCATACGCGACTATTATGATGTTGATCCCGATTTGGCAGAAAATATTTCTGACAGAATGAAGGAATTTCAGGAGTTGATAACACGCACTCACCAAATAGGTTTGAAAGCCATTATCGACTTTGTTCCAAACCATGTGGCACGCCAATACCATTCAACATCAAAACCAAAAGATACTGCCGATTTAGGCGAAAACGACCGTACAGACTGGCATTTTTCTCCACAAAACAATTTTTATTATATCCCCAACACCCCATTTGCTCCACAATTTCCATTAAACGGTTATTCGGAAAATCCTGCAAAAGCAACCGGTAACGATTGTTTTTCTCCATCGCCGTCCGTTACCGATTGGTACGAAACTGTTAAACTTAATTATGGCGTTGATTACAGAGGAGATGGCAGCGGTCATTTCAATCCGATTCCCGACACTTGGTTTAAAATGAGGGATATTCTGTTGTTCTGGGCTGACAAAAAAGTAGATGGTTTTCGTTGTGATATGGCAGAAATGGTGCCTGTGGAATTTTGGCATTGGGCAATTCCACAAATCAAAAAATCGTTTCCATATATTATTTTCATTGCCGAAGTGTATAATCCCGACCGTTATCGTGATTATATTTTTCAAGGTGATTTCGATTACCTATACGACAAGGTCGGAAGGTACGATACCTTACGCAATGTGATATGTAACAATGAACCGGCTTCAAACATTACACAACAATGGCAAAACGTATCGGATATTCAAAACCATATGCTTAATTTTCTCGAAAATCATGACGAGCAACGAATTGCTTCAACATTTTTTGCCAATGATGCCACAAAAGGGAAACCGGCTATATTAGTTTCTGCTCTGCTATCAAATTGTCCGACAATGATTTACTGCGGACAAGAATTGGGAGAAAAAGGCATGGAAGAAGAAGGTTTCAGCGGGTTGGACGGACGCACAACCATTTTTGACTATTGGACAGTGGACACCATCAAACGTTGGACAAACAATGGCAAATTTAACGCAAAGCTACTCACAAAAGAAGAACTGGATTTACGCTGTTTTTATAAAAAAGTTTTAAACATAAAACTATCGGAAAAAGCTGTTAACGAAGGCGTGATGTACGATTTAACATGGATGAATCTTAAAAATCCGAATTACAATACGTCTAAATATTTTTCATGGATTCGTAAAGCCGACAAAGAAACCATTTTGATAATTGCCAATTTCGACAAAAATACAGCTAATATTAAATTAAATATTGGTCAGCACGCTTTTGATTTCTTGCATTTACAGGAAAGCAAAAAGCTACACACCACTGATTTACTGACAGGCAAAAAATCTGTATATCAATTATCTCCCAATATAGCATTCAACTGTTTAGTAGAAGGTAATAATGGAATTATCTTAAAATTTAACAACTTCTAATTTGAATATTATGATACAAAAAAGAAACATTTTATTCGTTTTATTTTTATGCGGTCTGACTATTTTTGGAGCTTCTGCCGAACGACACAAAAAAATCGGGCTTGTCTTGAGTGGCGGTGGAGCATTGGGTTATGCTCATATTGGTGCCATACAGGCATTAGAGGAACATGATATTTATCCTGAATATATTGCAGGAACAAGCATGGGTGCCATTATTGGCGCTTTGTATGCCGATGGAATAAAACCAGCCGAAATGCTCAAACTAATACAGGATAGAAAAATGGATAAAACAATTGGGCTCATAGACAGCTACAAAGGTTTTGCCGATTTAGGATTATCCACTCATGATGCCGTCAAAACGCTGTTCTCGGAACTAATGCCACATAACAATTTTGACAGTTTGAAATTACACTATTACACTTGTGTAACAAATTTAGATGAGGGTATTTATAAGATTGTAGGGCATGGTGATAACCTGAAAGAATATGTAGCAGCTTCTGCTTCCATTCCCGGCGTATTTTCAGTAGAAGTTATTGATGGCGTTCAGTATGTTGATGGTGGCGTACTCAATAACATTCCATCACAAGCCATCAGAAACAAATGCGACATACTTATCGGCGTAGATGTAGTACCATATATCCCAAAACTTGAATTGAAAAATATTCGCGACGTATTGACACGTACTGTTCGCGCAGCACAACACCAAAACTCCATCAACGGAAGAAAAATGTGCGATTACTTAGTCGAATCGGATGCAATCCGTAATTACAACGGAGGACAATTTAACAAATATCTCGAAATTTACCAATATGGCTATAAAACCATGATGGACTATATCAAAGCTCATCCGGAAATGGTTGCCACTTGTAAACGCGACAAAAAATAAAATCCAAAAACGCAGTTATTATGAACAGCGAATTAATAGAAAAAATAAACACACTTAAAAAAGAGAAAAATGCCGTCATCATGGCGCATTACTATCAAAATAACGACATACAGGATATTGCAGATGTTATCGGTGACAGTTTGGCTTTGGCACAATGGGCAACAAAAACGAATGCGGATATGATTGTAGTTTGCGGCGTGCATTTTATGGGAGAAACAGCCAAAATTCTTTCGCCCGAAAAAAAAGTGTTTGTTCCAGACTTAAATGCCGGCTGCTCATTGGCAGATAGTTGCCCTGCCGACGCGTTTGAAAAATTTATACAACAACACCCCGACCATACAGTAGTTTCATACGTCAATACTACGGCAAACGTTAAAGCACTTACAGACGTTGTTGTTACTTCTTCCAATGCCCGAAAAATTATAGATCAACTACCCCAAGATGCAAAAATTATTTTCGGACCCGATAAAAATCTCGGAAACTATATCAATAGTGTAACCAGTCGTAAGATGGTTTTGTGGAACGGCGGTTGCCACGTACACGAGCAATTTTCACTCGAAAAATTGATTGAACTGAAAAAGCAATACCCCAACGCCAAGATTTTAGCACATCCCGAATGTAAAACTCCAATTTTGGCAATGGCAGATGTAGTTGGATCTACACAAGCATTACTACTCTATACACAGCAAAATAATGCACAAGAATTTCTTATTGCAACAGAAAGTGGTATTTTGCACGAAATGCAGAAGAAGAGTCCCAATAAACACTTTATTCCAATTCCGCCAATAGACAGCACCTGTGGTTGCAACGAATGTAATTACATGAAAATCAATACATTAAAAAAATTATATAATTGTTTGAAAAACGAAACGCCTGAGATTCTTATTGACGCAGAAACACAAAAAAAAGCTATTCGCCCTATCCTTAAAATGTTGGAAATGAGCAAATAGCCTTTATTTCTATTACAAAAGATTATTCTACAATAGTAATCCAGCCGTGTTTATCCTCTTCTTCTCCCAACTGAATGCCGCGAAGTTTGTTGTATAATTTTTCACACATAACACCCGGTTTACCATCTTTGGAGAAAACATACGATTTATTTTCGTCCAAATCGTCAATGCGCTCAATAGGGCTGATAACCGCAGCCGTACCGCAAGCGCCTGCTTCTTCAAAAGTTTCTAATTCTTCAATAGGAATTGCTCTACGTTCTACTTTCATTCCTAAATCTTCTGCTAATGTCATCAAACTTTTATTTGTAATGGAAGGCAAAATAGATGTAGATAAAGGCGTAATATACGTATTGTTTTTTATGCCAAAAAAGTTGGCTGCTCCTGCTTCATCAATATATTTTTTCTCTTTTGCATCAAGATAAAATTCGCAAGAGTAACCTAAATCATGAGCTTTTTTATTGGCAAGCAAACTTGCAGCATAATTGCCGCCAACCTTGTAAATACCGGTTCCCAGTGGAGCCGAACGGTCAAAATTACGAATAATAACATAAGGATTGGTTGAGAACCCGCCTTTAAAATAAGGGCCAACAGGCGTTACAAACACAATAAAAAGATATTCGTTGGCAGGATGGACACCAACTTGAGCACCTGTTCCAATGAGAAGTGGACGAATATACAACGATGCACCGCTTTCATAAGGCGGAACAAAACGTTCGTTCATTTTGACAACTTTAAGTATTGCTTCCCTGAATTTCTCTATCGGAAATTCTGCCATCATAATTCCGTGACACGAAGAAGACAAACGGTGTGCATTTTCATCTAAGCGAAAGATTCTTATTTTGCCATCTACGCCACGAAAGGCTTTCAAACCTTCAAAAGCTTCCTGACCATAGTGCAAACAAGTCGCAGCCATATGTAAATTCAAAAATTCACTGTCTGTCGTCTCTAACTCACCCCATTTACCGTCTTTGTAGGCACATCGAACATTATAATCGGTTTTCATATAACCGAATGATAAATTTTTCCAATCAATTTTTTCCATGATTATATTGTTTTTAAACTATTTCCCAAAATTAGGCGGGTTTCATTACCCATATTGAAAAGTAAATCAATGATACTTAAACCCGGCAAAAAACCATGCTTTTGTTCAAAAACTTGATAATATTGTATCAAATTGAAATACTTTTGCAAAGTTACATTATTTTCTTTAGGGTGTATCATTTCTCGACTGTCAATTATGCCTGATTCAACATTTTTTTTGTAATCCACGCTATAGGTGATGTCATAGGGCAAACCTATCAAATTCAAAATTGTCTGCTGCAATTCCCTGTCAAAATCAAACAAAAACAGGTATTTTTTAGTATAAAAGGGGCGTAAATCATCCTGATAAAACTCAAAAAAAGGCGAAGAAGAATACGCTGATTCAATAGCTCTCCAATGTGTTATTTGCCAATTATTATCGTCAGAAATTCGAACATCACGAACGAGTGTTTTATCTGCCATCTTTTCTACCGGAATGGACAAATCAATTGCACCATTAGCAGTTGCAATGCGGCATCGATTAAAATATGTTCGACGAGAATAATTGGCAAATTGCTCTATTTCTACATGAAAATGAAGCAAACAGGCGTAATAATTAATAGGAGCCAAATAAGCAGGAGGAAGCAATATGCTCGGCGCATCATTCATCAACCAAGCAAAGAATGAATATTGGTAACAAACAACTTGACTGCAATTGCCAATAAAATAATTCCAAAAAACTTACGCATAATGTAAATACCGCCTTCGCCTAATATGCGTTCAATTTTATTGGTCGATTTCAACACAAAGAACACAAAACACAAGTTTAAAACCAAAGCGATAATGATGTTAATTGTTGCATATTCGGCACGTAATGACAATAACGCTGTAAACGACCCCGGTCCGGCTACCAGCGGAAAAGCCAAAGGCACAATAGACGAACTGCCTTCCGGTCCTTTATTTTTAAAAATCTCCACATCCAAAACCATCTCCAAAGCCATAATGAAAATAACTAATGAACCGGCAACAGCAAACGACTTGATATCCACATTGAAAAGTTGCAGAATCCAATCGCCGGCAAACAAAAAAAGCAACATAATAGACAAAGCTACAATCGTTGTTCGCAATGGATAAACCTGCTCTCCTTTTTTCTGGAAACTGAGAATAATAGGAATTGACCCTAAAATATCAATAATAGCAAAAAGTACGATAAACGCACTTGCAATCTGCATTAAACTTAGATTCATACTCAACTATTTTTTATAGAATTAATCGTTTCTTGATTAAATAATATTCGTTCTTTGTCGTAAAACCAACCCCACTTATTGAAATATTTCGCCACATTAACCAAATGTATCCACAGCAATTTTCTATTTTTATACGAACCTTGTGCGTGGGCATGCACCACAGATACATTCGGATAAAAGCACGTTTTGTAAACTTTGTGGAGACGTCTTGTCAAATCCATGTCTTCAGGATACATAAAAAAACGTTCATCAAACAAGCCAACTTTCTTCAACGCCTCTGTACGCAACAACATAAAACACCCCGACAAATATGGCACATTTATTATTCGATTGTAACCTGAGAAATGTAATTCAAAACGTTCCATACGTTCCCGCATTATTCCTTCGGGCAAAAAACGTCTTCCAAACAAATCCAACGGAGTGGGCAACAATTTACAAAGATACTGAATTTTTCCGTTCGGATAAAAAACTTTTGGCATCGCAGAACCCACATCTTCATTCTGTTGTAAAAAAGTGATAAGTTCTTCCAATATTTTCGGCTCAAATTGAATATCGGCATTCAGCACCAAATGAAACGGAATTTGATTTTCTATACTTTCACGTAAAGCAATGTTATGAGCAGTGCCGTAACCTAAATTTTGGTTATTATATATATATGTGGACGGCAAAGTATGAAACCGTGAATCCGGCTGAGGAGAATTGTCCAACAAAAAAATGTCTTTCACCAAAGAGCATTGGCGCAAAGTAGCAACCAGTGCCTCTACCTCGCCAAAACAAGTATTATATAAAACGACGGAAACATTTAGCATACGAAAGACATTACCGTATAAATTGCATCAATTTTCTGACATTTTTGCAAACAATGGTAAATATAGAACCAATGTGATTTTTTTTCAACACTTGATAATCTTCTTTGGTTTTGCATATGATATTTTTCAAACTACCATTGCTAACGCCACCAATACTCATTCGAACCAACACTGCCGGCAAATATGATTTTTTATAATCTAAATTACTAAATACACGCAAAACAAAATCATAATCAGCAGATATGCGAAAATGAGTATCAAAATGACCTACTTCATCATACACTTTTTTTCTGCAATAGAGCGTTGGATGAGGAGGCATCCAGCCATATTTCAAACACTTAGGGTCAAAATAATTACTTTTCCAATGACGAAACACCTTGTTTTTTTCAGGATATTGTGACTGATAAATTAAATTACCATATACCACATCACATCGTTTGTGCTGAAAACGTTTGACTATATGTTCAATAACACGATTATCAGCCAATACATCGTCAGAATTGAGCAAGCCTATAATATCGCCTGTCGCTTTATCCAAACCTTTGTTAATAGCATCATAAATCCCTCTGTCCGGCTCCGAAACGAAATAGGCAACCTTGTCTTGATGTTGTTTAATAATCTCTGAAGTGCCATCGGTAGATAATCCATCCACTATAATATGTTCAATATCAGGATAAGTTTGACGAGCAATGCTATCCATTGTACGCGCTAAAGTTTGCGCGCTATTATACGTTACTGTAATAATTGAAACTTTCATTTAGTGGACAATATATCTTCAAACTAACGTTTACACACTAATTTTAGTATGCTGTTTTATTAATTTTATTCCCTTTCTATTTTTTTATAAAACTCAATTGTTTCCTTATACGTTTTATCCCAACTAAAACGATGAGAATTAATTATTCCACGCTGTATCAAATTGACACTGTCAAACTGACCATTTTTTACACTTTGAACAGCCTCAGACATTTCATTCTCAAAATTCTTTTTATGGCAATCAATAAGAATAGCACCATCACCAGCCACTTCCGGTATAGAAGACACATTAAGTGCCACAACCGGACAGCCCGCCTTTTGCGCTTCCACTATTGGAATACCAAAACCTTCGTATAATGATGGGTATAACAAACAAAAAGCACCATTATAAATTTTGTTTAAATCTTCTACTGAAGCATCTGCAACCATAGCATAATTAGCAATTCCCAAAACTGTTGTTAATTGATTCCTTTCTTTTTCAGACAATGGCGAACCAACAATAACCAATGGCAATTTTGTTGTTTTTGCCACCTCAACTGCAATACTAAAATTTTTATATTGTACCTTTCGGTTCCCCACATAAAGTAAATAACTTCCCCTTTCAAAAGGGATCAACAGTTTTAATATATCATTGGAAGCAAGCGGATGGAAACGTTCATCTACTCCATTAGGAATCACAGTTACCTTTTTTTCATCAACAAACGGATACAGTTTCAACAAATCTTTTCGGGTGTGTTCCGATACACAAATAATTCCTGCTGATTTCTCCATCGCATAACGTTCCTGCCATAAATGTACAGACTTTGCAAGTCCATGCCGATAATAGGTATAAGTAAAATCATGTATGGTGGTAATGTTTTTTATACCCTTTTGAGGCAGAATGCGAAAATATCCGGAATGAAAAACCGCTTCTGAGAAAACAGATTGAATATGTGGCGACAAATAACGTTCCACACAAATTCGATTCTTTAACAATAAACACTGTTCTGTAGGCAATGCCAATTGTTGATAAAAGATATTTTCATTGGCATATTCAAGGTATAATTTTGAAAAAGAAGTATCTGCAACAGAACGCTTTAACAGTTCATACCACACCATAGAAATTCCGCCGGAACGCTGAAGTGCAAAAATAATATTATCAAAAATCACATTCACGATTACAAACACTATAAATCATCAAATAAACGCATCCATTGTTGCATAATAATTTCAGTATTAAACTGTTTTGAATATTCATGCGCATTATTACCCAATTTTTTGCGAAGTTCAAAATTTTCCATCAAACAACATAATTTATCGGCCAATGCAGTAAGATCATTGAGCGGAACCAAAAATCCATTCATACCATTAGTTATCAATTCGCGTGGACCTTGTTCACAATCGAACGCAACCACCGGTAACCCACACGACATTCCTTCTATCAAAGACATTGGCAAACCTTCGTAACGCGAGCTCATCACTAAAATTGAACTTGTACTATATTCAGCTTCAATATTATTGGTGGTACCATGTAGCGAAATACTCTTTTCCAACTGATTACATTTAATCTGCTGACGCAATAAATTATAATCCTGACCGCTTCCATAAATAGATAACGTCCATTCCGGAAATTTTACAACAACCAGTCGCCAAGCATCTATTAACATATCATATCCTTTTTGAGGTTCCAAACGACCAATGGTTATAACACGTGTTTGCTCCAAAGTACTTTGAATCGGAGAATGTAAAGGATTGGGATTATGAATGGTAAGTACATTGACACAGCCTTGATTTTGCCATTGTTTTTTATCTATATCGGTTAAAACCACCAATTTATCTATTTTTTTTACCGCCCGTATCAATTGACGTGTACGCGTTTTTCCTATCCATTTCCACAAAAAGCCGCTATGACGTGCATCTAAAAAACAAGCACGATTATTCATAGCGAAATGTATCTCTGCCATTTTCTTACATGACACATTCAAATCTCCCAGAAAGTCTATTTCTTTACCACACAGCGAAATACAAATATCTATATCCAACTCATTAATCAACTGCTGTAGGCGTTTCTTGTAAAGACGTTGTTTTTGAGTGTGAACAATATATTTTTTTAGAAGTGGATATGCAAAATGATCAGCATAATTTAGTTGTAAATGTATTAACTGAATTTTTTTATCCAATGGGAATCGAATAGGCTGACCTGCTTTATGGTCTGTAGTAACAATAGTAATATCATAATTCGGCAAAGCTGCCAAAAAATTTACCTTTTCTGTCAATACACGTTCCATTCCACCAGTATTATACAATGCCGGAATACAATAAAGCAATTTCATTTTCTAATGATTTTTTCTAATTGATCTGTCCGCAAAGGACGCGTGACAAACTTGACCACCCAAATCAACAAAAGGCTCCATATTATAGTACGAGGGTCAAACAACAAAGGCGCACGAGGATAAAATACGGCATGAGAAACAAACAAATAATAAATAGCATACACGTAAACATTATTATACGAATAATAATAACTTGACTTAACTATTTGCCCGATAAGTGCCATTGCAATTGCAGTACCCACATAACCAAAAGAACGAAATGCTTCGCCCACCATATTTGTTCCCAACCCCCAATCAGAACCCGTGCCTAAGTAAAGATAGGTCGGTAAATCACCACCGTGCAATAATTCAATAGGTTCATGAAAGAAATTTACCAGCCACGACGCCATTCCCGGAATTGGGGAAAAAATATCTATTAACATGCCATGGAAAAAGGTTAAATTATGCGCATCCGCATAATCCACCAATACATATAAGTTGCGGTTATTGACAATTAAGTCTCCAAATATATCGGTAACATTCTCCAAATGAAGATTTTGAAGAACTGCTATCAACGTTTCATTACTAACCTGCGATCGACGTACACTCATAATCAGGAAAAGGCAAAATGCCCCCAAAAGTGTCAATCCGAGGACTTCCACAAATCCAAAACGACGCACATTATTATTGAAACCAACAATAATAATCAACATTAATCCTAAAGCCAATGAACGTGAACCCGTACTTAATATAATGAACATACAAACAGCCAAAAACACCACATAAAACCAAAGGTGCTGTTTTTTAAGACGAAATACAAATATAGCCATCAAATAACAGGCTATTGTAAAAAGATTATTAAAATAGGAATAAAGCCCCACATCTCGAAGGTTGCCACCTCCGGCATAAACATTTTGTAAATTTTGCCACCCGCCAGTAGCAAGGTAGCAAATAAAAGTAACCACCGTAAAGGCAAACAATATCAAAAACTGATTCATTCCAAATGAAAAGTTCGGCACTGACGGCTCTTCACGTTTAACCTTCAGTAATCTTGTGAGCCCCAACATATAAAATGCGTAGGCAAAATAAGCGATAGCTGTCGAACGGCTAATTACATTAATATTAAACGGAATATTGAAAAACCAATAATCCGGACGCGTAGGAAAATATAGAACCGGATAAACAAAGTTTGTAAAAGTGAATGCAATAGCAAAAAAGAATTCAAATCCAAGCCAATTGCGCTTCTTATCAAAAGAAAAATACAATATATTTTGAGCCACATAAATAATAAACACAGTCAGGCAAAAACCATAATTATAAGTTTCCGGTGCAAAACAACACAATGCGATTGATGTGAGTGCAAATAAAATATTTATAATAATCAAAGTCATCGTGCTATTTCAAGTCCTCTAAAAAAAAGATAAACCATATACGAAAATACATTGAAAAAATTTTCCTGTTTCCATGCCGACAATGCAAATTGTTTGCCTCCATTTACAAAATTTTGGGATTGATAAATCGCTCGATAATGATATCCGCAAATTAAAATTCGTTCCAAGACAGACAAAGAAAGAATAGATTTTATTTGCTGATAAATTTGAAAATCCTCAACCTGATTAACCCCTGTTTCTGCCGCATGTCCCGAAACCTTTTGTGTATGCTGTCGAAATAAATTCAATTGTTCTGCCACATAACTAACTTTGCCCTGCAAACAAATCTGTAACCAAAAAAATCTGTCGCCACTTGCTTTGTAATTTGTATAACTATCCGATAATGTTTTGATGGCGTCACTCTTAAACACCACAGCACTTGCATTATAGATAAAATTATACCCCAATAAATATTTCTTTAAAAAGACGATTCCATCCATGGAAAAATTCTGTTTCCATCTCTTTGTTATACGCCTTTCTATGGTTTCTCCTTTTTCATCAATCCACCGTGAAGCAGCAAACGCAAGCACAGAATTTTCCATTTGCAAGGCATCTACCAAACGTTGTAACAAGGTTGGCTGTGCCACATCATCACTTTCAGCAATCCAAATAAATTCGCCTTTTGCCAACGACAAGCCAAGTTGCCACTGTTTAAAAGTTGAACCACTATTAACTGCATTAATGACAATATGAGTAACTTTGGGATGACCACGATATTGATCGATGATTTTAACACTCTCATCGCTTGAGCAATCATCTAACAAAATAATTTCAAAATGTTGATAAGTTTGATTAAGGACACTCTCTATGCGTTGTCTCAAAAAAAATTCGTGACAATAATTCGGGATAATAACGCTTACCAAAGGCGTGTTATACATTTTCAAACAGATTAACTGGTAATTAAGAGTACTTTATGGGACAAAGATAGCAAAAAAAAACAAGAAATTCGACACATTAAAAAAGCCCGAAAGAATTTCGGGCTTTTTTGCTCGTTGAGCAGCCAAAAAGTTTATTCGGCAGCAGGTTTTTCTACCTCTGCTTCAACAGCAGGAGCTGCTTCCGTTTCTTTTGAATTTTTTAATTCTTGTGCAGCTGCAGCCGCTTCAGCTTCAAGAGCCTCAGTTCTTTTCTTTGCCAATTCTGCTGCTTTTGCCTTATTGATAGCTTTTTCTGCATCTAAACGTGCCTGATTTTGCAGTGCTTTTTCAGAATTATGCTTCTCACTTACAGCATCTAACGCTTTTGTTTTATCCGCTTTCCATGCTTCAAATTTCTTTTGAGCTGTTGCTTCATCAAAAGCGCCTTTCTTTACTCCACCCTGCAAATGTTTCATCAACATCACACCTTCGGTAGAAAGAATATGACGGGTTGTATCCGTAGGTTGTGCACCTACATTTACCCAATACAATGCTCTTTCAAAATTCAAATCTACTGTAGCCGGGTCAGTATTAGGATTATACGATCCGATACGTTCAATAAATCTACCATCGCGTGGAGCTCTGCTGTCTGCAATTACAATGTGGTAATAGGCATACCCTTTGCGTCCATGTCTTTGCAATCTAATTTTAGTTGCCATTCTTGTTTACTTTTAAATTAATAATTAATACCTAATTTGCTTTTTCTCGAAAAGCGGTTGCAAAGATAATATATATTTTTTATTTCGACAAATAAAAATCCGATTGTTTCTAAAAATACCAATAGCTTTATTTCCTGTACATTAAAATCAATAAAGACTAAGAAGAGACCGTATTGATAAAAATATCATTCATACTTGGAAATTCCTCTTCAAACAATAAAATGGTGTAGTTTTGACTAATAAAAGTCAAAAGTTTATTGGAATCTGTCGTTTCGTCCAATCGAAATTTAAGTAATGTTTTGCCGTGATTTTTTTCGTATTCAAAAGGTATAAAATCGGCAGTATCCAAAAGTTCATATTCTCCTTTTACCAACACACTGAAGATATTCTTTTTATGACATTCACGTATGGCGGTTACATTGCCTTGCAACACAACCTTCGAACGATTAATGAGTGTAATTTCATCACACAATGCTTCCACCGATTCCATATTATGAGTAGAAAGAATAATAGTTGTGCCATTCGCACGTTGTGCCAAAATTTCCTGTCGCATCACATCTGCATTTAACGGATCAAATCCACTAAATGGTTCATCAAAAATAAGTAATTGCGGACGATGAGCAACCGTAGTGATAAATTGTACCTTTTGCGCCATTCCTTTTGACAGTTCTTCGACGCGTTTATTCCACCACGACTCTATTTGAAACTTCTCAAACCAATATTTGAGTTGTATCATGGCATCATGCTTCGTCATCCCTTTTAGTTGAGCCAAATAAAGAGCCTGCTCACCAACTTTCATTTTACGATACAAGCCTCGTTCTTCCGGCAAATAACCAATTTTTCCAATATCGGCATCTGTAAGTGGAGAGCCATTTAACAATACCTTACCGCTATCAGGCAAAATAATACGATTGATAATGCGAATAAGCGTAGTTTTACCTGCTCCATTTGGTCCGAGCAAGCCATAAATAGAATGTTCAGGAACTTCCAGCGACACATCATCAAGGGCGACATGACCTGTAAATTGTTTGCAAACATTGGTAACGGTTAGAAAACTCATGGCTTATTTTTTCGCAAAGGTATAAAATTCATGGCAAAAACAAAATTTGGAATATCAAAAAAAACACTATCTTTGTAGCGGATTTGTTGGCGAACAAAATCCACCCTCAAAAAATTAGGGAATTGCATCAAGAACACAATGTAAGTTGTGTACCAACCGAGTTTTAACTTGCTTTAGAGCTAAAGCGGTAAAATCACGGTGGTTTGCGCGAAAGCGCAGATGCGGGCAGTCTTGCTAAAAATAGACATAAGCTCACAGTTCTTGACGAATTTCCTTGTTTGCCCTTTTGGTGCACAAGGATTTTTTGTTTTCAGGCAACTCGGTTAAAACTGTTTTTAGCAAGTGAAAGAAGAATTATTTTATTGTTTCACTTAAAAAAATACAAATTATGGTTAGCAATTTTACCCCAATAAATGAAAATGGTCGGTTTTATCCACCATTTAAAGATTTACCACAATTCACTGATGGACAAATCAATTTTATCCTTCGACTTCTAAAACGCGAATTTGAATGTGTTACCGGATGCAGTATTGATGATGATGTGTTTTTAGATTTAATCATGGCATCTTTTCGCTGTGGGCTTAACGGGCACAAGGATATTGGATGTCGCATGGGAATTTATATGCCTTTTGCAAAGGTATTGATGAATGCCGGATATCGTGGATTTAATTTTCCTACTTATGATTTTAATGATTACAATAATTACACCCACAAAATCATGAACTTTATGTTTGGGAAAGAGTGCAAATCTTCCCAAAACTATTCAAATATCATCTTACACGTTCCCCATTCTTCTACTCAAATACCGTATGAATATTGCGGAAATTATTCTGAAACAGATTTGCATTTATATAATGAAGAAATAAAACCACTCATAGATTATTATACCGATGAACTATTTGTTCCTGCAAATCTTTCTGAAGAATTAAAAGAGCGAATAGTTCCTATTGTATTTCCCGTGTGTCGTGTATTTTGCGATGTAGAACGCCTACCTAATGATCCATTGGAAAAGCAACATTTGGGAATCATATATGGCAACACCATATATGGCAAACAATATGGTAAAAGATTGTTATGGAATGAATGCAAGCTATATGAACTCTATCAAGAACATCAATATAATATTGCAAAAACTTTATTAAAAGCTCTAAATAATGGTAACAGACCTTTTTTGCTTGACTGTCATAGTTTTGGAACTCAACCACATGAGCTACTGCAAGATCCTATAAAATATAGCTGGATTGACATTTGTGTAGGTTACAATGATGATGAGACCCACCCGGATAATTTTGTTATCAGTACTGTCGTATGGTATTTCCGGAATTTAGGTTACAAAGTGGCTGTAAATAAACCTTTTTCCAATTCTAAAACCGTAGATGTGCCGGTTTGTTATCATTCGCTAATGATAGAAGTAAACAAACGGCTTTATATGAATGAGGAAACATTGGAGAAAACGGACAATTTCAGTAAAGTACAGCAGGATATTCAAGGGCTGTACCCACTTTTACTAAAAAAAGAAAAGAAGTATTAAAAGATATAGGAACAAGCATAAAACGAACAGCAATTGCACCTTTTTCAGCCACCATTACGTTGGGATTGTGTGTCAATTATTCCAAAAAAGCAATTGATATGGCTGAAGTAGAAACATTTATTCAAAACTATCAACACCGGTTGATACACGAAAAAGGCATTTATCTGAGCGTGGCACTGTCGAGGTGCAAAATACTTTTAGACGGACAAAACGAAGACCATTGCCAACTTAGCTTTATCAACTATCCGAAATTTCCAATGAAAACAGAGCTGTTAAAAACAGAAATTGAACAGTTAGCCAGAAGTCTGATGACACAGTTTCATCAAAACCGTTTGGTGATTAATTACCCGGACGAAACGCTGATGTTGGAGGCCGATTCGGAAAAATTGGATGCAGGAATTGAAAAAACAGGATGGTAATGGACACGCTTATTCAGAAAGATGTTTGTTAGAGAAATATTAATTACCTTTGTGTAGGTTTTTGATGTAATATCATAAATTCGTAATGCATAAGAATTTACAAATTAAATATATAAATACAAATGATTTACGACAAGGAGGACGAATGGTGGTATCAGAACGATTTTCACAGGCAGAACGACAAGGCATTGGCAAAGGAGGTCGAATGCTGGAAATTACAGTCTTGCTCGCGGCAAGAGAAAATAACGCAAATGCTTGCATTGAAGAACGGGACAGCTTCAAAAGAGAGCAAAAACGAGGAGCGGCGCAAGAACGTGCCATAGAAGAATGGGCTGTTTCTGCTCAATGCTGGCTGAAAAATACGGATAGGGAACTCCAAGAACAATATGGAGAGCCTTACACAGCGGGCGGAGAAGCATTGGTGTACGATAATGGCACAACGGTAGTAAAATCTATCGGATTGGATTACTACATATCACCCCAATTGGCACTCGACCGCATAGTGTTGCATAATTTTTTGTTTGGAAGATATGCACCATTAGTAGTAAAAGCCTTTGGCAGAAATACGGAAGGCGCTTTTCAGATAATTGTGGAACAGCCTTATATTGTAGGTGAAAAACTTTCCGAACCGGAAATCGAAACATTTGCCAAAGGCTTGGGATTTGAACTCAGAAACGCCCGCAATTGGACGTATGCTACTCCTGATATTTATTTAAGCGATTTACACGATGAGAATGTTATCCGTACTCCTGACGGTCATATAGCCGTTATTGATGCAGATATACGATTGAACACACCCGACCTTAATAAGAGCGGCACACGCGTTATACCCTCTGCTGAAAGTTCTAAAGTAGTGGACGAGAACGGCGAGCCGCTGGTGGACTACGATAGGTACTACATACAGCGTTGAAAACAAGGTGCTCTTATTGATTTATCGTATCTACTCTATACCTAAAAAATTTATTAATAAGATTCTCCCAATGGTCAGCACGATGTTCTATCTTCATAGAATCCGGTGAAATTTCAATTGCATTTTTGTTATTACATTCTGTGGTCAGTATACTTAATTTGGAATCTCGAACTATCTGATCAATATGATCGACTGTTTTCCATAACTTCTCTGTAGTATAGTGATTTCCGTCTGATGTCCAGCGGTGGTTTGCTTTCAGAAAATAAGCGCATCCTCCGCCGATATTGAGAAATTCAACCACAGTATAATGGTTAAATCGCATCATTATGGCTGCATTATCATTCTCTAAATGTCCGCAGGTATGGTATTTCTTCCATATTCCTTGTTCATCGGCACTATTAAATATATTCCTATAAACCCGTTGTGCATTTAGGTAAGATTTATTTTGACGGCGTTAAGTTTTCTGTTAAAGACGAACAGATTCAGGTATTGTATCATGGTTAGTGCAGTGATTTTAGAAATAATCCGTGAGGCAAGTCCT
>JAQUTW010000049.1 GCA_028694215.1 Paludibacteraceae bacterium | reverse complement strand
GAAAACACGTGCCGTGCGTACGGCTACAGGCTATCAGGTGGAAATACCTGTCGGAGCAGGTTTTTACACTTTGAAACTGATGGATGTACAAGGAAATGTTTCCATTCACAAAATCATTGTAAAATAAATCGTCACACACATAAAAACAAAAAAAAATGAAAAAGTTAACAGTTTCTATCATTTTGTCGATAATAGCCTTAACCGCCTTTGCGCAAAAGGAAACGGTTGAGATTGACACCGCTGTGATGATGAAAAATTTGCGTATTGACACCACCAAATTTTACCATCCGCATGAATTGGCACTCCACATCACGCCGGCTTACAGCGCACTGCTCTACAAAGGCAATGCAGCCAAAAGTCACGGTGGCTTTAACGTGGGCATTGGTCTTGACTACACCTATTGGTTTCATCGTAATGTAGGCGTCAGCATCGGCGCACAATGGATGCGCTATACCGGCGTTTATGATTTCAATGGCTATAAAGAAAATACTAATTTTATTGATCATTCCGATCCTAAATTTGAACCTAATGGTGATCCGTATGTGTTGCGTGGAACATACAATATGAAAGAGAAACAGTATGCACATTATATCGAAACGCCGATAAAAATTACATTTGCTGCTCCGATGACCGAATCTTCCGATTTTAGGGCGGCTATTGGCTTTAATCCGGGCTTTCGTGTTGCCGATCGTCAATTGATTGATGGCTCATATACCCGTCTTGCCGAATTTACAGAAGGTCACTATATTATTGATGAGGTTAAGTCGCTTGGATTGGGAACTTTTACCGATTTTGATAAGCCGACTTCCGATCCGATAGTATCCTATTCGTTGGGATTTATTGCTGAATTGGGTTTTGCCATTAATTTGACGCCGCAATGGAAATTACATACCGGTCTGTCGGGAGGTTATAGCTTCAATGATGTAAGAACGAAAGCCATTAAGGAAAATCCTAAACTATTTCAAGATATGAATGGTTATTCGGGAGTTGTTTTTACGGACCATATAGGAGCAGTTCATACTCTTTTTGCCGGTATTGAAATTGGTATTTCGTACGCGTTTGGTACTAGTTGTCAGGAAAAGAAATACCGTAAAGCACAAGCCGATTGGGAAAAATACATGAAAGACTCTGATGGCGATGGTGTTCCTGATTACATTGACGAATGTCCTGATACACCACAAGGTGTGGTTGTCGATTCTGTTGGTTGCCCTGTAGATTCTGACGGCGATGGTGTTCCCGATTATATCGACCAGTGTCCTGATACACCAAAAGATGTTAAGGTTGATTCTGTTGGTTGTCCGTTTGATGATGACGGCGATGGGGTTCCTAATTATATTGACCAGTGTCCTGATACACCAAAAGATGTTAAAGTCGATTCTGTTGGTTGTCCGATAGATGACGACGGCGATGGCGTTCCTAATTTTATTGATCAGTGTCCTGATACACCAAAAGGTGTAAAAGTCGATTCTGTTGGCTGTCCTGTTGATACGGATGGAGATGCAATTCCGGATTATTTGGATAAATGTCCGAATATTTCCGGTCCAAAAAGTAACTACGGTTGTCCGGAGTTGAAGAAAGAGGTTCGTAATCTTTTCAAAAAAGCGATGCAGGGTATTCAATTTGAAACAGATAAAGATGTTATCAAGAAAATCTCTTACCCGATTTTGGATAAAATTGTAAATGTGATGAAAGATAATCCTACTTATATGCTCTTTATAAGTGGTCATACCGACTCTACAGGTAGTGATGAGTATAATCAGATGTTGTCTGAAAAGCGTGCAGCAGCAGTGCTTAATTATCTGGTACAACATGGTGTGGACGCTTCGCGTATTACGTCAAAAGGCTATGGACAAAGTAAGCCTATTGCTGACAATAAGACAAGTGAAGGTCGTGCTTTGAATAGGCGTGTAGAGTTTGAAGTAATTTTTGAAACGGTAACGTTTGAAAAACTTATCAATCCGGAGTTGCAAGATATACTTGGGAAATAAATTCCTACATAATAACTGCCAATCAAAAATCGGCGTAAGTTCTATGAACTTACGCCGATTTAATTTTTGTTGTAACGGAAGTTAGAAATATTTTACTTCTTTTCCTTCTATGCTCGTCAGTAAATTATTTGCCAAACGACTGGCTCCAAAACGGAACAGTTTGTTGTTCAGCCATTCTTCGCCAAGTATTGCTTTTACAATAGAATAAAATTTAACTGCTTCTTCTGTTGTAGATACACCGCCTGCAGGCTTAAAACCGATTTTGATGCCGGTTTTTTCGTAATATTCTTTAATAGCACCACACATCACATAAGCAGCTTCGAGTGTGGCTGCCGGCTCGGTCTTTCCGGTCGATGTTTTAATAAAATCGGCACCGGCTGCCATAGCCAATATTGAAGCCTGTTTTATTTCTACAGCCGAATGCATGGCACCGCTTTCCAATATCACTTTTAAATGTGCATTTCTGCAAGCTGCTTTTAGTTCGCAGAGTTCGTCATATACTTCAGTGTGTTTTTCACTGAAAAATTTGCCAATTGAAATAACTACGTCTATTTCGTCAGCTCCTGCTTGCACGGTTAAAGCCGTTTCTGCTACTTTTACTTCGATAAAAGATTGTGAAGCAGGGAAGCAGGCTGCTACAGCAGCTATCTGTACGCCGTTTGCTTTGTTGAGTACGGCACGCGAAACAGGCACCAAGGCAGGATAAACACATACGGCAGCTACATTGGGTAATTCGGGGAATTTTGCCGGAAAATCATTGACTTTTTGCATCATAGTTCCGATTTTTTCTTCTGTATCCGTACCATTAAGTGAAGTTAAATCGATAGAATTCAAGCATTTTTTATATACTTCTTTGGTGTTGTTTTTAGCAAAATCCTTTGCTAAAATTTCTTCAACTGCGGTTTTTACGTCCGCATCTTTCAAATTGCAGTTGTACTGAGCGTACAATTCTTTCATTTTTTCCATGGTTTAAAAACTTTAAAATCAAAAATTGACATACATCTCTTCTTGAATGGTTATTGTATTAATTTATTCTTTATGTTTAGAATCAATCCAAATAGTAACCGGTCCGTCATTTAAAAGTTCAACATTCATATTGGCACCAAACCAACCGGTTTTTACAGGCTTTCCTAATTTTTCGGTTGCTACCGAACAGAAGCGTTCGTAAAGCGGTATCGAAATTTCGGGTTTGGCAGCATGTATGTACGAAGGACGATTCCCTTTGACCGTCGAAGCTTGTAATGTAAACTGACTTACTATGAGCAATTCTCCGTCAATATCAGATAGAGAACGATTCATTATACCGTTTTCATCATCAAAAATTCGTAAATTGATAATTTTATTTGTCAGCCACTCTATATCATTTTCAGAATCAGCATTTTCGATGCCAACAAAGACCAATAGTCCTTGACCGATTTCTGCCTTCGGACGACTGTTTGTTGTTACTGAAGCGTGTGCAACGCGTTGAATCAAGATTCTCATACAAAAACGCAAAGGTAATTATTTTTCCGATGCAGCGATATTTTCCAATTTTTTTCCGACAATTTCTGCTGCTAAATGTACCAATTCGGCGCAAGGACGTTTTTTGTAATATTCTGCTGTGCGTGTTTCGGGCGTTGGTTCGTCTTTTTTATGGTCAAGCCCAAGTAGTTCACGACAAATGATAGAACCATTTTGGGCTTTAAATTCGGCTGCCAGTTCCTGAACCATTTTATAATTGGCTGCTTTTGCTGTTTTGTCCTTAGGGTCGCCTGCCGGAATTGCCAATCCTGCTATCAAAAACATACCGCTGCAAGCTCCGCAAATTTCTCGTAAACGTCCCATTCCACCGCCAAGTGGCGCACTGATTTTGGCTGCTAATGCGCTGTCCAAGCCGAATAAATCGGCATAAGCCAAATAAACCGACTGTGCACAATTATAACCTTCGCGAAAATTGGCTTCGGCTTGTGCAGCACGTTGCTCAACATCTATTTCCATCAGTCTTCCAAATAATAATCGACAGTAGTTACCACGCGTACACGTTTGATGTCGGGTGTATTGTTGTCGCGATTGGTAATGGAGAACTGACCTTGATTGGCGCGTTTAATTTTTCCGAGTTCACTGTCGCTGTCCGACGCAAATTTTTCGGCTGCTGCACGTGCATTTTTTGTGGCCTCTTCAATCATTTGCGGCTTAATTTCATTCAGTTTTGTAAATTCGTAGGTAATCATATACTGATAGTCGCCGGAAATGAGGGCAATTCCTTTGGTCAGCAATTCGCTTTGTTGTGAAATGAGTTCTTTTACTTTTGCCACTTCAGAGGTGCTGATGGTAATAACTGATGTTACATTGTAACGATAAGGTGGACGGTCGTTTCCATAACGTTCTGCCTGCAAATCGACAATGTTTGGAGCCGCAATTGTGATGTCGTTTTCTGAAATACCTTTATTCTTCAGAAATGTAACAATGGTTTTGTTTTTGGCATTCACACTGGTATAGATTTCTTGTAAATCGTCGCCAATTTCTTTGAATACCAATGGACAAATGACTTTGTCGGCAGGTACTTCCATCTCTGAAAGCCCTTTTACGCTTACACATCTGTCTTTGTAAGCAAAGTTGTCAATGCCGGATTTTAGCAATAACCCCAAAAAAAGGAGTCCCAAGGTCAATATGACCGCTTCTGCAATGTGATTTTTCATAATTGTTTAATTTTAATTTTATACTAATGTTAAATCTAACTGTTTCTTGATTAAATCGGTACGGGTGATTTTAACTGTAACGGCATCGCCCAACTGAAATTTTTTGTGGCGTTGTCGTCCTATGATACAATAATTTTTTTCATCAAAAATGTAATAATCGTCACCAAGTTCACGAATCGGGACCATTCCTTCGCATTTGTTCTCGTTTAATTCTACATAGATTCCCCATTCGGTGACGCCTGAAATTACACCATCGAACACTTGACCGAGATGTTCGCTCATATATTCTACCTGTTTGTATTTGATAGATGCCCGTTCTGCATTGGCAGCTAATTGTTCCATGTTGGAACTATGTTTGCAAAGTAATTCATATTCGTTGGCATTGACACTGTGCCCTCCTGCCAAATAGCGTGTAAGCAAACGGTGTACCATCATGTCGGGATAACGGCGAATGGGTGATGTGAAGTGCGTATAGTAATCAAAAGCCAAACCATAATGTCCCATATTGTCGGTGCTGTAAATGGCTTTTGCCATAGAACGTATGGCCAATGTTTCTATTAAATTGTGCTCTTTTTTACCTTCTACTTCATCTAATAAATGGTTGATGGACGATGATACTTCCGAATTGCGACCTGTTGTTTTCAGTTTGTATCCAAACTTTTTGATGAACGCAGAGAAGTTGGCCAATTTATCAGGATTTGGTACATCGTGAACACGATAGACAAATGTTTTGGGCTTTTCGCCGCGCTTTTGTGGTTTGCCTATGTGTGTTGCCACTGTTTTATTGGCTAAAAGCATAAATTCTTCAACTAATTTATTTGCTGCTTTTGCCTCTTTAAAATAAACATTCAGCGGTTTACCGTTGTCATCAATTTCAAAACGCACTTCGGTGCGTTCAAAGGCAATGGCACCTTTGGCAAAGCGTTTTACACGCAGCATTTTTGCCAATTCGTTAAGTTTCAAAACCTCTTCTTTGTAATCGCCTTCGCCTGTTTCTATAATATTTTGTGCTTCTTCGTAGGTAAATCTTCTATTTGATTTTGTAACCGTTCGCGCTATTTTATAATCTTTCACTTCGGCAAATTCGTCCATTTGGAAAATAACCGAGTACGTTAATTTTTCTTCGTCCGGACGTAGTGAACAGATTCCGTTACTCAAATGTTCCGGCAACATAGGGATTGTTCTATCAACCAAATAAACAGATGTGGCGCGTTTGTAGGCTTCTTTTTCGATAATGCTTTTTTCGGTTACATAATGTGTAACATCGGCAATGTGTACGCCCACTTCCCACAATCCATTTTCGAGTTTCCGAATGGAAAGAGCATCGTCGAAATCTTTTGCGTCGCGTGGGTCAATGGTAAATGTACAAACATCGCGCATATCGATGCGACTTTTTAGTTCGGCAGGTGTTATGCCTGCATCAATTTTTTCGGCGGCTTGTTCTACAGTTTCGGGATATTTGTATGGTAATCCAAATTCTGCCAGAATAGCGTGCATTTCGGTATTATTGTTGCCAACGTCGCCCAAGACATCAATAATTTCGCCAATAGGATTTTTTGCCTTGTCTGTCCATTCTACAATACGACCGACACATTTCTGACCATCTTTCCCTCCGTTAAGTTTATCGAAAGGAATAAACATATCGTGTACCAATTGTTTGCGATCAACGCTCAGAAATGCAAAATTTGGTTTTACTTCCAATACACCGACAAATTCTGTTTTAGCGCGTTGAAGCACTTCTACTACTTCGCCTTCTTCTTCGCGATTTTTACGACGGGGATAGAGCAAAATTTTCACTTTGTCGCCATTGAGAGCACAACCCATGCTGCGTTCGGCAATAAATACAGATTCTCCGCCATCGTCAGGAATAAGATAAGTCTTTTTTGCCACGGTTTGACGGTCGAGTGTACCGGTAATGTAGCTTTGGCGTTGGTTCAAACGAAATTTGCCATAGCTTACCTGTTCCAATAGTCCTTGTTCCAATAAATTTTCCAATGCAGTCATCACCAATTGACGTTCAGAATTGGTGTGCATATCAAGCAAATGTGATAATTGCTTATAATTCAAAATTTTATTTGGAACATTGTTGAAAATATTAATTACAGCCGACATAAGTGCCGGTTGACGTTTATTTGGGGTTTTAGAGTTACCTTTTTGTTTCATAATTATGTCTTTTACTTTTTACAAAGATAACGATTTTATTCTTACAAATAGTATATTTTACGTTTGTCTTAATACGTTTTTTTACGAAGACGCGCCATCGGTAGATTTAGTTGTTCGCGGTATTTTGCTACGGTTCGACGGGCAATGATGTACCCTTTTTTTTGAAGTAAATCGGTCAGATCACCATCGGCAATAGGATGATTTTTATTTTCGGTATCAATTACTTCTTGTATAATTTGTTTTATTTCTTTGTTTGATACTTCTTCGCCGGAGTCTGTCATCATCGATTCGCTGAAAAAATATTTTAACGGGAAAATGCCAAACTCTGTTTGTACATATTTACTGTTACTTACGCGCGAAATAGTAGAAACATCATAACCGATTTTGTCCGCTATGTCTTTGAGTTTCATTGGTTTGAGTTTAGCTTCTTCTCCTTCCAAAAAGAAATCGTATTGGGCTTTAACAATAGCTTCCATTGTTTGCAGAAGCGTTGTATTGCGTTGCTTTATGGCATCAATAAACCATGCTGCGGCATCTATTTTTTGTTTGGCAAACAATAAGGCATTTTTATTGGCTTGTGTCTGATTTTTTTTGTTACCCATAAATTCCTGTACCATATGATGATAACTTGGACTTACGCGTAACTCAGGCAAATTGCCATTGTTGAGGTGTACCGATAAAATACCGTTATCGTTTTCTACTACAAAATCGGGAGTAACGCGTTGTATTAGTGTTTCGGCCGGATTGGCAAACGCATTTCCCGGTTTGGGATTTAATTTTACAATTTCCTCAATGGCATTTCTCATTTGTTCATCCGACAAATTCATGCGTTTGGCAATAAGGTCGTATTGCTTTTTTGAAAATGGTTCAAAGAAATCGTCTATTACACGAGTTGCTGTTTTGATACATAGTGTTGGCTCTTTTTGATGTAATTGTAACGAGAGGCATTCTTGTAGGTTGCGTGCTCCGATGCCGGCAGGGTCAAGTCCCTGTACTACAGTCAGTGCATTTTTCATCTCTTCTTCCGATACGGATATGCCTGCCTGAAATGCCAAATCGTCAATCATAGATTCCAAATCGCGGCGCAAGTAACCATCTTCGTCAATGTTACCGATAAGATATTGAGCTAATTGCTGTGTTTTTTTATCGGCAGCACTCATTTTTAGCTGGTCTTCAAGATGTTCGTGAAAAGAAATGCCTCCTGAAAACGGAATGGTTTCGTGTTTATCGTCGGGCGATCCGTTGTTAATGTTTAAACGGTAGTCGGGAATGTCATCGTCCATATCATAATCGTCGTACACATCAGAAATGCCATCGTTTGTTTCATTGGCAGAAGCGGTGTCAAAATCATCAGTGTCCGAATTTTCATCTTTACCTTCTTCCAACGCAGGATTTGCTTCCATTTCTTCCCTGATGCGCTCTTCAAATTCTACGGCAGGATATTCCAACATTTTTATCACCTGTATTTGCAAAGGAGATAATTTTTGTTGTAACTTTATGTTTTGCTGTAAATTAAGCATGATTTAAAATCGGATTAATTGGTACGCCAAATTTATGAAAAAATAGTTGAATATAAAAATAAAGATGCTGTATAAAAACGAAAAACAGGAAACATACTGCAATAGGGGGAAAGTATCTGAACCCGTTGTGCATTTAGGTAAGATTTATTTTAACGTTGTTAAGTTTTCTGTTAAAGACGAACAGATTCAGGTATTGTATCATGGTTAGTGCAGTGATTTTAGAAATAATCCGTGAGGCAAGCCCTTCGAATGATTTGGCAAAATTGATGTTCATGGAAAATTGTCCGTCTAATTGCGAGAACAAAGTTTCAATCCGTTTGCGTTTTCGGCGTTTAGTTTTTGATAATTCTTGAGGATTTAAGGCATTTGAACGCATAGGAACAGTAAGTTTAATTTTGCCATAAGAGAATAAATCTTCCTGATAATCAGCAGATATATAACCTCTATCACCAATTAGTTCGCAATTGTAGAGGTTGTATTTTACATCTTTAAGATAGTTAATATCATGAACGTTTGCGGGGGTAAAATCATAAGAATGGATGATAGCATTATCATCGCAAACGAGATGCAGTTTATAGCCGAAATAATATTTTTTTTGAGTGGCACAATAACCAAAAGCAGGTTGAATGTTCTCTGTCGCACAAATATTGGAACGCTTTGCTCGGCTCATTTTGCAAATCTCGATGGGAGTGGAATCAATGATGAAAAGCCGGCTCAAATGAGAAAACTTCTGACTAATACACTGACGCACTTGTTCGATGTATGATTTGAGTTTTCTGCGGCGTTTATTATAAACCGAGCGTTCAATTTTAGTTCCTAATTCGGTGCCGCTTATAGCTCTAAATAATTGTAATTCAGAATTATAAGACATATATTCGGATGTCAATATGAGAGCAACAAGTTCAATGTTCGACAACTTAGGCTGCCGAATTTGAGTAAAACTTTCAATATTTGAGCAATTTTTTGTCAATTCTTTAAGAATTATTTTGTAGTTTTGTACGAGATTGTTCATTATATTTAATTATCTGATTAATAATCAAATATACGACTTTTTTGTCAAATGAACAATCTTTTTTTACTTTATTTTTTTACTTTTTCATAACTTGCACAACAGGTTTATACTATATCATTTTGTTGGCTTTTGTTGATAGGGTAAAGTATGTATATTTTGCTCTATTGATGTGATTCCGTGTGATGCTTCAATAAACGAAACATTATACGGAATTTTTCTTCTTTGCTATTTGTTCTGTATTTTATAAAGTGTTGTGTATTAGATATTAAAAAATATCCGCTGATTGTCAAAAAACAATTGTTATATTTGCAGGAAATTTTATTGATTATGTCGTTTTAAAATAAATCCATTATGATTATTTCAACTTATGTCTTTATTGTTATTTTATGTCTCTATTTTATTTATGCCATTAGAGAATTACAAAAATTGAATCATGGAAAGTTTATTAATATTCCTCAGTATAACATCTATCAGAAAACCATTCAAAATAATAGAACTGATGCCGATGCCAATGATTATATTAACTTTGAAAGTTATACAGCGTCAGTTGGGTTTGATGTTCGTAAATCTTCTATGGTTAGCAATACTTTAGTTGGAGGAGGTATTTTGGGGACTTTTATTGGGCTGTCGTTCGGAATAAACGGGATGGATATGTCCGGTTCCACCAATGAGATTCAGCAAGGAATTGACCATCTGTTGGCTGGAATGTCTATGGCCTTTATAACATCCATATTTGGTATGCTGTTTTCTATCGGGTATTCATGGTACGAAAAACGCGTATATGGGAAAATCCATAAGGCTTTGGAGAAAATGTGTACTGAGTCGAATATGGCATATTATGTTCCTTCTGTTGTTATTTTAGGAGAAAAAATGGGGCAGGCAGCCGGAGAAAGTATCAGCACTCCTATTGTGAACTTGCTTTCGGAAAAGCTAAATATCATTGTGCAAAACATAGAAGAGACTTTGGGTGAATTACCCGGATTATTATCCACAAGTGCACAACAGTTAGTCTGTGCATCCGAAAAAATAGAAGAATCAAGTGTTAGTTTGAGGGATACGGCTGTTTCTTTAAAAAATACAGGCAGTAGTTTACAAACAATAGATCAGCAGATGTCTGTTTCTGCAGTCCAATTATCTGATGCTGCCACAGAATTAGGGGATGCATTTGTCCAATTGCAGAACGGTTTGACACCTGTCATTGATTCTATCAAAAACAATATAGGAGATATGCGAAGTATAACTGTTTCACAACTTAACAACATAACTGAACATCGGAGACTTTCTCAAGACCAACTTACGATATCGGAAAGAAATCGGCAAGCAACCGAACAGATAACTACCGCTTTAACCACAATAGGGAATATTCCGGATGAAATGCAAATTGTATATGAAAATATGCAAGCGCAAACCTGTACATATATTCAAGATTTAAATACCTTTACAAACAAAATTCTTACTGATTATTCTACTCAATTTACCAAATCTTGTGAGGCTGTAAATAATACCACCAATAACCTGTCAGACACATTAAATCAGTTTCATGCTGCGAACAACGAAATTGCAGAAAAATTAGGTCAAACAGCTGATTTATTGGATACAATGATTAAAAACATACCCACTGATGAAAAAGCATAATTCCGAGATAGAACAGAATCCGTTTTCATTATCAATAGGAGATTTAATGTCTGCACTATTATTAGTGTTTGCTTTACTATTGTCCGGTGCTATGTTAAAACTACAAAAAGCACAAGTGAAATTAGTAGCAGAACAAGAGCGTTTGGAAAATATTCCCAAACAATACGAAAATACGTGTCTTGCTATTTATACGGAACTTGATAGCGTTTTTGCCGATGATATGGAAAAATGGGGAGCAGAAATAGATTCTACAACATTGAGTATTCGATTTCTCAAAGAAAATATTATGTTTGACAATAATGAAACCGCTTTAAAAGCTGATTTCAAAGCCATATTAGATGAATTCTTCCCGCGATATTTGGCTATCATTCGGCAATATACTGACCATATAACAGAAATACGAATCGAAGGACACACAAGTTCTACAGGGGAATATTTTCATAATATGGAATTATCGCAAGACAGAGCCAGAAACGTTTTGATATATTGCACCACAACCAATAGTTTGGCCTATAAAAAGTTAATAACCGACAAAGTTACGGCAAATGGTTATTCATATAGCAGAACCCTTAAGAATAAACAGGGAGAAGAAGATGAAACCCGCTCACGCCGCGTGGAATTTCGTATTATAACAGATAGTGAACAACAAATACAAAATATTCTACAAGCCATACAGTGATAATGCAATTTAAGATAGAAGAATGGACAAAGTTAAGTTCATTGATCGATGAACAGATAGCTAAGCTGAAGAAAATCGGTACCAATGAAACGGGTTATACTATTTCGGCAGATAGACTGAAACGACTCAAAAAACGTTTGCAGAATGCATCCGAAGGAGCAACAGTTAGTTTTACGGAACAGGACAAAGTAGATTTATGTTGGCATATAGATGAGTTGGATAATCTCAGCGATTTTTTCTTAGAGCATTATTTGACCGACTGGTCGGATAGATTTGGTACGCCTCTCAATAACGCTATAGCCAAGAATTGGGACAAAAACGACTTTTGTACTACAATTTGTTCTATATTAAATGAACACAATGCATTACATACTTTTTTCCACAGTGAGGGGCATACAAAATTGGCAGAGCACTTGATAACCCAAGAAGAAACAGCCCTACAAGCGGTAAGCTATACGCCTTGTTCAACATTTACATATCCGTTTTATGGGGCTGTTATCAGAGAATTTTATCAACAAAAGAATTGTGATTGGTATTCGTTGGACGATTTGGAAAAAACCTTATCGGAACATAATAATCAATATATAACAAAAACCGTTTTACCTCAGTTTATTATTCGTATCAATCCTGAATATCGAAGGGGCAACATAATACCGGATAACAAGAAGACACGAATCACTCAAATAGCCATAAAGCAAATAGGCTCATTGGATGACGAACAAAAATGGCTGACTCCAACGCTCACTGAAGATGGTCAGAGAAACATTATAGAAGCACGTAGAATATTAAAATGCTGGCAAGCACAGTGTGCTGCAACTGCTGTTTGGGAAACTATTCACGCACAAGATGAAAAACGTTCTGCCTATTGGGCAAAACAAGCTAAAGAAATACATCATTCCGATATTAATCAGCCTTTATTTAGAATTATATGCAGTGACAAGTGTTATAGGAACCTGTTGTGCATTTAGGAAAAAGTAAAAAAATAAAGTAAAAAAAGATTGTTCATTTGACAAAAAAGTCGTATATTTGATTATTAATCAGATAATTAAATATAATGAACAATCTCGTACAAAACT
>JAQUTW010000011.1 GCA_028694215.1 Paludibacteraceae bacterium | reverse complement strand
ACAAAATCGACTCGGTTTGTCCGCTCGAACGTCAGGAATTTATGCTCAACCTCGTAATGGATATTTGCCACCACGATTACGATTTCGATAACTTCAACGATGTGGATAATTATTTCAAGAAAGTAATTAATATCTGCAAACAGATGAATTATAGCGAATTCCATAGCGAACAGTTCAAAAAATATCTGAAAGAATTGAATGCGGTTTTGGCAGAAAAGCAGATAAAAGAATAGAAGGTACATTCCTATGGAATGTCGTTATAATATATCAGTAAGTTTTTACAAATTGACAATCCCTAACGGGATAAATTCAGACAAAATTAATGATTGGAGTAAAAAGAGCAATAATATATTCAAAATTAAATGCCGTAGAAATTTAATGATGCAGAGGGGATAAAAAACGATAAACAATCAGACAATCCTAAAAATGCTGTAGGCATTAACGGTTTGTAGAAAAAATCCATAACAAAAAGCATTCCATAGGAATGTACCAAATACAAATGGCAAACACATATACACAATTATATATACACGCAATTTTTGCTGTTCGCAATCGGGAAGGAATTATTTCCGAAACGTGGGCAGAACGTTTGCAACAATATATAACAACGATTTTGCAAAATAATGGTCATAAGATGATTGCTATTGGTGGAATGTCAGATCATTTACATTTGTTTTTTGGATATAATCCAACAGAATCATTATCGCATTTAATACAGGAGATTAAGCGAGATTCGTCTTTATGGATCAATCAGGAAAAGTTGGTAAATGGCAAGTTTTATTGGCAAGCAGGATATGGTGCATTTTCTTATAGTCATTCACAAATAAATGCAGTTGCAAATTATGTCAATAATCAAAAACAACACCATACAAAACAATCATTTCAAGATGAATATCTAAAAATATTGAAAGACTTTAAGGTTGAATTTGATGAAAAATATATTTTTAAATCGCTATTATAAAAATGGAACATTCCTAACGGAATGTCAATTTGTACTACCAAAATTTCTATAAATCGACAATCCCTAACGGGATAAAACATATAAATTAAAAATCACGCAAAAAATAAAAACAATAAAAATATATGGCAACAAAAGCATTTCAGAAAATCTACACTAAAATTACCGCTATCACCAAAGCGACTTGCTCGCTCAAAGCGGATGGTGTGGGCAACGACGAGTTGGCAACCGTAAACGGAAAGTTGGCTCAGGTGGTAAAAATTATGGGCAACGACATTACGTTGCAGGTTTTTGAAGGAACAGAAGGTATTCCTACCAATGCCGAAGTAGTATTTTTGGGCAAAGCGCCGTCATTAAAGGTAAGCGAACAGTTGGCAGGACGGTTCTTCAATGCATACGGCGATCCGATTGATGGCGGACCCGAAGTAGAAGGTACGGAAGTGGAAATTGGCGGACCTTCGGTAAATCCGGTGCGTCGTAAACAGCCAAGCGAACTGATTGCTACCGGTATTGCAGGTATCGACCTGAACAACACCTTGGTTTCGGGACAGAAAATTCCATTTTTTGCCGACCCTGACCAACCTTACAATCAGGTAATGGCCAACGTGGCTTTGCGTGCCGAAGCCGACAAAATTATTCTCGGCGGTATGGGACTGACCAACGACGATTACCTCTATTTTAAAAATGTATTTAACAATGCCGGTGTGCTCGACCGTATCGTATCGTTTGTAAATACAACCGAAAATCCGCCGGTAGAACGCTTGCTTATTCCCGATATGGCATTGACGGCAGCCGAATATTTCGCGGTAGAGAAAAATCAGAAAGTGCTTGTGCTGCTGACAGATATGACTCTTTATGCCGATGCTTTGGCTATCGTGTCGAACCGTATGGACCAAATCCCGTCAAAAGACTCAATGCCCGGTTCGCTCTATTCCGATTTGGCGAAAATTTACGAAAAAGCTGTGCAGTTCCCCGAAGGCGGTTCCATCACCATTATTGCGGTTACAACCCTTTCGGGTGGCGACATTACGCACGCCATTCCAGACAACACGGGTTACATTACCGAAGGTCAACTCTATCTGCGTCGCGATTCGGATATTGGTAAAGTTATTGTCGATCCGTTCCGCTCGCTGTCGCGTCTGAAACAGCTTGTGGCCGGCAAGAAAACGCGCGAAGACCACCCGCAGGTAATGAACGCCGCCGTGCGCCTTTATGCCGATGCCGCCAATGCAAAAACGAAATTGGAAAACGGTTTCGACTTGACCGATTACGACAATCGCTGTTTGGCTTTTGCCAAAGACTATTCGTCTGAAATTCTGGCCATTGACGTAAATATCAATACCACCCAAATGCTTGATGTGGCTTGGCACTTGTTTGCCGAGCACTTTAAACCCGAAGAGGTTAATATCAAGCAAGCGTTGGTAGATAAATATTGGAAAGCGTAAAAATTTAAACGCAAAATAATGTGTAAAACAGCAATAATAATAGGAGCAACTTCCGGCATAGGTAAAGAACTGACATTACAACTCGTAAAAGACGGTTATAAAGTCGGAATTACCGGACGACGACTGAATTTATTGCAAGATTTACGAAATGAATATCCGCGTAATATTGAAATACAGCAATTTGACGTAAGTAATATTGATACTGTTTCCAATAATTTTGAAAGTCTGATGAATAGATTGGGAGAATGTAATTTGTGTATTATCAGTGCTGGTACGGGAGATATAAATAAAACATTATCCCCTGAAATAGAACAAAAAACGATTGCAACCAACGTATTAGGTTTTACTGCTGTCATTGACTGGATTTTCAATTATTTTGCCCAACACAATGGTGGACATATTGTCGGTATATCGTCTTTGGCCAGTTTGCGTGGAAGTGCTGCAGCTCCGACATATAATGCTTCTAAGGCATATCAAAGCAATTATATGGAAGGTTTGCGGCAAAAGGCAAATAAATTGAATAAGCAGATTTATATTACAGATATTCGCCCCGGACTTGTAGATACCGCAATGGCAAAAGGAGATGGTTTATTTTGGGTAGCACCTGTCAATAAAGCTGTAACACAAATATATAAGGCCATAAAAAACAAGAAGAAAGTTGCATACATCACAAAACGTTGGTGCTTAATCGCTTTTTTGTTTAAGATAATGCCACGTGCAATATACGAAAGAATATAAACACTTTAAAAATAACAACTATGAAATCAAAAACATTTTTAGCCCTTTTGTTGCCTTTGGCACTTATTGGATGTCAACAAAGCAATGATTTGAAAGTTTTAGCACTTAATGGTCATGTGAAATCAATCAAAAGCAGCTCTTATGCAGCTATGCTTACAGATTCCGACAAGGTTACAAAAGGCGAACATCTCAGATGGCGTTTTTGGGAAAATTCATTCTCTACATTTAACAAAGAAGGTAATAAAACATTGGAATATTGGTACTACGATGACAATGAAATAGAAAGTAAATATATCTATTCATACGACGACAATGGCGTACGTACCGGCATGCAACGTTATACTCCTGAAGGCGATTTAATCATTAGTAGTAATTACAAATATAACAGACGGGGCAACCGTATTGAAATGAACAGATTTGATAATAATGGAGATTTGGTTTGTAAATTCAATTTTAAATATGATAAAAATGATCATATTGTGGAACAAATTCAATTTGATTCCAAAGGTAATTTTTTGACCCAATATAATTATGTGATAGATGAAAACGGTAATCAAACAGAAATGGATCAATATAATGCGCAAAAAGAACTTGAAAACAAATTTGTATTTACCTATACATTTGATTCTTTGGCAAATTGGGTTACAAGAACTGCTTATATGAACAATGTGCCAACTTACTATGTAGAACGTGAAATTATATATTATTCTGATAACGAGAAATCTTTAATAAACAGAGAAGATAATAATATCTCCGTATGGCAATAACATTTCAATATAACAAAACTTCGCTTCAGGGACTTGAAAAGAACCTGAAAATGCGTGTGCGTACTTTACCGACACTTAAAAACAAGGAAAGTGCCCTACGTGTTGAAGTAAAAAGATCAAAAAATGATATCGAACGGATCGATCAGGAAGTGGAACAACGCATTACTGCCTACGACAAAATGCTGGCTCTGTGGGGCGAATTTGACACTACCCTGCTCCATGTGGACGATGTAAAAATGAGCATAAAAAAAATAGCCGGCGTTCGCGTACCGGTACTCGACGAAGTTCTTTACACCGTAAAACCATTCAGCATTTTCAATTCGCCCAAATGGTATGCCGACGGATTTACACAGTTGAAAGAGTTGGCACAAGTAGGCATTGAACGTGAATTTTGCGCACAAAAGCTCAGTTTACTAGAGTATGCCCGAAAAAAAACCACTCAAAAGGTAAATCTTTTTGAGAAAGTACAAATTCCCGGTTACGAAGATGCCATTCGCAAAATAAAACGCTTTATGGAAGATGAAGAAAATCTATCAAAATCTTCGCAAAAGATAGTAAAATCAAAACGCGAAGCCGAAGCAATGGCAGAAGCACAAATTAGTTAATAAATTAATTCGTAATAGAATTACTATGATCATAAAAATGAAAAAATATGTCTTTCTGGTGTATCACAAGCAATACACCAATTTTCTCGAAAAACTTCGAGATGTCGGAGTGCTGCATGTGGCAGAAAAACCGGAAGGCATACCTGAAAACAACCAATTGCGGGACAAAATGCAACTATCGGCAAAAATCAAGAAAACGCTTACAGAAGCGACTTCGCTTTTATTACCGAACACGACACCGCACGAAACGACATCTTACAATGGTGCAGAATTGTTGAAAGAATGGGATACATTGCAAGCAGACAAAAATCGTTTGCAGCAAAACATAGCTGTTACACAAAAAGAAGCGGAACGAATGAAAGTTTGGGAAAACTTCAACTCCGAACGTTTGGCGCAACTGACCCATAACGGTTATGTATTGCAATTTTTCAAATGCAGTGAACGTAAATTTCAACCGGAATGGGAAACAAAATTCAATGCATTCCAAATCAATATTAGTGGACCAAATCTTTATTTTGTTACAATCAATCACAACCAAATAACAATTGATGCAGAAGCTGTTACGCTCAACGAACATAATAGCGAGCAATTGCAACTTGATGTAGAAGCACAAAATTTGCTACTTGTTGCTCATCAGGCAAAAATGGAAGCGTGGGCTCTAATCAATATTTCCAATTTGAAGCATTTTGCAATGAAAATTGAAACCAACATTGATTTTCAAAAAGTAGAACTTTGCACCACACCTGAAGCTGACGAGAAAGTAATGCTTTTAGAAGGTTATTGCCCGCAAGAAGCAGAAGCAAAATTGAACGCTATGCTTGAAACGGAACATATCTATTACGAAATTTCAAATCCAAAAATTGACGAAGATGTCCCCATTAAGCTGAAAAACAACTTCTTTGCCAAGCTATTTGAACCAATTACAGAGCTCTATTCGCTCCCAAATTATAGTGAAATAGACCCAACAGCATGTTTTGCTCCATTTTTTATGCTTTTCTTTGGGCTGTGTTTAGGTGATGGCGGTTATGGTTTACTCATTTTGATTGCCGCAACCATTGTCAAATTCAAATTCCCAAAATTTAAAAATTTGGCAACTCTCGGACAATTTTTGGGAGGTTCCACTATGCTCGTTGGTTTGCTGACAGGTGTATTCTTCGGTATTATGCTCGAGACAGTTACATGGCCGTGGTTAGCCAATGTCAAAAGTTACTTTATAACTTCCAACAATTACGCAGCAAAATTGGGCGGATACGACCCAATGATGGTAGTAGCTATAGCAGTAGGTATATTGCAAATTCTCTTTGCAATGGGCTTTAATGTCGTAAAAATTACCATTCAACACGGCTTTAAATATGCTGCATCTACCTGTGCATGGCTGGTTGGCTTAATTGACGGCATTATTTTACTGATACCAATGCTGGGTACCAAGTTTCCTCTACCGGTTATGTATGTACTTTACGGCATTGCTGCCATCTGTGCTCTTGTTATTCTGTTCTACAATTCGCCGGATAAAAATCCGATTATCAACCTCGGTTCCGGTCTGTGGGGTACATACAATATGGTGAGCGGCCTTTTAGGTGATGTTCTGTCGTACATTCGTTTATTCGCACTTGGTTTGGCAGGCGGTATTTTGGGTAATGTATTCAATATGCTTGCCACAAGTTTAACTGCCGATATGTCGCCATTTGTTCGCTGGCTGCCCATGTTACTCATTCTGCTGATTGGTCATTCTCTTAATTTCTTGTTATGTATCATCAGTTCTATTGTACACCCATTACGTTTAACTTTTGTGGAATTTTATAAAAATGCAGGATTTGAAGGTGGTGGGAAAGCGTATCGGCCATTTAAAACAAAAATATAATTATATCAATTTTAACAACTAATTTTTTATTATTATGGATTCAAATTTGATTTTAGCCTATGTGGGCATCGCCCTGATGGTAGCTCTGTCGGGTACTGGTAGTGTGTATGGCTTGACTATTTGTGGAAATACGGTAGTCGGTTCACTAAAAAAACGTCCCGAAGCAATGGGAACGTACATTTTACTCTCTGCATTACCTTCAACGCAAGGTATTTACGGATTTGTAGGGTACTTTTTGCTACAAGGATTTTTGGTTGCTGAAATGACAGCATTGCAAGCTGCTGCTATTTTTGGTGCAAGTTGCGCTCTTGGTATTGTCGGTTTACTTTCTGGTATTCGTCAAGGACAAGTTTGTGCCAACGGTATCGCGGCAACAGGTGCCGGTCATAACGTAACAGCCGGTACAATGATTATGGCAGCATTCCCTGAATTTTATGCCATCTTGAGTTTACTGGTTCTTATCCTTATTAGCGGAACAATTTAAAAAGCGCATAGTAAGAGTATAAAAAGGCGAACTTAGAAAGTTCGCTTTTTTTTTGATTAACTGATGTTAAAATAGTAACTTTGCAAACAAATATAATAAGGGAATCGGTTTGCTAAAAAAGTAACACAAATGAAAATTGCGGACATTTTAAACAAAAAAAAGACACTCTCTTTTGAAGTTTTTCCACCAAAACGTAATACCGATATTGGTAATCTTTATGAAGTCATTAAAGATTTAGATAGTTTAAACCCTGATTTCATGAGCGTTACATACGGAGCTTTAGGTACTACTACCGACAACTCTGCCATGATAGCCAAGTTTATTAAAAATAATACAACATGTGAACCACTTGCTCACATTACAGGTATTGCCTCCACAAAATCCGACATTACCAATTTGTGTAATGAATTGAAAGCTGCACATATTGAAAATGTATTAACTCTAAGAGGCGATAATCCTGATAATCAAACAAATATTGTATCTGATTTTAAGCATGCTTCCGACTTGGCGTTATTTATTCGACAGCAATTTGGTAATGATTTTTCGTGTGCAGGTGCTTGCTACCCCGAAAAACATCCGGAAGCCGTTTCTTTTGAAACCGACATTGACAATTTAAAGAAAAAACAGGAAGCCGGAATGCAGTTTTTTACCACACAATTATTTTTCGATAACAATGTTTTTTACCGCTTCCTTATAAAAGCGCGCAAAGCGGGAATAACAGTGCCTATTATACCCGGAATTATGCCGGTTACCAATTACAAACAAATCGACAGAATTATACAAGTTTCGAGCGCACATATTCCTATTCAATTGCAAAATTATTTTGATAAATACAGAAACGACAAGCAGGCATTAGAAGAAATTGGAATTATATTCACAAGTTATCAAATACTCGATTTGCTGACAAATGACATAGATGGATTGCATATCTATTCAATGAACAAGAGCCATTTTATCAAAAAACTGATGGATAATATTTCTTATGTTACGACAGGATATTTCGCTAATAAATAAAACGTTACAGTATCTTGGCTGTTCGTTGCAACATACCAACGAATCTTTACAAACTGCAGCAAAAGAAGCTCTGGATACAATAAATTTAAAGGCAAATTTTAAATATCGTTGTTGCAAATTTACAGACGTACCCATAGTTCCAGCTTTTGTAGAAACAGATTCGTATGCACCCATTCGCAACTATCTGCCAACATCAACATTTTTTGCAGGAACATTGGGATTAGACATTGATAAACTGATAAAAAGCACTGCTAAAACAGATTTATCCCAAGCCGTTATTTTAAATGCTGCAGCAAATGTTACTTTGGAAGAATTCGTCAATCAATTTATTACCTCGTACCAATCAAACGGTTCGCTGTTTTGTCCGGGATATGCAGGTACAGATATAATGGATAACGAACAGATTTTAAATTGTTTAAATGCAAAAAAACTTATCGGAGTCTATACAACAGAATCCGGTATAATGATTCCTGAGAAATCTATGTGTGGCATCATACTAACCAATTATAAATTCTCCTGTATAGGCTGTTTTATTCTACAAAAATGTAAATACAGGAAACAAGGAACAACATGTTACAATCAATAAAAAATATTCAGTTATTCGATGGTGCTATGGGTACCATGTTGACTGAGCACCGTGAAACTCAAGGCATTTTAATCGAAGATTTGAATGTATTGTTCCCTGATATTATTCAGAACATCCATAAATCCTACGTTGCAGCAAGAGCAAACTATATTACGACAAACACCTTTGGCGCAAACCGTATAAAACTGAAAGACAGTCAATTTACATTAAAAAAAGTTTTAGATGCCGCCATAGAAAATGCTCGACAAGTTACAAAAAACACTTCTGTAAAAGTCATTTTGGATATTGGTCCTTCCGGCAAACTGATGGAACCTATTGGGGAACTGACATTTGACGAAGCCTACAATAACATAAAAGAAGTTGTAACTTACACGAAAGACCAGGTAGATGGCTATCTGTTAGAGACTTACTCAGATTTATTAGAAATTAAAGCAGCCATTTTAGCCATTAAAGAAAACTGCGATTTACCGGTTTTTGCCACCATGACGTTCGACGATAACGGACGTACATTAACAGGTTCTACACCTGAAATTGT
The DNA here is from genome assembly GCA_028694215.1 of Paludibacteraceae bacterium. GTDB lineage: Bacteria > Bacteroidota > Bacteroidia > Bacteroidales > Paludibacteraceae > DUQS01. The sequence continues at coordinate 47,624 of JAQUTW010000011.1, read as the reverse complement.
AGCATTAACATTAACTTCTCTGCAAGTAGATGTTTTGGGAGTCAATTGTTCGACAGGACCGGATCACATGGTAGAAATTGTACAGAAAATGCGCAACTTTACACACTTACCAATTCTTGTTCAACCGAATAAAGGCTTACCGGAAATTAAAAACGGACAAGTCTCCTACTCTCTTTCTGATGATGATTTTGATTTTTGGATGGGGAAAATTGTTGATGCAGGAGCCACAATTATTGGTGGATGCTGCGGTACAACACCACAAACCATACAAACGATTGCACATTATAAGCAACACAAGATTAGCGAGTTATCACCTATTAAAGGTACATATATTTGTTCTTCTACCCGTTTATTGAAATTAAAGAAAGGCATTTTGTGTGGCGAGCGTCTCAATCCAACCGGAAAAAAACAGCTGCAAAAAGCATTATTAGAAAACGATTTTGATTTTTTACAACAAGAGGCACTAAAACAAGAAGCTGCTAAAGCTGATTTTCTGGATTTAAACACAGGAATCCCGAATTGTAACGAATCGGCACTTATTGTAGAGGCGGTAAAAAAAATACAGGAAGTCTGCGACTTACCATTGCAGTTGGACAGTGCCAAACCGGAAGCAATAGAAGCCGCCATACGCATCTATAATGGTGTGCCAATGATTAATTCCGTCAATGGCGACGAAAAATCAATGAATGCCTTACTTCCTATCATTGCAAAATATGGTGCGGTGAGCGTTGCTTTGACGTTAGACAAAAACGGCATACCTGAAACAGCTGATGAACGATGCAAAATTGCACAACGAATTATTGACGAAGCAAAAAAATACGGCATTAATCAAAATCATTTGGTTTTTGACGCATTGGTAATGACCATTTCGTCGAACCAACAACACGGCAAAACCACATTGGAAACATTGTCGAAACTAAAACAACTAAATGTTTTGACAATCGTTGGATTGTCCAATATTTCATTTGGTTTGCCACAACGTCCATATCTCAACCGAACATTTCTCATTATGGCATTACAGGCAGGATTAGATATTGCCATTATGAATCCCAACGACACCGACTCTGTACTGATGTTAAAAGCCTTCAAGGCGTTAGCCGGATTTGACGACAATTGTGCTGCATACATTGCGGAAGCCAATACCAACACAACAAGCATACCACAGCAAAGTCAATCAGAACAAACTCTTTATCAATCAATTATACAAGGATTAAAAGGAAATGTAGAAATTCTGACGGAAAAAGAGCTGGAAACAAGAACGCCGGAAGCCATTATTGATACGATATTAATACCGGCACTAAACGAAGTCGGCAAAAAGTTTGAAACCAAAACGCTGTTTCTGCCTCAACTCATTAATTCTGCAGAAGCTGCAAAAGGAACTTTCTCCATTTTAGCCAAACATTTTACACTCTCAAATACCACAAAAGGCAAAATTATATTGGCTACCGTTCAAGGCGATATTCACGATATCGGAAAAAATATTGTCAAAATTGTGTTGGAGAGTCACGGATTTCATGTAATAGATTTGGGTAAAAATGTTGCCATAGAGAAAGTTGTAGAGGCGTATCATATACACACACCGGACGCCATCGGATTGAGCGCACTTATGACAACAACTGTCGAATCGATGGCAAAAACCATTATAGAATTAAGAAAAATAGAAAACGTCTGTCCAATATTTGTGGGCGGAGCTGTTGTTACCGAACAAATAGCCAAAGAAATAGGAGCCGATATATATGGCGCAGATGCCTTAAGCTCTGTTAATCAATTAGAATCATGGATAAAATAACAAGTTTTACAGTCAATCATTTGACTTTATTGCCCGGTGTGCATATTTCACGTATCGACACACAAAACGGTTTTACCTTCACCACTTACGATTTACGCGTAACGCGACCAAATTTTGAGCCGGTGATGAACACTACCGAAATGCACTCCATAGAACATCTTGGAGCAACTTATTTCCGAAATACTCTGCCGGAAACTATGTATTTCGGTCCAATGGGCTGTCGAACAGGATTTTATTTGATAGTTGCAGGAGAGCCAAACAAAGCTGACATTATCCAACGAATGGCAGATTGCTGCCGATTTATTATGACATTTGAGGGCAAAATTCCCGGACAATCGGCAGAAGAGTGTGGCAATTATACCGATTTGAATCTTGAGATGGCTAAAAAAAGAGCCGAATTATATCTGCAAATATTAGAAAATCTCCCGTAAGAATAAATAAAAATTCCACACCTAATAACAAGAAAATCGACAACCCAAATGGATTGTCGATTTTCTTGTTATTTTATTAGGCAAATTATTTGCTCCAATTCTCATCCGTCATACGCAAATAGCTGCGATAACGCCATTTGGCATTGTCTTCGGCAGCTTGGAACAAGTCGGCAGCTTCTGCCGGGAACTGTTTCATTACCGAAGCAAAACGTACTTCACCTTTCAGGAAGTTTTGGAAGTTTTCCCATTGAGGCTCTTTGCTATCAAGCGAGAACGGGTTTTTGCCTTCTGCTTCCAAAGAAGGATTGTAACGCCACAAATGCCAATAACCACAAGCAACGGCAGCAGCTTCTTCCGCCTGTGCTTTACCCATACCTGCTTTCAAACCATGGTTAATACATGGCGCATAAGCGATAATCAACGATGGTCCGGGATAAGCCTCAGCTTCACGAATTGCTTTCAAACATTGTGCTTGATCGGCACCCATTGCAATTTGAGCGACATAAACATAACCGTAAGTTGTAGCTATCATACCCAAATCTTTTTTACGTACACGTTTACCTGCTGCAGCAAATTTAGCAATCGCTCCAACCGGAGTCGATTTAGAAGCCTGACCACCTGTATTGGAATAAACTTCGGTATCAAGTACCAAAATATTGACATCCTTACCGGAAGCAATTACGTGGTCAAGTCCACCGTAACCAATATCATACGAAGCTCCGTCACCACCGACAATCCATTGTGAGCGTTTTACCAAATAATGACTTAATTCGTCTATTTGTTTGCAATAATCGCAATTGCAAGCTTTAACGGCTGGAATTATTTTTTCGGCTAATTCTTTTGATTTATCCGCATCATCCTTATTAGCAATCCATTCATTGAATAATGCTTTCAAATCGTCACTGCAACATGTACAAGTTTGTGCCTCGGTCATAAGTTTAACCAAACGTTCACGCATTTTGTCATTAGCAAGCGTCATTCCTAAACCATATTCGCAGAAATCTTCAAACAATGAGTTTGACCAAGCCGGTCCTTGACCTTTTTCGTTGGTCGTATAAGGAGTAGAAGGCACTGATCCGGAATAAATAGAAGAACATCCTGTAGCATTGGCTACCATTTCGCGATCGCCAAAAAGTTGAGAAATCAACTTCAAATATGGCGTTTCACCACAGCCAGAACAAGCTCCTGAGAATTCAAACAACGGAGTTGCAAACTGTGAGTTCTTCACATTCATTTTAATGTCAATCAAATTCTGTTTCGATTTTACATTGTTAATGCAATAATCCCAATTGGCAGCTTCAGGTAATTCTTTTTCCAAATCAACCATTTGCAAAGCCTTACCTGTTTTTGGGTTACCCGGACAAACATCTACACAGTTGCCACAACCCAAACAATCCATCACGCCTACCTGAATACGGAAATACAATCCTTTCATAGCAGCCGGAGCTTTCATTTCTATCGTTGTTGCATTGAAACCTTTCTTTTCGTTTTCATCCAACACAAACGGGCGAATACAAGCATGAGGACAAACATACGCACATTTGTTACATTGAATACAGTTGTCGGCATTCCATGTTGGAACGAAAGCAGAAACACCGCGTTTTTCATATTTTGCCGTACCGGGCATCCAAGTACCATCTTCTATACCTTTGAATGCAGAAACTTTCAATAAATCGCCATCTTGTGCATTAATAGGGCGAACTACCTCATTAATAAATTCAGGATCGTTGTTTGATGCTGTCGCATCATCAGCCAAGTTTGCCCATGTCGAATCAATCGTCAATTTTTGATATTCGCCACCGCGTTCAACCGCCGCATAGTTTTTATTTACAACATCTTCACCTTTCTTTCCGTACGATTTCAAAATGAATTTCTTCATCTGCTCTACCGCCAAATCTACAGGAATAACTTCCGTAATTCGGAAAAATGCTGATTGCAAAATTGTATTTGTACGATTACCCAAACCAATTTCTTGTGCAATTTTAGTAGCATTAATGTAATAAACCGAAATATTCTTCTGTGCAAAATAGCGTTTTACCTTGTTAGGCAAATGTTTTGCCAATTCTTCGGCATTCCAAATCGTATTCAAAAGGAACGTTCCGTTTTGTTGTAAGCCACGGGTAATATCGTACATTTTCAGATAAGCTTGTACGTGACATGCAACAAAATTAGGGGTATTTACCAAATAAGTCGAACGAATTGGCGTATCACCAAAGCGCAAGTGAGAACAGGTAAAGCCACCTGATTTTTTGGAATCGTAAGAGAAATATGCCTGACAATGTTTGTTGGTATTATCACCAATAATTTTTACAGAATTTTTGTTTGCACCAACAGTACCATCAGCTCCCAAACCATAAAATTTAGCTTCAAACATGCCTTTTCCACCTAAAGCAATCTCTTCTTTTTTAGGCAGCGATGTAAAAGTAATATCATCTTCGATACCAATAGTAAATTGGTTTTTAGGCATTGGCAAAGCCAAATTCTCATAAACAGCCAAAATTTGCGCAGGAGTTGTATCTTTAGAACCTAAACCATAACGTCCGCCCACAACAAGTGGTGCATTTTCTTTTTCATACAAAACATCTTTTACATCAAGATAAAGCGGTTCGCCATTGGCTCCCGGCTCTTTTGTACGGTCAAGTACGGCAATGCGTTTGGTCGATTTTGGCAATGCTGCCAAGAAATGTTTTGCAGAGAAAGGACGATACAAATGTACTGCAACCAAACCGACTTTTTCACCTCTTTCCATCAAATAATCTATGGCTTCGCGAATAGCTTCGGTAACCGAACCCATAGCAATAATAATATGTTCGGCATCCTGTGCACCATAATAATCAAACAAACCGTAGTTGCGACCGGTTACTTTGGAGATTTCTTTCATATATTCTTCTACAATAGCCGGAACAGCTTCATAGAAAGGATTTGCAGCTTCACGATGCTGGAAGAAATGATCAGGATTTTCTGCCATACCGCGCATTACCGGTTTTTCAGGATTTAATGCACGAGCACGAAATTCAGCTAAGGCTTTTTGATCAATAAGCGGTGCCAAATCATCATTTTCAAGCATCTCTATTTTCTGTATTTCGTGTGATGTACGGAATCCGTCAAAGAAATTAACAAACGGAACACGACTTTTTATGGTAGCCAAATGTGCCACACCTGCCAAATCCATCACTTCCTGTACAGATCCCTCTGCCAACATGGCAAAACCTGTCTGACGACAAGACATAACATCTTGATGGTCACCAAAAATACACAAGGCATGCGAAGCCAAGGTTCGAGCAGAAACATGAAATACACACGGCAACAATTCACCGGAGATTTTATACATATTCGGTATCATCAACAACAAACCTTGCGAAGCCGTGTAAGTAGTCGTCAATGCACCTGCTTGCAATGAGCCATGAACAGCACCGGCAGCGCCTGCTTCCGATTGCATTTCTTGAACTAAAACTGTTTCGCCGAAGATGTTTTTACGACCGGCTGCAGCCCATTCATCCACATATTCAGCCATAGTAGATGATGGTGTGATAGGATAGATAGCAGCAACTTCCGAAAACATATACGATATATGAGCAGCCGCCTGATTACCATCACAAGTGATAAATTTCTTTTCTTTTGACATCTTAAATAATATTTATAGTGATATTTGTATATATTGTTGAATTTTGCAAAGGTACAAAAAAAAGAGGAGTTTTCAACTGATAATATGCAAAAAAAGAAGGAATTTGCATTTTTAGCAAATATCCCTCTCTCTTGATTAAACTTATAACTCTCAAACTTCTTTTTTAGCTCGTAAAGTTGTAATAATAAAATACGTAATTATCATCAAGTACATTGCTATTCCCAGCCATTGAGGAGCACTTCCTGTTGCCCATTCGGACAAGTACCAATCTATTCCTGCAAATTTCAATGCAGCACTGACAACGCCCATCAATGCTCCGCCTGCAATAAATCCGGAAGCAATCAATGTCCCTTTGTTATTACGTGCGTTATTTAATTGTTTATCTTTGGAACGCGAGGTAACAAACCAACTTATAAGACCGCCAACAACTAAAGGTGTATTCAGTTGTAACGGGATAAACATTCCTAATGCAAACGCTAATGCAGGAACACCTAAAAAGTTGAGCAACAATGCCAAAATGGCACCAACGCCATATAATAGCCAAGGTGCACCTTGTCCCATCATCAAAGGTTCTATAACTGCAGCCATGGCATTTGCCTGAGGAGCAACCAAAGCATTATCGCCTGTAAAACCATACGTTTTATTCAAAATAATGATTACACCGCCCACCGTGGCTGCAGAAACCAATGTTCCGAGAAATTTCCATGTTTCTTGTTTCGCAGGTGTAGTTCCTATCCAATACCCTATTTTGAGGTCAGTTATAAAACCGCCTGCCATAGAAAGTGCAGTACAAACGACTCCGCCTATTACCATGGCAGCCACCATTCCACTTGTACCTTTCAGACCTACTGCCACCAAAATAACCGAAGCTATAATCAGTGTCATCAAAGTCATGCCCGACACAGGATTGGTACCTACAATAGCAATGGCATTTGCCGCTACAGTTGTAAACAAAAATGCAATTATCGTTACTACGACAAAGGCAATTAATGCCTGAACAATATTATGAATAACACCTAAATAAAAAAACAGAAATGTTACAATAAGTGCAGCTACAATGGCAATAACAATAAATTTCATTGATAAATCACGCTGAGTTCGAGGAACTGCCTGCACTACTTTTTTCGTTTTGCCACCAAATTCCTTACCGGCTAAACCTACTGCACTTTTTATTACTCCCCACGATTTTACAATACCAATGATACCGGCCATAGCAATACCTCCAATACCAATATAACGGGCATAATTGGTAAAGATAACATCAGGATCCATTCCGCTCAACATCACAGAATCCACGGTTGTCATACCCAATAATGGAACGATAAACCACCAAACGAACAAAGAACCCGCACAAATAATCATGCTGTATTTTAACCCGACTATATAGCCCAGCCCCAAAACGGCAGCACTTGTATTAATGGAAAAAGTCAGTTTTATTTTTTGCGCAATAGCTTCACCCCACGGAATCATACGTGAACTTAATGTTTCACTCCATGCGCCAAATGTAGCAACGACAAAATCATAGATACCACCAACCGCAGCCGCAACTATTAATGATTTTGCCTGATTACCGCCTTTTTCACCGGAAACCAAAACCTGTGTAGTCGCTGTCGCCTCAGGAAAAGGATATTTTCCGTGCATATCACTGACAAAATATTTGCGAAAAGGAATCAAAAACAAAATGCCCAAAATACCACCCAACAAAGAACTCAAAAAGACTTCCATAAAATTAACGGTAATATCGGGATATTTTGCCTGCAAAATATACAAAGCCGGCAACGTAAATATGGCTCCGGCAACAATAACACCGGAAGCAGAGCCAATAGACTGAATAAGAACATTTTCTCCCAAAGCGTTTTTTCTTCCTGTTACGGACGACAATCCTACAGCAATGATGGCAATAGGAATAGCAGCTTCAAAAACCTGTCCTACTTTTAATCCAAGATATGCGGCAGCTGCCGAAAACAAAATCGCCATCAACACTCCGACCGACACGGAATAAAGACTTACCTCCGGAACATTACGTTCTGAAGGTAAAATCGGGTCATACTTTTCGCCTTCTTTCAATTCGCGATTGGCATTTTCGGGTAAACTTATTTGCTGTTTTACTTCTTCCATTGTTTTACAGCTTTGCTATACGCTTTATTTCTTCTATAATGGCTTCTCCAAATTTATCTGCCTGTTCCATTGTCTGTGCTTCGGAATAGACACGAATAATCGGTTCTGTGTTGGATTTGCGCAAATGCACCCATCCCTGCGGAAAATCAATTTTTACACCATCAATATCGTTAATTTTATAGTGTTTATAACAGCCTTTGATAACGGCAAAGATACCATCAACATCCATATTTGGTTTTAAATCAAGACGTTTCTTTGATGCAAAATAATTAGGGAACGTAGCCCGCAACTCCGAAACAGTTTTGCCCGTTTTAGCCAAATTGGTCAAAAACAAGGCAATACCTACCAACGCATCACGTCCATAATGAGAAGCAGGATAAATGACGCCACCATTACCTTCGCCACCAATCACCGCATTGGTTTCTTTCATTTTTGCAACGACATTCACTTCTCCTACCGCCGAAGCATTATACTGCATACCATATTTTACAGTAATATCGCTCAATGCCCGTGTGGAACTCATATTCGACACCGTATTACCGGGTGTATGCTGCAACACGTAATCGGCAACCGAAACCAACGTATATTCTTCGCCAAACATTTCACCGTTTTCACAAATAATTGCCAAGCGATCAACATCAGGATCGACAACAAAGCCAACATCTACTTTCTTATGTTTTATCAAATTGGAAATATCGGTCAAATGTGCAGGAAGCGGCTCCGGATTGTGTGCAAAATTACCGTCCGGAACGCAATTCAGTTTCTCTATATTTTTAACGCCCAAAGCCTCCAACAAAGCCGGAATGGCAATACCGCCCACCGAATTGACACAATCAACAGCCACTGTAAAATTGGCTTTTTTTATGGCTTCCACATCTACCAAATCAAGGTTCAACACATTCTCAATATGTTTCGGCAAATAATCTATGGTTCCAAGCAATTTTCCAAGTTCATCTACTTCTGTAAAATTGAACAGTCCTTTTTCTGCAATTGCCAATAAGGTTTCGCCCTCTTTTTTATTTAAAAATTCACCTTTTTCATTCAACAACTTCAAAGCATTCCACTGTTTTGGGTTATGACTGGCAGTTAAAATAATTCCGCCATCAGCTTTTTCCATCTTCACTGCCAATTCGGTTGTAGGCGTTGTAGCCAAACCAATATTTACCACATCGCAGCCGGAACCCATCAACGCTCCTATAACCAGATGACTTACCATTTCACCGGAAATTCGGGCATCACGTCCGACAACTACCTTGCAACGTGTTTTGTGAGAATAACCTTGCAACCAAATAGCATAAGCTGAAGTAAATTTTACGACATCTATTGGCGACAGACCTTCGCCCACAGTACCGCCAATAGTTCCTCTGATACCTGATATACTTTTAATTAATGACATAGTAATATATTTTTTATTGGTTATTTATTGAGGTTTCAACTTTATTTTCATCTCGTACAACAACGGTGTAACTGCCTGGGCAGCTTCATCAAATCCTATTTTTGAAGGGACAATAAATTTAGCATGCGACTCTGTACGTTTCATAACTTCAAGGGCTTGTTGCCAGCCATCACAACTATTGGTGGTAGAGCCATACGTAACTTCCACAGGATAAGGTTTATCCATAGTTGTCCAATAGCTTTCTTCCGTTGGATATTCGTCCAACGTACTTTGCTTGAAACGCACCACAATAGCTCTTCCGGAGGTAGCTTCTTCACCTTCGCCTTTGCTTATCAATTGGATATAAATACCATCAGGATAATGATAATATTGATTCGACTGAAAAACCGAATCGGCTGGAAATGTCTCCAACACTTCTATGCCTTGCCGCGCGATATAACTTTCTATCAATTTTTCTTCTTGTTCCAACAATTTGGAATAACTGATAGAACTTTCGCAACTTGCCAACAAGAGGAATAATCCTGCCAAGAACATAAATTTACAACTTTTTTTCATTATACAAATTTTATACTAACGAATGTTTGCAATACTGATAATATCGGCAAAAACACCTGCCGCCGTTACCGATGCTCCTGCACCATAGCCTTTAATTATCATCGGATATTCTTTGTAACGTTCAGTTGTTATCATTATTATATTATTGCTGCCTTCCAAATCATAAAAAGGATGCGTAGATACCACAGTTTGTAAGCCAACTGAACAAGTCCCATTTTCCATTTTCGCAACAAAACGATATTTCATCTGCTTGGATTCCAGCACTTTACGTTCTTTTTCAAACACATCATCTAATTCAGGCAGTTTTGCCCAAAAATTTTCAAGGGAACCCTGAAAATATGTTTCGGGTACAAATAAATGTTTTTGTACATCACTTTGCTCCACACGATAACCTGCCTCACGCGCCAAAATAACTAATTTGCGAATAACATCTGTCCCACTCAAATCGATACGCGGATCAGGCTCTGCGAAACGGGCTTCTTTCGCCATCATAACAGCCTTACTGAAAGGAATTTCAGCACTAATTGTATTGAAAATAAAATTCAAAGTACCAGAAAGCACGGCTTCCATTCGCAAAATTTTATCACCGGAATTAGTCAAATTATTAATGGTATTCATAATCGGTAAACCGGCTCCTACATTCGTTTCAAACAAATATTTAACGCCACGTTTTTGTGCCTGTTCTTTCAAAGCTATATAATTGTCGTAATCTCCGGAAGCCGCTATTTTATTGGCTGCAACTACCGAAATATTATTAGCCAACACATCGCTATAAATAGCTGCAATATCAGGACTTGCAGTACAATCCACCAATACGGAATTGAAAATATTCATCGATAGAATTTCATTTTTGAAAATCTCCGGCGACGAAGGAATGCCAGCAGTATCTAAAAGTTTTTTATAATTTTGTAGGTCAATGCCTTCACGATTAAGGAGCGCATTATGTACATTAGCTATTCCTACAACATTGATTTTTAGACCTTTTTCAAGCATCAATTTTTTCTGCTGACGTTTTATTTGTTCCAACAAACTTCCGCCAACCGTTCCTATTCCCGCCAAAAAAACATTCAGTTCTTGATATTCGGACAAGAAGAACGAATCATGAATAACATTTAATGCTTTCCTCAAAGACTTCAAATCGGTAACAAAAGATATGTTCGTTTCCGACGCCCCTTGTGCGCAGGCAATAACATTGATACCGCTTTTACCAAGTGTTCCAAACAATTTTCCGGCAATACCGGTGGTGCGTTTCATGTTTTCGCCGACAATAGCGACCGTCGCCAAATCTTTTTCTGCTTTTATATGGTTAATTTCGCCATTGTCTATCTCCTGCTTAAATTCTGCTCGCAGCACCTCCAAAGAGAGTTCTACATCAGCATTTTTTACAGCAAAAGAGGTTGTATTCTCCGATGAAGCCTGCGACACCATAAACACGCTGATTCCGTGTTGTGCCAAAGCCTTGAAGATGCGGTAATTAACACCGATAACTCCCACCATGCCAAGACCTTGAATGGTAATAAGCGCCGTATCGTTGATGGAAGAAATACCCTTAATCGCTTTTTTGGCATCTGCCACTCTTTCGTGCGAAATACACGTCCCTTCATTAGCAGGATTCATCGTATTTTTAATACGAATCGGAATGTCTTTGTGATAAACAGGAAAAATAGTTGGCGGATAGATGACTTTCGCTCCGAAATTACACAATTCCATGGCTTCCACAAACGTCAGTTTCTCTATTACATAAGCATTTTTTATAATGCGCGGGTCGGCCGTCATAAAACCATCAACATCTGTCCAAATCTCCAGCATAGACGCGTTTAGTTGTGCTGCCAAAATAGATGCCGTATAGTCCGAACCGCCACGTCCGAGATTGGTGGTATGTCCGGTTGCCTCATCCGACGCAATAAATCCGCCACACACTACCACCGACGACATATTTGCAAAATATTGGGTGATTAGTTTATTGGTTGTGTCAAAATCAACCACATCTCTATCAAACTGAGGAATGGTTTTAATGAACAAACGCGAATCGATATGTTTTGCATTGTCAATTAAGCTGCTGACAATAATAGAAGACAATTGCTCACCATAACCGACAATGGTATTGACAATCCGTTCGGAAATATCTTTAATGAGAAAAACGCCTTTCAGTATATTGCCCAATTCATCTAACAACACATTGACGGAAGCAGCTGCCGGAGTAGTTGCCAAGTGCAATTGCGCCACCATATCGGTATGGCGAAGACAAATTTCGTTTAAAACGGTTTCGTATTCAGTATCGCCGGCTGCTGCCAATTCGGCAACTTTATATAATTTATCGGTAATGCCGCCTAATGCCGAAACCACTACAACTACCGGTTTCTGCTCGTTTTCTACAATACTCTTTACGTTCAAAATCACTTCGGGAGTTCCTACGGATGAGCCCCCAAATTTCAGAACTTTCATAAGCAATAATCTGTTTTTAGTTTAAACTGCAAATTTACAAAAAAAATCAACAGAAAAAATTTAATTATCAGTATTATGCAAAAAAAAGTGGAAAACAAAAAGAAAAAAGAACTTTTTTCTAAAACGGAAATCAGGGTTTCACCTAAAATGAAACCCTGATTACAAAAATAACATTGACACGCTTGCGGACGCAAACATTGCGTCCTAAATTACCAATACAGATGCACCACACGCCATGTCCCTACTCCTCGTGGGGTCTATAAATCCTTGACTAACCGCACGGGTTGCCCGTTGAAACGGCCGCTGCTGTTGACGGCGCTCACGTAGTACGCGACGAAGTTCACGTAGTACGCGCCGCTCGCGCCGTAGTATGACGACGACCAATAGCAGCCGTCGTCTCCGACACTGCCCACGTCCGTGCCGCAACGGTAACCGGCGGCGGGAATGAACACCGCGCCGGCGGTCTGCATCTTAGCCCAATTATCGGCGGAATACACGTTTGTAGTCCAATTTTTTGCGTTGGCTGTAAATGTCAGACCGCTTGGCAGAGTCCATGAGTCCGGCAACAAGATTAAGCCGTGAATGTCATTTACAGTGCCTTGTGAGCATTTGTCATAGGCACCGTCGCGGGTTTCAAACATATACCACCACTCGTCTTTAGTCAGCGTGCGCCACAAGCCGGCCTTATCGCCGCCGTTGGATATGGCGTTGTAAACGCCCCAATCATAATCAGTGCCGGCTATGTCATTTTTTCCGTCACCATAATCGGCGTTTGTAGTGCTTGTCATGTACGGATATTTATTCTTATACCCGCTCGTGCCCCAGCCGAACAAGTCTATCCAACCGACTTGCGTTGCTCTATCAGCCTCAGCGGTGGTGTTGCCAGCGGCCGCCCCTATCATGTCGTACTGATTCTCGGCGAAACGCCAAATGCCGGTTGAGGCTTGATACTGTAAATTGCCTTGCGAAAAGTTGACTTGCTTAGTGGCGGATACGGAGAACGCGCCCGGCAGAACGCCTTCTTCAACCACTGCCGCTTCGGCACGCTTTATGGTCAACGCGGCGGACTTGCCGCTTGTGGCGAATATCACGGTGGCCTCATCTGACGCTGTGGACGGGTTCGCCGCCACAGTAACGGAAACTTCGGCGTCACCGTTTCCTGACTCCGGCGACACTGTTACCCAATCGACGCTCACCGCCGCGGTCCACGCGGCATTGGACGTCACCTGTACCTTGAACGTTTCGCCCTTGGCAGAAACATCTTTAGAAAGATGTAAAAAAAATTTGGTTTTCTGATAAAAAAGCTGTTATTTTGCACCACTTTAAAAAAGGGTCAGGTTCCGTAGCTCAGCTGGATAGAGCAACGCCCTTCTAAGGCGTGGGTCGAGCGTTCGAATCGCTCCGGAATCACCACCAAACAAGACTTGATTTTTTCAAGTCTTGTTTTCTATTTGTTTCCGCCTATCTACAAGAGCATAGCAACCTTTGATTGTTTTTTTTCTTTTTACCACCCTACTTGCTTATTGTAAAATTAAAAAAAACGCTGTATCTTTGTATGTTTATAAAATCTGATAAAACAATGAAACCCGATGCATTAAAACACGCCATGTATTATGGTCTGATTTTAGGCTTGATATTTTGCCTTAATTTCTTTCTATCCACACTCAAAGGTACGGCATTTTCTATTCTGCAATCGCTTGTAACTTGCGCTATACCGTTTGTATGTTATTGGCTGACAACAGATTGCAGACGTCGCGTTTGTAATGACACCATGTCGTACGGCATGGCACTTTGGTATGGTATTCAATTGTTTTTTTATGCTTCAATTATTGCTGCAGCATTCAAATTCGCCTATTTCAAATTTATCAATCCTGAATTTTTACCCAATTTGATTAACGAAAGTTTAAAACTAATGGAAGAGATGCACCTTCCGGGCGTATCTACTTCTGCCAACCAAATAGAAGAAGTGCTCACACCTTTGAATTTTGCATTGCAATATATTTGGATTGATGTTTTTATAGGCATTTTTGTGTCTTTCGTTACAGCAGCTTTCGCAAAAAAAGACAAATCACTTTTCGGCGAAAAACCGACTATAAACGACTCCGAAAATCCGACTCAAGAACCGGAATAAAACTAAACAGATTTTTTCGACTTGTAATTTTTCAAAACTATGGATATTTCTATTATCGTCCCGTTATTCAATGAAGCAGAATCGTTGCCGCCATTGTACACTTGGATAGAAAAAGTAATGACTGCCAACAAACTTACTTATGAACTCATCTTCATCAACGATGGCAGCACGGACAATTCTTGGAAGGTGATTCAAGATTTGCAAAAAAAATCGCGCAATATTCACGGCATACGTTTTCGACGTAATTATGGCAAATCGTCTGCTTTATATTGCGGATTTGCCAAGGCACAAGGCGATGTGATCATTACCATGGACGCCGACTTACAAGATTCGCCCGACGAAATTCCCGAACTTTTCCGTATGATAAAAGAAGACGGTTACGACCTTGTATCCGGCTGGAAGAAAAAACGTTACGACAATAAACTGACAAAAAACATCCCCTCTAAAATTTACAATGCCACAGCACGCAAAATAAGCGGTTTAAAACTGCATGATATGAATTGTGGTTTAAAAGCCTATCGCAACGAAGTAATTAAAAATATCGAGGTTTATGGCGAAATGCACCGTTACATTCCGTATTTGGCAAAAAATGCCGGTTTTACAAATATTGGAGAAAAAGTAGTAGAACACCACAAACGTCAGTTCGGTAAATCAAAATTCGGGATAGAACGCTTTGTAAATGGTTATCTTGACTTGTTCTCATTGTGGTTTCTCAATAAATTCGGCAAACAGCCGATGCATTTTTTCGGCCTGTGGGGAAGTATTATGTTTCTCATTGGTTTCATTGCCGTTTGTGTGGTAGGTGCCATAAAATTAGCGGCTATTTGCGGCAATTATCAAGCTCCTTTAGTTACCAATACACCTTATTTTTATTTGGCACTTACCATGATGATTCTTGGGACACAAATGTTTTTATCGGGTTTTGTAGGCGAATTGGTATCGCGTAATTCTTCTGAACGTAATCATTATCACATAGCAGAAGAAATTTAAAAAAGTACGATATGGAAACATTCTTGGAAATTTTGAAATATACGTTACCGGCATTAATTGTACTGCTTACTGCATGGGTAATTTTACGGAAAATGCTTGCCGAAGAAAATTATCGCCGCAATTTTGAATTACGCAAACTTACCGTCAATCAATTGACTCCAGTTCGGTTGCGTGCTTACGAGCGATTAACTCTGCTGTTGGAACGCACCAAACCGGAAACCATATTGTTGCGATGCGACTCTCTGCCCACGATGACAGTATCCGCTTTGCAGCAAAAGCTATTGGAAATTATACGTGACGAATTTAACCATAATGTTTCGCAGCAACTGTACGTCAGTACAGAGGCATGGCAACGCATAGTAACTGCAAAAGAGAGTTTGATTCAGTTGGTAAATCAATGTGCCGGACAATTTTCGCCGACAGACAATGCCATTTCTTTGGCACAACTGCTGATACAAACCTATGCTGCTACCGAAAACACGCCAACCGATAGTGCCCTAACTTTCTTAAAACAAGAAATAAATAGTTTTTAAAAAATGAATTTTCTTGAATTAGCAAAACAACGCCATTCCGTCCGCAATTTCTCCAACAAAGAAATTGACAGCGAAAGCCTAAACTATATTTTATCGGCTATTCAATCAGCACCGTCAGCCGTCAATTTCCAACCCTATCAATTTATTGTAATTACCAAGCCTGAAATGTTGGAACAATTAGCAAAATGCTATGCGCGCGAATGGTTTGCCAAAGCTCCCTTGTGCATTGTGGCATGTGGCAATCACAATCAAGGCTGGCACAGGCAGGACGGCAAAGACCACACCGATATTGATGTCGCCATAGCCGTAGATCACTTAACATTAGCCGCTACAGAAAAAGGAATTGGCACGTGCTGGGTTTGCAATTTTGATGAGCAACAATGTCGAAAGTTTTTACAATTGCCTGAAAATTTGGAACCAATAGCCCTTATTCCATTGGGCTATGAGAATACAACAGAACACAACGAACGACATTTGAAACGTAAAGAGTGGACAGATTTATTTAGCTTTATGCAATGAAAAATAAATTATATTACATATTAATTGCCACAGCATTAATTTTTTACGGGTGCGACAGCAACGATGGAGAATGTCGCAAAGACCTGACTGTAAAAATGGGAGTTGCCTTGTATCAAATGGTTTACAATTCGGAAACAGGAACATTTAATCAGCAAACTTACACTACTAAACTAACAGTTTACGGACTTAACAACGACTCTATACTTTATAAAGAAAAAGAATTAAGTTCGTTTGAAGTGCCTTTAAAAAAGACAGAGCCTTTTGCACAATTTGTTCTGAAAACGGAATCAAGCAGTGATACCATAACTGTTTTATACACAAACACCGAAACATTTATTTCGTTAGAATGTGGCTGCCAAGTAACTCATGCATTAGTGTTGGCGACAACCACCATTAATGCCATTGATTCCGTCGGCATACGTGCAGAAAACGTTACCACGACCGGTGAAACTCATTTGAACGTCTATTATCATGTTAAATAAACAGCTGACATATTGTTTAATAGTAATAGCAAGTTTGTGTGTTTCACTTACCGTTTGTGCTGAAGACAAAGCAACAGGCAAAGAGAAAGCCAAATCGGAAAAGAAGGATACTATTTTTCGTGGAATATCGGCACACATTGATATAGCCTCACCTCTGATGGGATATGTTACCGACCACGGAATACGCACGTTGGAAGGTTGTATAGATGTAAATCTTTTACACCGTTTTTTTCCAATTGTGGAAGTTGGTTACGGACAAGCCGACAAAGCAATGGATAACGGATCACATTATACAGTAAATGCACCATTTACCCGTATCGGTCTTAATCTCAATCTGCTCAACCAACGTCAAAACGAAGACAGAACAAAAGGTGTCAAGAGTTATGCTTTTTTAGGTGTACGTTATGGCATGAGTTTTGTCAATTATTCCGTTGATAATGTGAGAATTGTTGATGAATATTGGCAATTGGAAAAGACGCTCTCTTATCATAAAGATTTTGCATATGCCGGTTGGGCAGAAATTGTCGGCGGCATACGTGTCGATTTGGTAAAAGGTTTTACTATGGGATGGTCTATCCGTTACAAAATGTTACTGCATTCAAACATCAGCAATAAAAACGAGATGTGGTATGTCCCCGGATATGGCAAATCCGACGGTTCTGTTTTTGATTTCAATTACACAATAGGTTACACTTTTAGGACAAACAACACAAAATGAAAAAACAACTTTTCACAATCGGTATGGCGCTATGTTTTGCCTTTGCTCCGCTCTTTGCGCAACCTAAACGAGAACTTCGTGCTGCATGGATAGCCACTGTCGCCAATATTGATTGGCCATCAAGTCCAAAACTAACCACGGAACAGCAAAAACAGGAAATGCTTAAACTATTGGACACCTATCAGGCTCTCAATATGAACGCCATTGTTTTCCAAATTCGTCCTACTGCAGACGCATTTTACCAGTCGGAATTGGAACCTTGGTCACGTTTTCTGACAGGCAAACAAGGTGTCGCTCCCGACCCATTTTACGACCCGCTTACTTTTGTTATAGAAGAAGCCCACAAGCGCTGTATTGACGTTCACGTATGGCTCAACCCGTATCGTACACTGAATACGGACGACTTAAAGTTGCTTAGTCCCAATCACTTATTTTTTAAAGAGCCACATCTTTTTGTAAAATATGGCACACAATACTATTTCAATCCTGCTTTGGACGAAACCCGCGCTTTTGTCAACAAGGTTGTAGCCGACATTGTTACCCGTTACGATATTGACGCTATCCATTTCGATGATTATTTTTACCCGTACAAAGTAAAAGGTGAGGAATTTCCGGATTCTGCTGATTTTGCTAAAAATCCATGCGGATTTTTTCCCACACAAAAAGATGATTGGCGCAGAGATAATGTCAATCTGGTAATTAGTGAACTTCAAAAAACCATAAAAGACATCAAGCCATGGGTAGAATTCGGCATCAGCCCGTTTGGCGTTTGGCGTAATGCAAAAGATGACCCAAGAGGTTCGGAAACAACTGCCGGAACAACTAACTATGATGTTTTATATGCCGATATTTTAAAATGGTTGGAAGAAGGTTCTATTGACTATGTCGTTCCGCAACTCTATTGGGAAATCGGGAAAAAAGTTGCCGATTATGCTGTATTGATAGACTGGTGGAACAAATACAGCTATAACAAAAATCTTTATATTGGATTGAATGCCTCCAACTTGGGAAACCCACACGCAGTAGAGGCTTGGCGCAATGGCAACGAATTAGTAAGACAATTAGAATTGAACAAGCAATACAACAATGTAGAAGGTGCTGTATTTTTTAGTGGCAAAGCACTATTGCACAACAAATTAGGTTTATCAGACAGCTTACGCAACGATTTCTACAAATATCCGGCACTTGTCCCCATCAATAAAAATATCAAAGGCGAAGCATCGGCACAACCACAAAAATTGAAACTCACAAAAAAGCACGGGAATACTCAACTTAGTTGGACAAAAGTAGAAGCAGAAAAAGGGAAAGCCATTGCGCACTACGTTGTTTATGCTTTTGAAGGAAAAACTATCGGCAATATGAATGATGTAAAAAACATTGTTGCCATTACCCCAAACGACTCCTTTGATCTGACAGATTTTATGAAAGATAAAAACGGACTTTACACATTTACAGTAACCTCCGTAAACAAATATAAACACGAAAGCGAAGCAGTTACAACCGTTTCCAAACGTTTTTAAACTATTATGACTAAATTTTTAGGCATCATACCGGCACGCTACGCATCAACCCGTTTTCCCGGGAAGCCGTTAGCAGATATTGGTGGAAAAACTATGATACAGCGTGTTTACGAACAAGCATCAAAATCTTTGAACGACCTTGTTGTTGCCACCGATGACCAACGTATCTTCGATACCGTACACCATTTTGGAGGTAATGCAATAATGACATCCACCAATCACAAAACCGGCACCGACAGATGTTTTGAAGCACTGACAAAAACAGAAAAATCGTTTGATGTAGTTATTAATATTCAAGGCGATGAACCATTTATCGACCCTTGTCAAATTGAAGCCATAAAAAAATGTTTTGATGACCCGCGTACCGAAATCGCAACTTTAATCAAACCTTATAAAAAAAATGATACATTGGCAGATTTGAAAAATCCCAATTCGCCAAAAGTAATTTTCAACGCCAATCACGAAGCCATCTATTTCAGTCGTTCGGTAATTCCGTATCTTCGTAATGTGGACGAAAACGAGTGGACAAAACAACATCAATATTACAAACATATCGGATTGTATGCCTACAAATCGGAAATTCTGCAGAAAATAGTAGCCATGCCGCAATCCGAATTGGAAAAAGCAGAGTCGCTGGAACAATTACGATGGATTGAAAACAGGCTTTGTATCAAAGTAGCCATCACCGATGCAGAAAGCATCTCGATAGATACACCTGAAGATTTGCAAAAAGCCATACAATTACTCAATCAATAAACTTAAAATAAAAATATTATGGTAAAATACAAACGCATCTTGCTCAAATTAAGTGGCGAATCGCTTATGGGTAACCAACAATACGGAATTGACGAACATCGTTTGTCGGAATATGCCTCACAAATTGTAGAAATAGCAAAAATGGGAGTTCAAGTCGGTATTGTCATCGGAGGCGGCAACATATTCAGAGGGCTGAGCGGAACAGGTCGTGGTTTCGACCGTGTAAAAGGCGACCAAATGGGAATGTTGGCGACTGTTATCAATAGTTTGGCACTCGGTTCTGCCATCGACAAATCAGGAGCAAAAAGTCGCGTATTGACAGCTGTACGCATGGAACCTATCGGTGAGTTTTACAGCAAACAAAAAGCAACCGAATCACTTGAAAAAGGTGAAATTGCAATCTTTTCGGCAGGGACAGGCAATCCATTTTTCACTACCGATACAGGTTCGTCGCTGCGCGGTATCGAAATAGAAGCCGACGTCATGCTTAAAGGCACTCGCGTGGACGGCATCTATACCGCCGATCCTGAGAAAGATAAAAATGCCACAAAATATACCTCCATCACTTACGACGAAGTTTACAATAAAGGTCTGAAAATTATGGATTTAACTGCCACGACCATGTGTAAAGAAAATAACTTGCCGATTATTGTATTTGATATGGATACAGTCGGTAATTTGAAAAAAGTAATAGAAGGCATGGAAATTGGAACATTGGTACACAATTAAAAACTATTAATCATGTTACAAGGTAAAAAAATCATTTTAGGCATATCGGGAGGCATTGCAGCCTACAAAGTTCCCGAACTGATTCGCCAATTGATGGCAAAAGAGGCTGAAATACGTGTCGTGGCAACAAAAAATGCTCTGCAATTTGTTACGCCTGTAACATTGCAAACGCTGTCGCACAACAAACTAACCTGTGAGGTATTCGAACCAATCAGCCAATTCAATGTAGAACACGTAGCTAATGCCGATTGGGCTGACTGTATGTTAGTGGCACCTGCTACCGCCAACATCATTGGCAAATTTGCCAACGGAATTGCCGACGACGCTCTTTCTACTGCTTTTTTAGCATTCGACAAATCGGTGTTTATAGCACCTGCCATGAATGACAAAATGTATGTTCACCCAATTGTGCAACGCAACATCCGGCAGTTACAAGCAATTGATGTTCAGTTTATTGAGCCTGCATACGGTGAATTAGCTTGTGGCACAACCGGCAAAGGACGCATGGAAGAGCCTGAAAATATTGTGGACTTTTTAGAAGATGCTTTATTGTAAAAATGAAAATTCTGATTACAGCAGGTCCTACTTATGAACGCATTGACCCTGTACGATTTATAGGAAATTATTCCACAGGAAAAATGGGATTTGCATTGGCAGAAACATGTGCCAAACGCGGACATGAAGTCATACTTATTGCCGGACCTGTTCAACAACAAATCGCCCTTCCAAACGTTAAACGTATAGATGTAGAATCGGCGCAGGAAATGTATGAAGCGGTTATGGAAAATTATCCGACATGCGATGGCGCCATTTTATGTGCCGCAGTTGCCGATTTTACGCCTATAACTACCGCTAACAAAAAACTGAAACGCGGAAATGATAACTTGATTATTGAATTAAAACCGACAAAGGACATTGCGGTATCTGTAGGTAACATAAAAAAAGAAAAGCAGTTTCTTGTTGGATTTGCGTTAGAAACCAACGACGAAGAAGCCAACGCCTTGAAAAAAATGCAACGGAAAAAGTTCGATTTTATTGTATTGAACTCGTTGAACGACAAGAATGCCTGCTTCGGCTACGATACCAATAAAATAACAATTATTGATGCCAACGGTAAAAAAAACAGTTTTCAACTTAAACCCAAGAAAGAGGTAGCACAAGATATTATCAATCATTTAGAACAACACGTACCATGTCTGTAAAAAAAATCATCGCAAGTTGTGCATTATTCATTTTTATTGCGCCACTATACAGCCAAGAGCTAAAATGCAATGTTACCATTAACAGTTCACAAATTCAAGGTACCAACAAGCAGGTTTTTACAACTTTGCAAACCGGTTTAAACGACTTTATGAACAATTATAAATGGACAGAACTCATTTATGCCGGCAATGAACGTATCGAATGTAACTTCATGATTATTGTCAAAAGTTACGCCGACGATTTGTTCACCACCGAACTGCAAGTTCAGGCAAAGCGGCCTGTTTATGGCACGTCGTACACTACAAATCTACTCAATTTCAACGACCAATCTTTTGTGTTCAAATATGTAGAATTCGACCCTATCGAAATCAACAACAATACTTTTGAATCGAATTTGACAGCAGTTTTAGCCTATTATGCTTATGTTATTCTCGGTTTAGATCTTGATTCCTATTCTCGTTTGGGCGGAACAGATTTATTTCAAATGGCAGAACAAATCGTTACCATTTCACAAAGTCGGTCGCAAGACGCAGAATCTGTCGGTTGGAAAGCCTTCGAAAATGACCGTAACCGCTATGCTTTAATTAAAAACCTAATGGATGAACGCTTCAAAAAATACCGTGAATTTTTCTACGAATATCACCGTTTAGGATTAGACAACATGAGCACCAATGTAGAAAACTCACGTGCAAAAATTGCTGCCGGATTACCTATTCTGCGTGAAACGTATCGCGAAAATCCGGGCTCTATTGCCATTCTATCGTTCCTCGATGCCAAAAACGACGAACTTATTAACCTGTTCAAAAAAGGCACTGCCAAAGAAAAAGAAGAAGTTTATACTATTTTGATGGATATTAATCCCGCATCGGGAACCAAATACGACGAAATCAAAAAGTAATATGCTACGACATCTCGAAATTAAAAATTACGCACTAATCGAACATTTAGAAATGGATTTCGACAAAGGATTCTCCGTTATCACGGGTGAAACAGGAGCGGGAAAATCTATCATTATGGGCGCATTATCGCTTGTTTTGGGACAACGCGCCGATGCCAAATCTATTCAGGAAGGTTACACAAAATGCGTGGTAGAAACAACTTTCGATTTGTCGTTCTACCATTTGGAAGAATTCTTTGAAGAAGCTGATATTGATTTTGAAAAACAATGCATTATTCGCAGAGAAGTACACGCAAACGGTAAATCGCGGGCTTTTATTAACGACACACCTGTAACTTTACAACAATTAAAATCGCTGACCGAAAAGCTCATTGATATTCATTCGCAACACGAAAGCCTTTTGCTTAGCGAAAGTTCTTTCCAACTTGACATTGTAGATTCCGTAGCCGCCACAAAATCAGAACTTGCACATTATCAGGAAGTTTACAAACAATTTAAAGACACCAAAAAAGCATACGAAGAACTTTCTGCCAAAGCCGAACAATGGAAATCGGAACGCGACTACGACCAGTTTCAATTCAATCAGTTGAACGAGGCAGGACTATCGGAGAATGAGCAAACCGAATTGGAAACGGAATTGGATTTACTGAACCATACCGAAGAGGTAAAAACCGAACTTTCTGCCATTGTCACTTACCTCGACGGCGACGAAACGGGCATACAACCACAACTGACCAAAGCATTGCAGGCAGTCAATCGCATTGATAAATTTCTGCCTGCCGAAACACACGCACACGACCGAATAGAATCGGCTTTAATCGACCTGAAAGATTTGACAAAAGAATTGTCGGAAAAACTTTACGACACCGATTTTAATCCCGAACGCAAACAGTTCGTAGAAGACAGACTCAATACCATTTATACGTTACAGCAAAAACATCACGTTGCAACCATTGCCGAATTATTGGAACTGTATCACAATTTAGAAGAAAAATTGCTGCAAATAGAAGCCTTCGATAACGAATTGGGTGAATTGCAAAAACAGATTGACAAATTGCAGCAACAATTGAATGAAGCAGCCGACCAACTCACGCAAAAACGCAAAAATGTTTTAACATTCATAGAACAAGAACTGATTGGCAAACTGACTTCATTGGGAATATCCAATGCGCGTATTTTGGTTGAACTGACACCAACAGAAAACTTTCTTCCTTCGGGCAAAGACCACATCGATTTTCTGTTTGCCGCCAACAAAAATGCGACACCGCAACCCATAGCAAACGTAGCATCCGGTGGCGAAATGTCGCGACTGATGCTCAGTATCAAATCGTTGCTTATCAATACATCAGGGTTGCCCACCATTATCTTTGATGAGATAGACACCGGCGTTTCGGGCGAAATTGCTCACAAAATGGGCGAAATTATGCGTCAAATAAGCAACAACGCTCAAGTAATTGCCATCACACATTTACCGCAAATTGCCGCCAAAGGCACCGCCCATTACAAGGTATTCAAGCAAGATAACGAAAAAACTACTCAAACACACATCGTACTGCTGAAACCGCAAGAAAGACTATTGGAAATAGCCGAAATGCTGAGCGGAAAAAATCCGTCACAAGCTGCTATCAACAACGCTGCCGAACTGATTAAAAATTCCAAGCAATAAATCACGTAAAGCCGCAAATTTTTATATTTGCGGCTTTTTTTACACGTCATATTACGTTTCTGCATATTTTTTAGCAACACCCTGATTACAAAAATTACGTACAGACGCGATTAATCGCGTCTCTACAACAAATTACCAGCCGACTGCCACATACAGACGTTGCACGCAACGTCTCTACTGTGTGCCGCTTCGGCTGCTGATATATGAAAAAAATTATCTGCATATTCTATTTTATGTCAGCCTTTTCTAATACAGACGCTATTAATCGCGTCTCTACAACAAATTACCAGCCGGCCGTCACATACAGACGTTGCGCGCAACGTCTCTACTTAGGTAACGCATAAACTAAAAGACAAGACGCAAACCGCGGTCGTAGCACCTGAGATCCGGAAGGTTGCGGCCCCGATTCGACACTCGGCAGTACCTCGCATTGAAGTCCCAACTACCACCCCGCAAAACACGGAAATAACCGGTAGCAGCTCCCGTAGGGTTAGTCTGAGCACTGCTGCCATAGCTGCCATACCAGTCACTGCACCACTCGAATACATTGCCGCTCATATCGTATATGCCCAACTCGTTGGCTTGCCTGGTGCCTACGGCATGAGTGGTACTGCCATTATTGTCCCAGTACCACGCCACGTTACCTATCGTATTGTTGCCACTGTATTTGTAGCCTTGGCTCTTGTTGCCGCCACGAGCAGCATATTCCCATTCCGCCTCGGTGGGCAGGCGAAAGGTTTTGCCTGTCAGTTGGTTCAGTTTGGTAAGAAACGTTTGGCAGTCGTCCCAGCTGACAGTTTCCACCGGTAAATCAGAGCCTTTAAAACTTGAGGGATTACTACCCATTACCGCCTCCCACAAAGCCTGTGTTACTTCGGTTTTCCCTATGTAATAATCGGAAAGCGTTACCCGATGAGCCGGCTTTTCATCATCATAGCAATCACTGCCTTGCTCGGAAGTACAGCCCATGGTAAACGTGCCGCCCTGCACACGCACCATTTCAAACGTTACACCACGTACTGTAAATGTCTTGTTGCCTGCCGCCCGTATTTGGAACGTTATTTGGTCGCCCACTAATTCGTCCCTTTCTGCAAGCACGTCCCACACTATGGTTTTGTGTCCTGCGGTTACGCCACGCCCCACACCGCCATATACCTGTTTGAGTGCGGGACCATAGGTTCGCCCGCCATCGGTAGAGAGGTGTACCGTAATATCCGCCGTACCGTCTAAGGTATATTCTATATATACTTCCTGATTCTCCTGCCGAAAAGAGGCATCCGTTACTCTCTGTGCCTGAATTACTGCGACACAGCCACACAAAATTAAAAAAATTAATAACTGTTTTTTCATTGATTATCTGTTTTTTATATTATTATTTTTTGTTTCCCATCGTAGAGACGTTGCGCGCAACGTCTCTACAAAAACACGCACAATTTTTGGTTTCCACATTCAGACGTAGCGCGCTACGTCTCTACAAAAACACCACATCATTTTGGTTTCCACATTCAGACGTAGCGCGCTACGTCTCTACAAAAACACGCACAATTTTTGGTTTCCACATTCAGACGTTGCACGCAACGTCTCTACAAAAACACCACACAATTTTTGGTTTCCACATTCAGACGTTGCACGCAACGTCTCTACAAAAACACACACATTTATTTAAATTCGTCCATATCCCACAACGCCACATTGGTTTCGATATATTCCGCAATACGGTTCATTTCGTTTTGGTCGCGTACAATGTGGTCGTGAAAACGCGTTTGCCATGCAAATATACTATTTTTTTCGTAAGCAAATTTGGTAACGGATGATTTAATGCCACGAATAACCACGCTCAAAGTACCAGATTTTGGCGATTTGTTCGACATGGTTTCATTAACGTTTGTCTTCGTAGAGACGTTGCGCGCAACGTCTCTACTGTCTGCGCGCGTTTCATCCTTTTCAATACATACAACTAAATGCACATGATTGGGCATTACCACAAATAACGGCATTTCACAATATGGATAATGCGACGTTACATTTTGTAACTGTTCATTCAAATATTTCCCTATTTCCGACAACTGCATTTCGCCATGGACAATTTCACCAAAATAATGTTTTTTATCTGTCGTACAAATAGTTACAAAATAGGCGCCACCGGTATAATCGTGCCACGCAGCACGTGCCGATGATATACGATATTTGTGCTGAAATTTATCCGACACCATTTCCAATTTATCATTTTGGTTTCCACTACAATTTACCATCCAACCTGCCACGTACAGACGCGATTAATCGCGTCTCTACTTTTTCATTATGTTTCGTGCAATACAAAACGTTTGTAATACGAAATCAGTAAGGTTGTCAGAGGCAAAGCGATGATAAGTCCCATAAATCCCAACAACGCCCCCCAAACAGAAAGTGACAGTAAAATAACGGCAGGATTCAATCCCATTGCTTTCCCCATTATTTTTGGCACCAAAAACATATCCTGAAACCCCTGCACAATGATAAACACAATAAACACAGCCAACAACATCCACCAAACATTGGCTCCCGTCTCGGCACATTTCAGCAATGCCAGCAAAATAACGGGAATAAAACCAACCGTTTGCAAATAAGGCACCATGTTTAGCAAGCCAATAAACAGTCCGCACCCTATTGCCAATGGTAATCCGATAATACTGAATCCGATAGCAAAAAGCACTCCCACAATGGAAGCCACCAATGCCTGTCCGCGAAAATAACGGTTCATGCCTGTTTCCAAATCGGAAAGAATCTCTTTCGCCAATTTACGATGTACCTGTGGCACCATGCGCACAAATCCTGAAGAAACTTTCTCGTAATCTATCAAAATAAAAATCATATACAAGAAAATAACAACCACAACAAATAAGCCAACAATAAAACTCCACGTTTCGGACAATACGTTCCAAACCTGTGGCATCAATTTTTCTGCCGCATCTTCAATATTTTGCCAGCTTATCAAATCGTTGAAATTTATGTCGGCAAGCGAACTTCGCAAAAAAGTTACCCATTCTGCAGGCAGCAAACTTTTGTAGCTTGTGTTTGTCAAGTATTTAGAAACCAACAAACTCATTTTGGAAATTTCCTCACTAATCATAGGCATCAGCAAACATACAAGCCCGGTCAACACAGCCGCTACCACAATAAGCACCACAACTATGGACAACACTCTGTTGCGTAATTTCAATTTATCCTGTACGAAACGTACCAACGGATACAACATATAAGCAATAAGCCAACCTACAAGAAATGGCAATAGCACACCACTCAATTCGCGCACAAGAAAATAGGTGGCTACAAGTGCCGCAATCCAAAGTGCCAAACGCACTACCCTGTCTAACGTAAAAGGCTTTCGTAAAGAATCCATTTGTTAACTAATTTAAAGTAAGTTACTTGCCAGTTCAGACAAATAGCTGCGTTCGCCTTTCAAAAGATTGACATGTGCAAAAATATCCTGACCTTTCATACGGTCAATCATATATACCAAACCGTTAGACTGCATATCCAAATAAGGTGAATCTATTTGATGAACATCGCCGGTAAAAACTAATTTTGTCCCCTCACCTGCCCTTGTTATAATGGTTTTTATTTCGTGAGGCGTTAAATTTTGGGCTTCATCAATAATAAAATAGGTCTCGCTCAAACTACGTCCGCGAATATAAGCCAATGCTTCTATAATCAGTTGATTATTTTTTTGCAAATCGTCTATCACACGTACCTCTTTTCCCTGATAAGAAAAATTGTGTTTTATCACATTCAGATTATCAAAAAGCGGTTGCATATACGGCAAAACCTTCTCTTTGGCATCGCCGGGAAGTGCTCCCAAATCCTTGTTTGCCAAAGCCACAACCGGTCGTGCCAACAAAATTTGTTTGTAATCTTCGTTTTTCTGAAGTGCTGCAGCCAGCGCCAACAAAGTTTTTCCTGTTCCCGAACGTCCTGTCAAAGCAACTAACTTTACATCATCGTCTAACAAGACATTCATGGCGAATGACTGTTCTGCATTGCGCGGTTCTATACCAAAACAACGTTTTTTATCTATACGTTCTACCTTGCCCGATGCCGCCACATAGCGTGCAAGAACAGTAGCTCGATTACTTTTTATCACAAAACAATCGTTGGCTTCCACATCTGAACTAAATGGAAATTCTGCCAAATCTATGCCTTCATTGGAAGCATACAAACGATCAATCAAATCGGGATTTACATCTTCAAAAACCGTTTCCGATTTATTAAAAATTTCAAGGTCGGTAACTTTATCGTTGATATAATCTTCTGCCGTAATGCCAATGGAACGTGCCTTTATGCGCATATTGATATCTTTCGTTACCAATATGGTTCTCATAGTTTTAGTTGCCATTTGCAGTGTCAATGTTGTTCCCAAAATCAGATGATCCGGCGTTTTCTCCACAAAAGCCTCACGTAACGCATCCGGATAATCATATTTTGGAACAATAAACAAACTTCCTTTACCCTCGCCCAATGAAACTCCTTTTGTAAATGACGTATCATCTTCTATCAAATCGTCTAATTCGCGGGCAAACTGACGGGCATTGAAGTTAATTTGATCATTGCCTTTTTTAAATTTATCCAATTCTTCTAAAACAACAATCGGCAAATAAATGTCATTCTCTTCAAAATTGTAGATACATTTATAATCGTGCAACACGACATTTGTATCCAAAACAAATTGTTTTTTAGCTCCCATAATCGTAATTTTTTTAATATGGACAAATATACAAAAATATTAACCTTGCAAAGAAATTTTTCGCATCTTTTTATAAAAAAATAATTTTACAAAAAAATGCAACTTCAAAAACAAACGTTTTTAGAAGTTACAGCGTTTTTTTATCCCACTTACACGCATAAATCAGTGCTCATTATTTTCTAAAACATTTGATTTGTACAAACGGCAAAAAAAGCGTAACTTTGTAAATCTTATTGTTACAGTATGATTTCACATAAAACTCAAATAATCAACATATTATTCATTGCGAGTTACCTGCTCGTTTTGTCGGGAGCCATTTGTTTTATTTTAGGTTATCACTGGAGTATCTACATTTTTAGTGTAGGAGCTGTTATTTTAACCGTGGTTCGTTTTTTAGCAACTCAACCATCCGACAATTTCCGTATGCGCCGGCTGAACCGTATGCAAGCCATCAGTTCTATTTTGCTGCTCGCCACAATTTATTTAATGTATAAAGATTTTACATCGTGGGGTTTAACTTTAACCGTAGCTGCTGTTATCGATTTGGTAATTGCTTTCCGGAAACCATCATAAACAAATGAAAGACAATATTTTATTAGGAAAAAACCCAACAGAACTGCAAGATATTGCTAAAAGTTTAGGCATGCCGGCTTTCACAGGAAAACAGTTGGCAGAATGGTTATATAAAAAAAGAGCTGCTTCTTTTGACGAAATGAGCAATATTTCGTTGAAAAACAGACAATTATTATCTGAACACTATTCTATCGGTCGTTCGTTGCCAAGTATCGAAACTGTATCAAACGACGGAACAAAAAAATACCTGTTTGAAACAGAATACGGTGCAGTTGAGTCTGTTTATATTCCGGAAGAAGACCGTGCCACACTCTGCGTTTCAAGTCAAGTAGGCTGCAAAATGAACTGTCTGTTTTGCATGACAGGCAAGCAAGGTTTCTCGGGAAATCTTACCGCCACGGAAATCCTCAATCAAATACTCTCCATTCCCGACAGTGAAAAACTGACAAACATTGTTTATATGGGTATGGGCGAACCAATGGACAACACTTTGGAAGTTCTGCGTTCGCTCAACGCAATGACTGAGAAATGGGGTTTGGCATGGAGTCCGCATCGCATCACTCTATCCACTATCGGACTCATTCCGGGAATGAAACAATTTCTGGAACATTCGGAATGTCATTTGGCCATCAGTCTGCACAATCCTTTTGGCGAAGAACGATTGCAACTGATGCCGATAGAAAAAGCTTATCCGATAGCCAAAGTAGTGGAAGAATTGAAAAAACACGATTTTGCTCATCAACGACGTTTATCGTTTGAATATATCGTTTTTGAAGGTAAAAACGATTCGCAACGTCATGCCAGCGAATTAGTCAGATTGCTCAAAGGATTGCCATGCAGAATTAATCTTATCCGATTTCATGCCATACCGGAAATTGACTTGAAAAGTCCGGATTCCGAAAAAATGATAAAATTTCGCGACTATTTATCGGAAAACGGCATAATTTGTACCATACGTCGCTCACGTGGTGAAGACATCTTGGCAGCATGCGGAATGTTATCAAGTAAAAAATCAAACATCTAATCAACATATACAGTTATGAAAAGAACAATTTTTATTCTATTTATCATAGCAACCACATTAATGAGTTGCAAAGATTCGGGAATTCTTTTGCCAAATGCCATTGGTTCGGCTTTTGATGTATTGGTGGTCATCGACCAAAAAGATTGGAAAGCCGAAGGCGGCAAAGCTCTTTACGATGTTCTTAATGAGCCTATGCCTGCCATGCCGCAATCCGAATCGATGTTTAAAATATCGAAAGTTCAACACCGTGACTTTGACCAGATGCTGCGCCCTGCTCGTAACATTGTCGTAGTAACCGTAGATTCACAGCTTTATACCAAAGCAAGCATGAAACTGATTAAAAACAAATGGGCTAAAAATCAAATGATTGCAGCCATATCCGCTCCCAACAGCAAATCTTTAGCCAATTTTATCATCGGTAAAAAACGCACACTGCAACAAGCCTTTATTTCCTCCGAACGTGCCAACCAAATGGCTTACTACAAAGCCAATAGCAACCAAACGGCAATGGAAATGGCATACAAAAAATTCGGCATTCGCATTACACTGCCGACAAGTATGAACAAATACAACGAAACCGACAATTTTCTATGGATATCAAACGGAAGTGTTGAAGCAAGAGAAGACATCATCATCTATTCTTATCCTTACACCAACAAAGAAATGTTTACAACGAAAGCTTTGTTAGCGAAACGTGATTCCGTACTAAAAGCCAACCTTCCGGGCAGTGTGGAAAATTCGTTTATGGGAACAGAATACGATGTACAACCGCCCATTATGGAAGAAATATGGGTAAACAAAGCTTATTGTGCCGAAATACACGGACTTTGGAAAATGAAAAACGGAGAAGTTATGGGCGGGCCATTTGTAAGCCACTCTCGTTTAGATGAATTGAATAACCGCATTATCACCATCGAAGGGTTTGTGTTTGCTCCCGGACGCGAAAAAAGAAGTTATATCCGACAAATGGAAGCAATGGTTTACTCAGTGAAAATGCCACAAGAAATAAACGAAATAACTGTAACGGCAAAAAGCACAGCCAAAAAATAAATACTAACAATGAAACTATTACGATTCTGGCAACTATTTTGGGGCGCATTTATAGGCATTGGAGCATATTGGGGCGCCGCCATGATGTTTATAGACCCGACCGGAAAAATGTGGGGCATGGAAGCACTATTACCAATGCTTCAACAACTTCCGTTTGCCGATTTCTTTTTTCAAAATTTTATTTGGTCAGGCATTGCCTTATTCATTGTCAATGGCTTAACCAATACGATTTCATTCTTTCTGCTAAAAAAGCGGCACCGTTACGGCACACTTTCCGGAATTTTATGCGGACTGATTCTGATAATATGGATTATTGCCGAATTCTTTATATTCGGTTTTAATTTCCTTTCGGATATCTATTTGGCATTTGGCATACTACAAGCCGGAAACGGTCTTATTTTAATAAAGAAAGAAAAAGAAACTCAAACACAAAATTTTTGACTTTTTAAATTTATAACATATGGAACAGCTATTAAAAATAGGCATTACCCATGGAGATATTAATGGAATCGGATACGAAGTTATTTTGAAGACTTTAGCCGATACATGGATAACGGAAAATAACATTATCATTATTTACGGCTCGTCCAAAATGGCCGGATTTTATAAAAAACAGTTAGATTTAGAACGCTTAAATCTAAATATTGTACGCAAAGCAGAAGATGCCACACCAAAACGCATTAACATTATTAACTGCTGCAACGAAGAAACAAAAGTAGAAGTAGGAATTCCTACAACAGAAGCAGGAACAGCAGCATTGCAAGCATTGGAAGCAGCTACTGCCGACCTTCAAAACGGAGCTATTGACGGATTGGTAACTGCACCGATAAACAAATCAACCATTCAATCGGAAAAATTCCATTTTAACGGGCATACGGAATATCTGCAAAATAAATTCAACTGTAATGAATCATTGATGTTACTAATGAGTGACCGACTAAAAGTTGCATTGGCCACTAATCACGAACCTATCAGTGCCATTGCCGGACATTTAACGACAGAACTTATTTTAAAAAAATTGGAAATTCTGCAAAAATCGCTTCAACGAGATTTTATGATACGCCAACCACGTATCGCTGTATTGGCATTAAATCCTCATGCCGGCGACAACGGACTAATTGGTCAGGAAGAAACCACTATTATAATACCTGCCATTAAAAAAGCCAATGAAAAAGGAATTGTTTGTGTAGGACCACTGTCTGCCGATGGTTTTTGGGGATCGGACGAATTAGGGCACTACGATGCCGTTTTAGCCATGTATCACGATCAAGGATTAGCACCTTTCAAGGCTTTGGCAATGAATAACGGCATCAACTATACAGCCGGATTACCGATTGTACGCACTTCGCCCGACCATGGCACCGCTTACAACATAGCCGGAAAAAACATAGCCAACGAAAATTCTTTCAGACAGGCACTATATGCCATTAGCGACATTGTTAAAAATCGCAGGCTGTTTGATGAAGCAGAACGAAATCCATTGCAAATCAACGAAAAAAAACAAAATTAAATTGTTGATAAAATACTTTTTTCATTCTTAAAAAAAAGTGTAACTTTGCAAAGTTAAAAAAAGACGTAAAAGATTAAAAAACTTGGAAAGTGACGACTGATTTTCCACAAATCATGGACAACATTTTCAGAAAAAAACTCTTCTTACATATAAAAAGCATTGCCGCAATATTTATGCAATGCAGGGCTTACAGCCTCAAAAAAGAACGAAAAAGGACATCAAGCTGTTTGTGCGCAATAAAATGCGACAAACAGCTTTTTTTACGCACTTTATTTTTTACAATATGACACCAAAAGTAAGTATCATTATGGGAAGTACGAGCGATTTGCCAATAATGGAGAAAGCAGCACAAACGCTCAATGATTTTGAAATCCCGTTTGAAATGCAGGTGCTTTCGGCACACCGTACTCCTGCAGAAGTAGAAAAATTCGCCCGCAATGCCGCCACACAAGGCATTCAAGTAATTATTGCAGCAGCAGGAATGGCCGCCGCCCTACCCGGCGTCATCGCTGCCAATACAATATTACCGGTTATCGGAGTCCCTGTAAACGCCTCTTTTGAGGGATTAGACGCCTTGTTGGCAATCGTACAAATGCCACCCGGAATTCCCGTAGCAACAGTGGCAGTAAATGGTGCAATGAATGCAGCAATACTTGCAATACAGATGCTCGCCACAAACGACCCGCAACTTGCAAAAAAAATGACAGACTACAAAGAAAATCTAAAAGATAAGATTGTGAAAGCCAACGACAGTCTGAAAACAGTAAACTACACTTATAAAACCAATTAAAAACATCTTTTTCACAGTTTTCACAACAGAATTATATCTACTATGAACCATAGAATTTTTGTAGAAAAGCGACCGGAATTTCAGATAGAAGCACATAGTTTACAAAACGAACTAAATAGTAATTTAGAGCTAAAAATCAACCAATTACGGTTAATCAACGTATACGATTTATTCGGCTTTTCAGATGAATTATTGCAAAAAAGCCGTTATCAGGTTTTTGGAGAAATTGTAACGGACAATGTTTTTGAAAACATTGATTTGACAAACGAGAAATATATTGCCATCGAATATTTGCCGGGGCAATTTGACCAACGTGCCTCGTCTGCAGTAGATTGCGTAAAACTTATAGACCCGACAGCAGACGTTCGCATCAAAAGTTCAAAACTATTGATATTGAACGACACCATCTCGGCAACAGAAATTGCAAAAATCAAAAAATACATCATCAATACGGTTGAAAGTCGTGAAAAAGATTTGGCAGTTCTCAACGATACCGAACAAGCCGAAGTCAAACCGGTAAAGGTTTTGGAAGGATTTACACAATTGCTGCCCTGCGAATTGGAAGATTACTGTAAAAAAGCGGGACTTGCAATGAATGGAGATGATTTACAATGTGTTATTGATTATTTCAAAAAAGAAGGACGCAATCCGATAGAAACAGAATTACGCATTCTTGATACTTATTGGAGCGATCACTGTCGGCACACTACTTTTACAACTGTTTTAGATGAAATTACCATAAACGAATCATTTATAAAAACAGACTTGGAAAATTCGTTGGCATTATACAATAAAATGCGCCATGAACTCAACCGCGACAACAAAGATATCTGCCTTATGGACTTGGCAACCATTGGTGCTCGTTATCTTCGTTCAAAGGGTTATTTAGACGATATGGAAGTAAGTGAAGAAAATAATGCTTGCAGTATTTTGATAAATGTTGATGTGAATGGTAGCAATGAGAAATGGCTTTTACAATTTAAAAATGAAACACATAATCACCCAACAGAAATAGAACCGTTTGGAGGAGCAGCTACCTGCCTCGGTGGCGCCATACGCGACCCACTTTCCGGACGCAGTTATGTCTATCAGGCTATGCGCGTTACAGGAGCAGGCAATATCTATGCACCAACAGCCGATACATTAGAAGGAAAATTGCCTCAAAGAATCATTTCAACCAAAGCAGCGCACGGTTATTCAAGTTATGGCAATCAGATTGGTTTGGCAACCACGCATGTACGCGAAATTTACCACGAAGGTTATTTGGCAAAAAGATTGGAAGTGGGAGCTGTGGTTGGTGCGGTAAAAGCCGAAAACGTCAGACGCGAATCGCCGATGGTCGGAGATATTGTGTTGCTGCTTGGCGGGCGAACCGGTCGCGATGGCATCGGAGGAGCAACCGGATCTTCAAAAGAACATAACACGCAATCATTAGAAACATGTAGTAGCGAAGTACAAAAAGGTAATGCACCCGAAGAACGTAAATTGGAGCGTTTGTTTCGCCGACCGGAAGTTACACGTCTCATCAAAAAGTCGAACGATTTTGGTGCCGGTGGCGTCAGTGTTGCCATTGGCGAATTGGCAGACGGGCTTGATATTTATTTAGACAGAGTTCCAACAAAATACAGTGGATTAAATTCCACAGAATTGGCTATCAGCGAATCGCAGGAACGCATGTCGGTTGTAATTGAAGCTAAAGACCGTATCAAATTTGAAAAATACTGTTACGATGAAAATATAGAGGTAGTTCATATTGCAGATGTTACGAACACGAAACGTATGCGTATGTTCAACAAAGACCGTAAAGTGGTTGATTTGGCACGCAGTTTTATCGATAGTGCAGGTGCAAAGCACCATACCAAAGCAAACATAGCAAGCGTGCCCAATACAAATCCTTTTAGACGAACCATAACCGGAAAAAATCTGAAAGAAAAAATGTTTGTCAATTTGAGCGACAACAACGTTGTTTCACAAAAAGGTTTGATAGAAATGTTTGATTCAACCATTGGCGCAAGTACTGTTTTGATGCCATTCGGAGGTAAAACACAAACTTCGGAAACGCAAGTAAGTGTACAAAAGTTACCCATTCTGAACGGAACGACAAATTGTGCTTCCATCATGGCATTCGGGTACAATCCTTTCATTACTACCTGGAGCCCTTATCATGGAGCGGCATACGCTGTAATTGAGTCTTGTGCAAAAGTAGTTGCAGCCGGAGCACGTTTCGACAAAATGCGCTTCTCATACCAGGAATATTTTGAACGTATGCACTCCGCCGAATCATGGGGCAAACCGTTGAGCGCACTTTTAGGAGCACTTCAAATGCAAGAAGAACTAAAGCTGCCTTCTATAGGCGGTAAAGATTCCATGAGCGGAACTTTTCAAACAATCAATGTCCCGCCAATGTTAATGGCTTTCGGTATAACTACGGTAAATGCCAATAATGTTATCAGTACCGATTTGAAATCGGCAGGAAACCAACTTTACCTTATTCGCCACACTCCGAAACATAATTATATGCCGGATACTAAACAATTGGCGGTAAACTTTAATTTCATCAGTGAAAATATTGAGAAAAAAGTTATCACATCTGCTTATGCCATAGGATTTGGCGGTGTTAGTGAAGCTATTGCAAAAATGGCTTTCGGTAACGAAATAGGCGCAAACGTAACTATCAATGAGAGTGATTTGTTCGACTACAACTATGGTTCAATTTTAATAGAAACATCTGAACAACTTAATTTTTGCAATGCCGAATTAATTGGAAACACCATTGACAATCCCGTTCTCATCATAAACGGCGAACAAATGGATTTAAAGCAATTGTACAATGCAAATACCGAAAAATTTTGTTCCGTTTATCCCGATAAAGGTAAAAATAACGCTACTTTGATGCAAAGCGTACCCAAAAAACTGACATTCGGCTATAAAGAAAAACCTATAGAAAAGCCTATCGCTTATTTACCCGTCTTTCCGGGAACTAATTGCGACTATGATACAGCAAAAGCATTTCGCAAAGCAGGTGCAGAGATTACAACAAGCATTTTTCGAAATCTGAACAGTGATGCGATTTTCAGCTCCATAACAGAAATGAAGCAAAAAATAGCCGCATGTAATATCCTTGTTTTGAGTGGCGGATTTTCTGCAGGCGACGAACCGGACGGGAGCGGAAAGTTTATCTGCAACGTACTGCAAAACAAAGAAATAACAGATGAAATTCATCGATTAATCGACAGAGGCGGACTCATTCTTGGCATCTGCAACGGTTTTCAGGCTCTAATAAAATCAGGTCTGCTCCCTTATGGTCGTTTGGGTAGTGTAACAAAAGAGTCTCCAACACTGTTCCGTAACGACATAAACCGCCACATTTCGCAAATGGTTACAACGCGTGTTTCCTCAATCAATTCACCTTGGCTGTCAGGTTTTCAACTTGGAGAACAACATACTGTGGCAATGAGTCACGGGGAAGGTAAATTTGTTGTGAGCGAAAAATTGGCAAAAGAATTATTTGCCAATGGACAAATTGCTTTTCAATACGTCGATATACAAGGTAATATTACCGTAGAAGCACCTTTCAACCCTAATGGCTCTAATTATGCCATAGAAGGAATTATCAGTAAAAACGGGCAAATATTGGGCAAAATGGGACACAGCGAACGTTACGAAGAAAATCTTTTCAAAAACATTAGCGGAAACAAACATCAAGGTATCTTTGAAAATGCCGTCAATTATTTTAAAAGTAAATAAATAACATATTCATTATGAAATCATTAACAACAACAGATTTTAAATTTCCACAACAATCAAAAGTGTACCACGGAAAAGTCCGCGATGTCTATTTTATTGGAGAAAAATTAGTAATGGTTGCCACCGACCGTATCTCGGCTTTTGATGTCATTTTACCAAAAGGGATTCCTTATAAAGGTCAAATATTGAACCAGATAGCTTCCATCTTTTTAGATGCAACCACAGATATCTGTCCAAATTGGGAATTGGCAACTCCCGATCCGATGGTTACGGTTGGTATTGCCTGCAAAGGTTATCCGGTAGAAATGATAGTGCGAGGCTATCTGTGTGGAAGTGCATGGCGTGCCTACAAAAACGGTGTTCGTGAAATTTGTGGTGTAAAAATTCCCGACGGCATGAAAGAAAACCAAAAATTTCCACAACCAATTATCACTCCTACAACAAAAGCAGAAATCGGCGAACACGATGCTGATATCTCCAAAGAAGAAATCTTCGCAAAAGGATTGATTTCAAAAGAAGAATACGCTGTTTTAGAAAAATACACTTTAGATTTGTTTCAACGTGGAACAGAAATGGCAGCAAGAAGAGGCTTAATTCTCGTTGATACCAAATACGAGTTTGGTACACACAACGGAACTATTTACCTGATGGACGAAATTCATACACCCGACTCCAGCCGCTACTTTTATGCACAAGATTATGAAGCACATTTTGCCAACAATGAACCGCAAAAGCAACTGTCAAAGGAATTTGTACGCGAATGGCTTATGGATAATGGATTTCAAGGAAAAACAGGGCAACAAGTTCCCGAAATGACCGATGCAATTGTCGAAGGCATCAGTGCACGTTACATGGAACTTTTTGAGCAAATAACAGGTGAAAAATTTCAAAAAGCAACTAACGAAAATCTAACAGAACGCATTGAACAAAATATTTCTAAATTTTTAACATCAAACTAATCAACTATATGGCAATAAGTTATGAAAAAGCAGGCGTTAATCTCGAAGCAGGTTACGAAGTAGTACGTCGCATAAAAAAACACGTCGCCTCAACCGCGCGTATTGGTGTAATGGGCAACATCGGAGCATTTGGCGGTATGTTCGACCTTTCTGCTCTCAAAATAAAAGAACCAGTTTTAGTCAGTGGTACCGACGGAGTTGGTACAAAATTAAAATTAGCTTTTGCTTTAGACAAGCACGATACCATAGGAATTGACGCAGTGGCAATGTGTGTCAATGATGTGTTGGCACAAGGCGCAGAACCACTCTATTTTCTTGACTATGTGGCAGTTGGCAAAAACGAACCGGCCAAAATAGAACAAATCGTAGCCGGTGTTGCCGAAGGTTGCCGACAAGCCGGTTGCGCGCTTATTGGAGGCGAAACTGCCGAAATGCCCGGCATGTACGAAAATGGCGAATATGATATTGCAGGATTTACCTGCGGAGTTGTCGAAAAATCACAACTGATAGACGGTTCAAAAGTTAAAGTTGGCGATGTTTTGGTCGGCATTGCATCTTCAGGTATTCATTCCAACGGGTTTAGCCTGGTACGTAGAATTTTTAGCGAGGCTCTGCTTGATATTCATAAAATATATCCCGAACTCAATACTGAAAAAACATTAGGGGAAATAGCTCTTACGCCAACAAAAATCTACATTAAGTCGGTTTTAGAAGTTGTACACAACTGCAATGTACACGGTATTGCGCACATTACAGGAGGTGGTTTCGACGAAAACATTCCACGTATTTTAAAAGAAGGTCTAGGCATTGAAATCCATGAAGGCAGTTGGGAAATTTTACCTATTTTCAAGTTTTTGGAACAACAGGGTAAAATTGCCCACCGCGAAATGTTCAATATTTTCAATATGGGAATTGGTATGGTCATTGCATTAGACGCAAAAGAGGCCAAAAAAGCGATCCAATTATTGGAACAAAAAGGTGAAAAAGCAACCATTATAGGAACAATAACCAACCAAAGTGGCGTCACTATCAAATAAAATGAATCGTAAAAAAAACATCGCCATATTTGCTTCCGGCAACGGTACCAACTTTGAAGCTTTGACAGAAGCCTGTCAAAACGGGAAAATCAATGCCACAATTCAGTTACTGATTTGCGACAACTCGCAGGCTTTTGTCATCGAACGTGCAAAAAAACGTCAAATCCCATATTGGGCTTTTTCTGCCAAAGATTACACTTCAAAAACCAAATACGAAACGGCAATTTGCCAAAAACTTCGTGAAAACAACATTGATTTGATTTGTTTGGCAGGATATATGCGCATTGTTGGCAATACGCTTCTGAATAGTTACAAAAATAAAATTTTGAACATTCACCCTGCCCTGCTTCCCGCTTTCAAAGGCACACATGCCATTGACGATGCGTTCAAATTCGGGGTAAAAGTTTTTGGAGTAACCGTTCATTTTATCGACGAGACTGTGGACGGAGGGACGATTGTGGCACAACGTGCCTTTGAATATCACGGCAACAACCGCGACGAAGTAGAAATTAAAATTCATGAAATAGAATACCAATTGTATCCCGAAGCAGTTAACAGCATTTTAAAGAAACTTTAATAACAAATTAATATAAATTATCTTATAATGAGAGCATTAGTATCAGTTAGCAACAAAAACGGTTTAGTAGAATTTGTACAAAACCTCAAAGCCTTAGGTTGGGAAATTATCGCCACCGGCGGCACCATGAAATTATTACAAGACAACAATATAAAAGTCATTAATATCAGTGAAGTTACCGGGTTTCCTGAAATTTGCGACGGACGTGTAAAAACCTTGCACCCGAAAGTTCACGGAGGGCTTCTGGCACGCAGAGACGACCCTAATCACCTTAAAGCATTAAAGGAGAACGGCATTGAATTTATTGATATGGTATGTGTCAATCTCTACCCGTTTCGCGAAACCATTGCCAAACCGGATGTTACAATGGAAGATGCCATCGAACATATTGACATAGGCGGTCCGTCGATGTTGCGAAGTGCTGCTAAAAACTACAAAGACGTTACAGTGGTATGCGACCCTACCGACTATGCAAAAATCATAGATGAAATAAAAATTAATGGCAATACCACACTCGAAACTCGTCTGCAACTCAGTGCAAAAGCCTATACGCACACTGCCGAATATGATATGTGTATTGCCACATTTATGCGCAACAAAGCCAATCTGAACGAAAAATTGTTTTTGGACTTTGACTTGGCACAACCTCTCCGCTATGGCGAAAATCCACACCAGTCGGCAAAATTTTTCCGCCAAACAAACGAAGTTCCTTTTTCATTAGCCTTTGCCAAACAGCTAAATGGTAAAGAATTAAGTTACAATAACATACAAGACGCCAACGCTGCACTCAATATTGTACGTGAATTTGATGTACCTTTTTGTGTAGGATTGAAACATATGAATCCTTGTGGAGCAGCCATAGGCGAAAATATTGTTGACGCATGGCAAAAAGCCTACGAAGCTGACAAAGTCAGTATTTTTGGAGGCATAGTAGCCACCAACTGCGAAATAACCAAGGAAGCCGCGGAATTTATGAAACCGATTTTTTTGGAAATTATCATGGCACCAAAATTTTCGCAGGAGGCACTAACCATTTTATGCACAAAAAAGAATTTGCGCCTTTTAGAGGTCAATATGCAGAAAGATAATGCCAAACCAATGCAATACGTTAGCGTAAACGGTGGACTTTTAGTTCAAAATATGGACGTTGAGATGGCAATACTCACCACCAACATGTGCGTGACCGAAAAACAACCAACAAAAGAGCAACTAACAGATATGGCATTTGGACTGCGCATCGTAAAACACGTAAAATCAAACGCTATCGTTATTGTGAAAAACGGTCAGACCCTGGGTATCGGAGCAGGACAAATGAACCGCATCGGATCTGCAGAGATAGCCCTGAATGAAGCACATGCCAACGGTGTAACAAACGACTTGATAATGGCATCTGATGCGTTCTTTCCATTTGACGATTGTGTAACGTTAGCCCACAAAATGGGAGTTACCGCCATTGTACAACCCGGTGGCAGCGTACGCGATGAAGATTCCATTAAGAAAGCCAATGAATACGGCATCAGTATGCTGTTCAGTGGTAAACGTCACTTTAAACATTAAACAAACTGAGCCAATTTCTGAATAGATAAAACATATAAATTTATCGAAAAACAATAAATTTATTTTGTTATTCAAAAAATATTACGTTACTTTGCAGCCTAAATATTTTTTTTGACATTCAGAATATTCTTAAATAAAATCAATATGAAAAAATTAATTTACGCAGCTATGATTGGCTCAGCATTCATCGCCACATCGTGTGGCAACCAAAAGCCTGCTCTCACATCGGGCATTCGTTTTAATGATTTGGATTCCACTACTTCTCCAAAACAAGATTTCTATCAATACGCTTGCGGAGGCTGGATGAAAAATCATCCGCTTACGGCAGAATATGCCCGCTACGGCAGTTTCGACAAATTGGCAGAAGATAATCAGGAACAATTAAAAGGATTGATTACCGAAATTGCAAAAACCTGCCATAACCATGGTTCTATCCCACAAAAAATTGGTGATTTATACAATCTCGGGATGGACAGTGCCACCATTGATAATCAAGGTGCAGAACCATTGCAAAAAGAGTTGCAAAGCATTGCTGCCTTGAGCGACAAAAAAGAATTGACCGCAAAACTTGCTTCTTATACTTTGGAAGGCGGAAGTCCGCTATTCGGTATTTTTGGAGAAGCCAATCCGATGAACAGCAAACAATGTATCGCATGGGTGTGGCAAACAGGTCTTGGCATTGGCGACCGCGACTACTACCTCGAAAACAACGAAAAAATGCAAAATATACGCAATCAATATGTTGTTTTACTTACCAAATTTATGAATTTTTCGGGCTACGACAAATTAGCGAATATCACCGACAATACCGCAATGGCAAAACGTATTTTGGCTTTTGAAACCGAACTGGCAAAAGTTTTTATGGACAAAAATGACACTCGTAATCCATATAAAACCTGCAACATTACCTCAATTGAAGATTGGCAAAAAATGTTACCCGTCATTGATATTAAAGCCTACATGAACGCTATCGGATTGGGGACAATAGATTCGGTAAATATCGGGCAAACAGATTATATCAAAAACCTGAACAAAATTATCGAAAAAACCGACATGGATGTTCTAAAAGCATATTTGGCTTGTAGCTTCATCAACGAAGGTGCTGCTTATTTGAGTAGCAATTTTGTAAATGTCAATTTCGACTTTTACGGTCGTACGCTTTCCGGAAAAGAAGAGCAACGCCCACGTTGGAAACGCGTAGTGGATGTAGTTGATGGCAGCCTTGGTGAAGCCGTAGGACAAATGTATGTAGAAAAATATTTTCCTGCCGAAGCAAAAGCCCGTATGTTACAATTGGTTGCCAATTTGCAGGCTGCTTTACACGACCGCATAGAAGAAAATACATGGATGAACGACAGCACCAAACAAATTGCCTACGATAAGCTCAATGCTTTTATTGTAAAAGTCGGTTATCCTGACAAATGGCGCGATTACAGTAATTTAAACATTCAAAATGACTCTTATTTTGCCAATATTGAGCGTGCAAATCGTTTTGAAACAGCCTATCAGTTGAGTAAAATCGGTAAGCCCCTCGATCCTTCGGAATGGTTGATGACACCACAAACCGTAAACGCCTACTACAATCCAAGCACTAACGAAATTTGTTTTCCGGCAGGTATTCTGCAAGTGCCGTTCTTCGATATGAATGCCGACGACGCCGTAAATTACGGTGCCATTGGGGTAGTTATCGGTCACGAAATGACACACGGATTTGATGATCAAGGACGCAACTACGACAAAGAAGGCAACCTCAACAACTGGTGGAAAGAGGAAGATGCCACAAACTTTAAAACACGCACCGACATTTTGGTCGATTATTTCAACCACATCGAAGTATTACCCGGAACATTCGCCAACGGCACATTCACATTAGGAGAAAATATCGCCGATAATGGAGGATTAAATATTTCGTATGCAGCATTACAAAAAGCCAAAACACAAGGCACTATTAAAGAAGAAATGGACGGTTTCACAGCCGACCAGCGTTTCTTCATCGCTTATGCCGGTCTTTGGGCAGGCAATATTCGCGAAGCGGAAATTTTACGCCGTGTAAAAGAAGATCCTCATTCGTTGGGCAAATGGCGTGTAAACGGCACTCTGCCACATATCGACGCATTCGCCAAAGCATTTGAACTGCACGAAGGTGACGGAATGTATATTGCGCCCGAAAAACGTGCAAGAATTTGGTAACAAACAAAATAAAATAACAGAATGAATGTTTTAGTTATAGGCGGAGGTGGTCGTGAACACGCTATCATCGACGCTTTAAGCAAATCGAAAAAAGTATCAAAAATTTATGCTGCTCCCGGAAATGCGGGCATTGCACAATTGGCAGAATGTATGCCAATAAAAGATACCGACGTGGACAATCTGGTAACTTTTGCCTATAACCACAACATCGCACTTACGGTAGTCGGACCGGAAGTTGCCTTGGCTGCAGGTGTCGTAAATGCTTTTGAAGCACATGAACTAAAAATATTCGGTCCGACAAAAGAAGCGGCACAAATTGAATCAAGTAAAGAATTTGCCAAACACCTGATGCAAAAATACGCTATTCCAACCGCTGCATACAAGGTCTTTTCCGATTATAAATCGGCTTGGAATTATGTACAAGCACAATCGCTGCCAATAGTTTTAAAATACGACGGTTTGGCTGCCGGAAAAGGCGTTGTCATTCCCGAAA
Organism: Paludibacteraceae bacterium; assembly: GCA_028694215.1. Lineage (GTDB taxonomy): Bacteria > Bacteroidota > Bacteroidia > Bacteroidales > Paludibacteraceae > DUQS01. The sequence continues at coordinate 2,893 of JAQUTW010000011.1, read as the reverse complement.
CTCTGAAAGAAGCAGAGTCGACATTGAAAGATATGCTTTTAAACGATAAATTTGGACATGGCAAAGTTGTCATCGAAGAATTTATAACCGGACCGGAATTTTCGTTTATGTGTTTTGTCTGTCGCGACAAAGTTTATCCGATGATGTTGGCACAAGATCATAAGCGCGCATTCGATGGCGACAAAGGTCCAAACACGGGCGGAATGGGAGCCTATTCCCCTCTCCCGTTTATCACAAAAGCCGATGAAGAATTTGCTTACAAACACATCATGCAGGCAACTGCCAATGCTTTGGTTGCCGAGGGTTGCCCTTTCAAAGGCGTTCTGTATGGCGGTTTAATGAAAACGCCAAACGGCATAAAAGTCATAGAATTTAATGCACGCTTTGGCGACCCCGAAACGGAAGTTGTATTACCACGTCTGCAAAGCGACGTTACCGATATTTTTCAAGCCATAATAAACGAAACGCCCATCGACATAAAATGGGACAAACGTTCTGCTGTTGGCATAGTAATGGCATCAAAAGGTTATCCCGAAAATTACGAAAAAGGCTTTGAAATTAAAAATCTCGACAAAGTTCATGCAACTGTCTATCACATGGGAACGCGAATGGAAAACGGTAAAATTCTCACCAACGGCGGACGCGTTTTATTTATTACCGTTTTGGCTGAAAGTTTGGCTGAAGCACAAAAAAAAGCCAACGAAGAAGTTGCAAAAATTGAATGCGACAACCTCTTCCATCGCACCGATATTGCTTGGCAGGCCATAAAATAACGTTAAAGCAACCACATCACACAAAAAAGAGAAACTGTTTTCACATAACAGTTTCTCTTTTTTTATATTTCAGCAAAAGCGTCTTATTTCAAGGAACAAGCACAAGACGAAAACCGTGATCTTTACCTCGACCATACGGATATGTGCCACTATACGTTACACTGCATAATGAAGAATTATCTCCTACACTACCACCACGAGTAGCTGCTCCTTCGCACCACTCCCAAACATTTCCACTCATATCGTATATTCCCAACTCATTAGGTAATTTTTGAGCAACAGGTTTGCAACCTTTAGAATCCACATTGGCTACATACCACGCCACGCGTGAGCACCTTCCTTATTTCTTTCGGATACTTTTCGGTTGCCAAACTTCGAGATAGAAAGAATAAAGCTAAATGCTTACTGCAAAATGTCTGTTATTTTCACAAATAACATTGCAAAGATACATTTTTAAATTAATACGCAATGGTTTTTATCAAAAAAAAAATTCCTTTCAGGAGTTTTTACCAATAAATTTGGCATTTTCAATAAAAAGTTCGTACTTTGCAAACAAAAGCATTAATTCATGAGCAGAGAAATTATTCTTATCAGTATTTCGGGTGAAGACAAACCTGGTGTAACTTCCTCTATAACAGAAATTTTAGGAAAATATGAAGCCACTATTTTAGATATTGGTCAAGCGGATATACACCACACACTCTCTTTGGGTATTTTGTTTAAAATGGATAATGAACTACATTCCGGTGCCATTTTAAAAGATATTTTGTTTAAATGTTCAGAATTGGGAGTTACCGTGAAATTCACACCCGTTTCAGAAGAAAATTACAACAGCTGGGTGGGAAGACAGGGCAAAAGTCGCTACATTGTTACAATTTTGGGCAAAGTGATTACTGCCAAGCAGCTTGCGTTGGTAACAAAAGCCGTTTCCGAGCAAAATTTGAATATCGATTCCATAAAACGATTGACAGGACGTCCTCCTTTAGACATACAGGATCATGAACATTTGCGCTCATGCGTAGAATTTTCGATACGTGGAACTTTGACCGATAAAAACAAACTGTCCGATACGTTTCTGCAAATTTCTGCCCACGAAGGTGTAGATATTTCGTTTCAACGCGATGATATGTACCGCCGCAATCGCCGGCTTATCTGCTTCGATATGGATTCTACGTTAATAAAAACGGAAGTGATAGACGAATTGGCGGACAGAGCCGGAGTTGGCGATAAAGTAAGAGCCATTACCGAATCGGCCATGCGTGGCGAAATAGATTTCTCGGAAAGTTTTACCCGTCGCGTAGCACTGCTCAAAGGATTGGACGAGTCCGTTATGATTGACATAGCCGAACATCTGCCAATAATGGACGGAGCCGACAAACTGATGGCAATTCTGAAAAAATGCGGATTTAAAATTGCCATCCTTTCCGGAGGTTTTACCTATTTTGGAAAATATCTGCAAAAACGCTTCGGAGTCGATTATATTTATGCCAACGATTTGGAAATCGCCGATGGCAAACTGACCGGAAAATATCTTGGCGACATAGTGGACGGCAAACGAAAAGCCGAATTGCTGAAACTTATTGCACAAGTAGAAAAAATAGATTTGGAACAAGTGATTGCCGTAGGCGACGGTGCCAACGATTTGCCAATGCTCAATTTGGCAGGTTTGGGGATTGCTTTCCATGCCAAACCCAAAGTAAAAGCCAACGCCCGACAATCCATCTCCACCATCGGGTTAGACGGTATTCTCTACTTTCTCGGATTCAGAGATGTACATATCGACATGGTGTAACTACTACCATAACACTATAACTATCAATTAAATACCTGCCATTATAAGCAGGTATTTATTTTTTTAACCACAAATAATTTGCAAAAAAATACAAAAAAAAACAATTATATATAAAAATCAAATAATGGTAAAAACATTAATTATATTTGCGAAAAAATAATTTATTAACTTTTAAATTAATATATTATGAAAAAAGTTTATTTAACCCGTTGTGCATTTAGGTAAGATTTATTTTGACGGCGTTAAGTTTTCTGTTAAAGACGAACAGATTCAGGTATTGTATCATGGTTAGTGCAGTGATTTTAGAAATAATCCGTGAGGCAAGTCC